>CALZJI010000093.1 GCA_945787615.1 uncultured Chromatiaceae bacterium | reverse complement strand
TGCACCTTACATATATGCATATTCCGTTACTGCGCAATGTGCAAAAAACCGGAGGGATATGCGCATAAACTCTATTTAGTACGATAGGTTAGGTGCGCGGCCTCCGTGTGGATAAAGCGTGAATGTCCGTTACACGGACCGCGTGGATAACCAGTGAAAAACATCCCTGTTTTTCACTGGTTATCCACACTCATTCACCCTTTACCCACACTCCGCCGTGAGAGTAACGTTGATCGTGGAGGGCTCTTCAACAACAACTAAATTTTTTAACTTATTGAAAATCAATCAGATTTATGTTGCGAAATCCGGATTGACCCTTATTTTTTCCGTGGCCCTTAGGTGGCATTCTCAAGTTCTACTATCGTGCAGGTGCTTAACATTTTGGATCGTGCACCGCACGCACGGGCCTAGATATTGTTGAATGTGTCACAACTGTCCATGTCGCCGCTTGCCAAACCTATTTTGAACCATTTCACTCGTTGTGCCGAACTGCCATGGGTAAATGAGTCCGGGCTTACATATCCTTGTGACTGTTTCTGTAACGTATCATCACCTATGGCGCTAGCAGCCGTCAGCCCTTCTTCGACGTCACCTGCTTCGAGCAGTTCTCGGGTGCTGTTGGCATGATTGGCCCAGACACCTGCAAGGCAATCCGCCTGCAGTTCCTGT
Organism: uncultured Chromatiaceae bacterium; assembly: GCA_945787615.1. Taxonomy (GTDB): domain Bacteria; phylum Pseudomonadota; class Gammaproteobacteria; order JAADHS01; family JAADHS01; genus CALZJI01. The sequence continues at coordinate 30,043 of CALZJI010000093.1, read as the reverse complement.
CGAACGGCGAGCTTGTTACCTTCTGCTTTGCTTAGTTTATTACGGGCCGCGTGTACTTTACTGGATGTGCCCTCCAGGGTCTGGATATGGTGACCCACTTCGTGGGCAATGACATAGGCCTGGGCAAAGTCTCCCGGTGCTTTGAAGCGATTTTTTAACTGATCATAGAACCCCAGATCGATGTAGACTTGTTGATCACCTGGACAATAAAAGGGTCCCATCGCAGATTGAGCCATTCCGCAGGCGGATTTTACTGCATCTCGAAACAGAACAAGGCGTGGCTCCTGATAAGTTTTTCCCTTTTGTCGGAACAAGGTGTTCCACGTATCTTCTGTATCGGCCAAGACGACAGAAACGAAGTCTACTAGTTCTTTTTCTTCTGCAGTTTCCCGAAGCGGTTCTACGGACGTACTGGCTGTGGTGCCTTGTTGGAGACCAAGGCCAGCTAACATATTCCCGAGGTTTCCCGTCAATAAGCCGTAAGCACCCACACACACTACCAGTATTGCGGTGCCTTTGAAGCCCAGGAACTTAAATACCACGGGAAGCAGGCGTAACATACCACCACCGCCTACGCCGCCGATGCCGGAGACGCGCATACTACGTCGGTCTTCCACATTGCTACTTTTTCGATTTCCACGCCAACGCATAGTGATTTTCCCAAAGTATTGGAATTTCTACAAACAGAAACTAATTGTCAGAGGTTAGCAGAATCGCGCTATTAGCGACAGCGTGATGCTTAGTGAACAGTTCCTTCTTTATCTGCCATTGATCTAGCGGCTCGATACGGTCGAGAAAGGTAATCTTGCCTTGCACACCAACCGCGATGGGCACGCCGTCACGATATAACACGCGATGACTGTGTTGCAGACCTACGCGTTGTCCCGGTGTTATGAAACCCGTTAAATTCAACGGGTCCGCGGCGCTGATGGCAATACGGTCGCCTTGTTTTGGTTTATTGCGTGTTTCACGCAATGCCGCGACTGCCTCAGGTAATGCAAACTGTTCTCCCGCGAACCCATGAACAAAACGGCCTCCACGCAGTTCCCCGCGCGCTTCCATGCGACGATACACATAGAGCAGCTCGCGCCAAGGAGGAAGTACGCCCTCGCGTTCCAGCACTTTACGGAATACGACGCCGTAACGGCGCAGCAACACGCGTCCAATATGCTCCGCATGGGCATACGGATCAGCCTCGCAATGAGCCAATGGACGTAATAGCGACCAGCGTCCCGCTGCCGCCAAAGGGTCATAAACAGGCTTACGGCGACTGCGACGGCGCTGGAGTTTCTGCGGAGCGATAAGAGATCTTAAACCCTGAAAACTATCCGAAGTGATCAGTCCCCATGCAGCGAGTTCACCGAGCGCCGCCTCCAGCTGTGATTTGAGTAGGCCGCTTGCCGACAATAACTCTTCGAAGAAGCTGGCACCCCAATCGTTGAGCAACCGGTACACTTTTTCTCCGGCACCGGAAAGGGTCATGTTCGCCGTCGTGGGTAATGGCGAATACGCACGCCAGTGCTTAAGATCCGGACGAGCGATAAATGCAATGGGTGTCGTCTTAATAGCGGGGCCTTTGTGTTTTCGCTCATTACTCGGCGCACTGGAATGCAAACGTAACCACACGACTTTACCGGCAGCGCAGAGCTTATCCAAATCGGACCCCCAATAGGGCTGAAGACGCGCCGGCAAGATATCGTCTTCCCAGCTTCCGGCCGGTAGATGCAAACCTTCCAATTGTAACAAGGTACGCTGCAGAGCGGCCTCCCCCTCGCCCGGATCATCCAAACCGTGCCAATGGAATAAAAAGCGCATGAAGTCCGCCGGCGCAACGGGCTCGATTTCGCTACGCAACTGCTTTAGCGTATAACGGTGGATGCGCGCTAACAGGCCGCGCTCGCACCATTCGACGTCTTTGCCATCGGGCGTGAATTGCCCTTGAATAACGAAGCCTTCCCGCTGCAACGCGTTTAGCGTCTGTTCAACCGCGGCATAATCCAGTGATAACGGTTCGGCCAGTTGCGCAACATTTACCACCCCCAAACCCTCAAGCCGGCTACGAACGATTTCACGCAACGCGGTGTCGCTATCGGCGGCTTCTTCACTGGTGATAGCGGTAATCACGGGGCTTAACTGTGCATCCGGGCAAAGGCGTTGCATAGCCTGCAAACGTTCCGCCGCAACCCACAGGCGCGTACCATCGGGCCTCGTCAACACCGTCGCCCGTTGTACCTGTTGTAGGCTTTCCAGTTGTTGCGGCCAACTGTGTGCGAGCCGATCATTCGATTGTGACAACGGACCGTGTTCGCCTTCCATTTCAGTTAGAAAACCGAGCACCACCAGCGCATCGTGCAATTCATCCGCAGTACGCACCTGAGGCCAGGCCTCCACGTGTACCCGTCGAATGGCATACCGGTCGAGACGTCCGAGATCGGCCGCGGATTGGGGATCTAAGAAGCGGCGTTGTTGCACAGCGAGCGTGCGGCGTTCCTCTGCTGGCGCGTCATCCAAAAATGCATACGGCCGCGCATTGAGAATTTCCTGCGCCATGGCCGACGGGCTCGCCAACTCGCGTGCTATGATTTGTATCTCACTTTGCTCGAGGCCTGTTAACAACCGCCTAAGTCCGTTAATGTCCATTAGATCATGCAAGCAGTCATAGAGGGTCTGGTTAACCAGCGGATGATCGGGAACGTCGCGATCGCCGCCAATGTGCTCGAAACAAGCAAGCTGATCGGGAAAGATCAACGCCACGAGATCTTCAGCATTGTTGCGCTGAAACGCTGCCGGTACTTTTTTGCCGGCGCGGTTACGTGGTACTGCCAACGCCGTATTTGCATTCCATCGCCAACGTGCCGGAAATACCGGAGCGGCCAATAACGCCTGCACCAACACGTCCTCTACGCTATCGGATTTCAGGTAATGAGCGGGCTCCTCCAACGGGAAACTGTGTGTAGGCCCCAATGAGAGCACAATATTATCTTCAGTCGCGGCGGCTTGTAGTTCGAAGTTGAAGCGGCGACAAAAACGTTTCCGCAGTGCCAGCCCCCAAGCACGGTTAATACGCGAACCAAAAGGGGAATGAATCACAAAGTGCATGTCACCGCTTTCATCGAAAAACCGTTCGAACACGATTTTCTGTTGGGTAGGCAGGACCGTTAATGCCGCTTTAGCGGCCGCGAGGTATTGCACAAGCTGTTCCGCCACGGGATGCAACAAACGCAGTGTGTCGGTCAGATATCGGTATGCCGCTGACTGACCCTGCTCGAGTTGAGCATCCACCGCGGCGCGTAACTCGGACGTCCAATAGGAGAGTTCGTCGCTGCGCCCCGGCGCCTCACCGAACCAGAACGGAATGTTTGGCGGCTGGCCATGGGCATCTTCCACAAAAACCCGGCCTCGTTCTATCTTCAGCATGCGGTAGGAACTGTTACCCAACTGGAAAATATCGCCCGGCAGGCTTTCGAACGCGAAGTCTTCGTTGAGCGTGCCAATGAACGTCCCCTCGGGTTGAAGAATTACGTCGTAATCGAACTGATCCGGGATTGTACCGCCGTTGGTGATCGCCGTAAGCCGTGCACCGCGTCGCGCCCGCAGCATGCCATGCACCCCATCGCGGTGAAGATACGCGCTGCGACGGCCGCGCCGGGTGTGAAAACCATCGCTAAGCATCTTCACCACGTCGATGTATTGCGAGTACGTTAACGCGCGATAAGGCCAGGCGTTGGTAAAGGCCTTGAACAGTTCCTCCTCGTTCCATTCACGACTGGCGACTTCCGCCACGATTTGCTGCGCGAGCACATCCAGTGGGTGATCGGGGATCGATATACGATCCAGTTCATCGTGCTGAATCGCCGCCAACATTGCCGCGCACTCCACCAGGTCATCGCGTGACAATGGGAAAAGCCGACCTTTGACCATGGCGCCAAAGCGGTGACCGGAACGTCCAACCCGTTGCAGCAAAGTGGCAATAGCATGGGGCGATCCCAACTGGCACACCAGATCCACTTCACCAATATCAATACCGAGTTCGAGGGAAGCCGTCGCCACCATCACGTTCAGTTTGCCTTGTTTCAACCGCTGTTCAGCGTCCAATCGGTGTTCCTTAGCAAGACTGCCGTGATGGGCGGCTACGGCTTCGTCGCCCAGCCGCCCAGCCAGTGCCGCCGCCGCCCGTTCCGCAAGGCGGCGAGTATTCACAAAAATTAACGTGGTACGATGTTCCTCAATAAGCTGTTGGAGACGTTCGTAAATCTCCCCCCACACTTCATTGGACATCACCGCTTCAAGTGGAGAACCGGTTACCTCAAGTTGTAAATCCCGTGCACGCACGTGGCCCGTGTCGATAATGGTACAGGGTGTCGGATGGGTACCCGTCAGGTACTGCGCCATGGTCTCGATGGGTTTCTGCGTGGCTGACAAGCCTAGGCGAAGCGGGGGCGTTGGGATTAGTTTGGCCAGGCGTTCCAGAGATAGCATGAGGTGGGCACCGCGTTTGTTGCCAGCCAGCGCGTGGATTTCATCCACTATCACGCTGCGCACCGTACGCAGCATCTCACGCCCTGAATCCGAGGTAAGTAATATATGTAAGGACTCGGGTGTGGTGACGAGGATATGCGGCGAATGGCGTTTCATTGCCTCGCGCTCCGCTCGCGAAGTATCGCCGCTGCGCACCTGGGCACGAATCGGCACGTCCCGGAGGCCCTTTTTCAGTAACGCCTCCCGAATACCGGCTATCGGTTGTTCTAGATTGTTACGGATATCATTCGACAATGCTTTGAGCGGTGACACATACAATACGCGCGTTTCATCCGGCAGCGGTGTTTTCAGACCCTGCTTGATCAGTTGGTCGATGGCCGCCAGAAACGCTGCTAAGGTCTTACCCGAGCCTGTGGGCGCCGCGATCAATGTTGATCGGCCCGCGCGTATCGCCGGCCATGCCTGAGTCTGCGCCTGCGACGGCGCGTTGAAACGCGAGCGAAACCACTGAGCAACTGCGGGATGGAATACCGTGAGGGGCATGCCCCAATCATGGCAGCGTCAACGTGTTCTGTCCAGGCTACACTCCCCTGATTTGCGTGTCTGTCTGTACACACCGCGTTAACCCCCATTTCTCACCCGATCCGATGACCCTCGCTTGGTCGTTACTGCACAAGGGGTACCGAGGTATTTCCAAAAAAAAAAATAAGGTCCAGCCGGCGACCATTTATCGGATTGGACAAATTGGCCAGTATCGTTCATATTAATAAGTTATTTGCTGCTTGGACTAGCGTACCTGAGAGGTTTTTAAATGTCTGATTTAAACGAAGAGAAAAAGAGCGGTGCCGAGAGTTGGGGATTACCTGAGGGTATGGATCCGATGAAGGTCATGCAGGTCGCTTCGGGTTATTGGCAATCGTGCGTGCTACACGCCGCTAACCGGCTCGATATCTTCAATCTATTGGATGGTCAGGCGAAAGACCTGGACACTCTTCGCCAGGAAACCGATGCTGACCGTCGTTGCTTAGGCGCGCTCTTGAGCGCCTTGGTGTCGATGGATTTTCTGAATCGTGATGGTGACGTATTTAGGAATAACACGTTCAGCCAGACATTCCTAACCAACTCTAGCACGTTTTACCAGGGCGGCATTGTCTATATGTTTGAAAACTGGTACGAAGCGTGGGGGGGGTTATATAACACGGTCAAGACGGGTAAACCCTCTGCGTTGATGCATCAGGAGTATAGCGACGAGGAAACGCGGAACTATATGATGGGCATGCACAACCGCGCCTTATCGCAATCCGACGTACTGACGAGCATGATCGACCTAACCGGTAAGAAGCAACTCGTGGATGTGGGCTGCGGACCAGCGACCTTCGCAGTGAAGTTCTGTGAAAGGTACGAGGGACTGAATGCCGTCGCAATGGATCGCCCCCAAAACCTCAATATTGCCAAGGAGATCGTGGACCAGTATTCCATGCAGGACCGCGTCACGCTGCTACCCGGTGACTATAACACCGACAGTCTTGGCGAAAGTAATGACGCCATGCTGCTATCATCCATGACCAATCAGGAATCGCCCGACAACATCAAGAAACTGTTGCAGAAGTGTTTCGACTCCATGAATACGGACGGCGTAATCATGATACAAGAGCAACTACTTCACGCTGATAAAAAAGGGCCCCAACTGGCGGCCTTGATCGGTGTCAATCAGATCATCAACACCGTCGCTGGCTCCTCGTACTCGACGAAAGAAATGGAAGACATCTTGCGCGATGTCGGTTTTGTAGATGTCGAGTCACGCCAAATGGCCCCACCCAGCCCATTTATCATGGTGACGGGCTATAAACGGTAGCGCAACTGTTCGGCTCACCTACGCTTGGCCCTACAAAAGTACAAAAAAAGGCGTAAAAATGCGAATAAACTCGGCGTTTTACCTCAATTTAACGCCGTTGCGTTGACTAACCGCTTAACCCCTTCATTACCAATAGAGTCACTCAAAAACGCGACAGTAGACCGGTCGCGTTTTGTTTACCCTAAGGGCTCGCGAAAAAATAACTTACGATTTTCGCATCCCATCTTCGGGCCATCTTTGAACAATCCTCAATCGCAAAAACCTCGAATTAGCCAGGCTAGTCCTGCGGTTTTGCTCAATCGTATTGTCCAAATTTGACCCAAATCTGGGCGCGAAAAACACGAAGTTATTTCTTCCCGAGCCCTATCGGGCAAACTTCAGAACGTAATTTGTACATCTTTGCGCGGTTTTCGTTCGTTTTTGTAGGAAATGCGGGCTAGCCTCAGGCGTTGACAATCACATGAACATTCTTTAAAGTTTAGTGTAATATTTACACTAGCTCGTATCCGATGAAATTTTGTTATGAGTATCCGCATCCGGCAGTGACGACCGATATTGTCGTGTTCACCATAGGTGATCAGTGCCTGCAAGCGCTTTTAATTAAACGTAATAATGAACCGTTCAAGGACAAATGGGCCTTGCCCGGAGGGTTTGTAGACATTGATGAAGACCTCGACACGGGAGCATCTAGAGAACTCGAAGAAGAAACGAACGTTACAGGCGTATATCTGGAACAACTTTATACCTTCGGTCAGCCCGATAGGGACCCAAGAGAGCGGGTGATTACGGTTGCGTATTACGCACTTATTCCGCCTGAGAAGCTAACACCCGTCGCGGCTTCAGATGCCGCGGAGGTAAAATGGTTTGCGCTAGACAACCTCCCGCCGCTTGCCTTTGATCACCGGGCGATTGTAGATACAGCGCAACAACGGATATCGGCGAAGACAAGGTACTCAACCATTGCTTTCCAGTTCTTGCCCGAACGGTTTACATTGAGTGAACTTCAGGGCGTTTTCGAAATCTTGCTTCGGGAAAATCTCGACAAAAGAAACTTTAGGAAGTGGATTCTCGCTCTCAATTGTGTTGAAGAGACGGGAGAAATCCGACGTAACGGTCAACACCGACCAGCCAAGCTGTATTGTGCGAAAAACCCTGACCGGGTCGACATAATTAAGTAACTTAAGAGAGGGCTGAACGAACATGGCTTACAACTCACCGGCAGTTCCTTATAGCGACCCACCCTCAAAGCAGGGATACGTATCCACAACCACCCCGCCGACAACGAAAAACAAGTCCACACTTATAGAACGCATTAAACAGCTTCTAAGAGTCAAAGATGCTGCTTTGGTGGCTCACTATTACACTTCCCCCGAGCTGCAGCAGTTGGCCGATGAAACCGGAGGATACGTATCCGACTCGCTGGACATGGCTCGTTTCGGCACGGAGCAAAGCGCATCGACATTGGTCGTTGCTGGCGTGCGTTTCATGGGAGAAACGGCCAAGATTCTAAACCCAGAAAAGCGCGTGCTTATGCCCAATCTAGACGCGACCTGTTCTTTGGATCTTGGGTGCCCCGCCGATGAGTTCGCCAAGTTCTGTGACGCCCATGCCGATCGAACCGTCGTCGTGTACGCAAACACCAGCGCTGCCGTAAAATCTCGGGCTGATTGGGTCGTCACCTCCTCCATCGCACTCGACGTAGTAGAGCACCTCGCGGAAAACGGAGAAAAGGTACTATGGGCCCCCGATAAGCACCTCGGTGCCTATATACAACAGGAAACCGGGGCGGATATGCTACTGTGGGATGGATCCTGCATCGTTCATGACGAATTTAGAGCGCGTGAACTGCGCAAGCTAAAAGCTATTCACCGCGACGCGGCAGTGCTTGTCCATCCGGAATCGCCCGCAGACGTCATTAAACTTGCCGATGTGGTCGGCTCAACCACGAAGCTCATCAAAGCGGCCACGTCGTTGGAAGTCAACAAATTAATCGTTGCGACGGACAAAGGTATTTTTCACAAAATGCGCCAAGCCGCACCGAATAAAGTTTTTATAGAAGCGCCGACCGGGGGCGCGGGCGCAACCTGTAAGAGTTGCGCGCAGTGTCCATGGATGGCAATGAATGACCTGGAAAGCTTAGCAGACACCCTCGAGCATGGACGCAATGAAATCGTTGTTGATGAAGACATACGCCGCAACGCACTGATACCTCTACAGCGTATGCTCGATTTCGCGAATGAGCAAAGCGTTACGGTCCATGGAACAGGACGTGCCTAGCCGCGTATGGTGCAAAAATAGAACGTGCACGTTCAAGCGGCTTCACGATAGATCTTGAAGTGAATTTAACGGTCGTCGAGCAGGAAGGCGTTAGGTATTTTTTGGTACTTGGCCGACCTATTCATGACCTCAAACAGGCCGAAGCGCTGTTGCGAAAAAGCGAGTCCACGTTCCGAGCCATTATTGACGGGTCTCCGGTACTCTTTGCATTGAACGACGACAAGCAAAATATGACGTATCTGAATGCGGAATTTACTCGAACATTTGGCTACGATATCGACGATGTTCCAACGCGGCAACGTATGTTCTCGCGTTTTTCACCTTGTCCCAACGAGCGCACAGGGGTTAGGGGCAGCTTTATACGCTTTATGTAACGCGAGCCGTTAACACGTCCTGGCGATACGCGCCTCGCCTCTACTACTCTAAAAAGCGTAATTAGCTATTCCCTCACGCCAGTGCATGTAATATCCACGCGACGCATGGTCGGCGTGGTTTGGCTTCGTGTTCTTAGGGCTCGCGAAAAAATAACTTCGTGTTTTTCGCGCCCAGATTTGGGTCAGTTTTGGACAATCCGATTGAGCACAACCGCAGGACTAGCCGGGCTTATTCGAAGATTTTGCGATTGAGGATTGTTCAAAACTGACCCGAAGATGGGATGCGAAAATCGTAAGTTATTTTTTCGCGAGCCCTTAGGGCCGCGGAAAATAATAATTATCCAAAACTTGCGCCGGAGTTTTGCTCAGATTCAAGGCGCGGCAAGTGGCGCATATTAGAATATGCAACACTTGCCGTAACGCAGAAGCTGAGCAAAAAGACAAGCAAGGTTGGATAATTATTTTTTTCCGTGGCCCTTAGGTAAATTAACAGGACCATTGGAAGATGCCGTCGCATGCGCACTCCTTTGAAACGTACAACCACGCGGATACAACGGTAAGGGCTACCATCATGCCAACTGGATTGCAGATGGGTAGATTAAAAACGTTAGCGCTTAATCACCGCCAAGCCCTTCAAGTACACTGGCCACTTCATTGAGGCCAGGTGAACGCGCAGGACGATGAATACAAACCACCATACGCTAACTCGACGCTCATTCATACGATTAGTGGGAGGCCTGGCGGCGGCGCGGTATATCGAAACCGAAGCCCTGGCCGGCCCACGATCTCCTATCGTCAAAGGCATACCGTCCACAGGTGAGAAAATACCGGTTATTGGTATGGGGTCATGGATGACCTTCGACGTCGACGACGACCATGCCGCCCGTGCCACACGTGTTAACGTCCTGCAGGCGTTTTTTAACCACGGCGGCGCCGTCGTCGACTCCTCCCCCATGTACGGCTCCTCCGAAAGGGTAATCGGCTATTGCCTGAATCGGATCAAAGAAAAGGATGCACTATTTGCGGCGACCAAGGTGTGGACATGGGGAAGAAGGTTTGGCGTTTCGCAAATGGAAACGTCGCGGGAGCTGTGGGGCGTGGATAGATTCGATCTTATGCAGATTCACAACATGCGTGACTGGGCAACGCACCTAGAGACGTTAAAGGCGTGGAAGGCAGACGGACGGATACGCTATATTGGTATCACAACGTCGCACGGCCGCCGACACGGTAAATTGGAAAAAGCCTTAATCCGAGAACCTTTCGACTTTGTGCAATTCACCTACAATATTGTCGATCGCGAAGTGGAACAACGTTTATTGCCGATGGCGGCCGAACGTGGCGTAGCGGTCATTATCAACCGGCCGTTTAGGCGCGGCGCACTGTTCCGCTATGTAAGGGAAAAACCACTGCCCGCCTGGGCAAGTGAATTCGATTGTGATAACTGGGCCCAGTTTTTTTTAAAATTCATTGTTTCCCATCCAAATGTAACCTGCGCCATACCGGCCACGTCGCGCGTGGATCACATGCTGGAAAACATGGGGGCGGGATTCGGCCAACTGCCCGATGCGAGAACGCGCCTGCGTATGGCGCGGTATTTCGAAGGTTTATAATGCGAGACCGAGCTGTTGGGTTTCGTTCCTCAACCCAACCTACCTAAGGGCCACGGAGGGCAACGCAGCCAGGCGGGATGCAGCGATGTTCAAAATGTGAAGTTATTTTTGCGCGAGTCCTTAGACGACCCTTACGCATTCCGCATGTCACGTAAAACCAGAATAGGCACAATCCGATGTGTTATTATCCTGAGCGATTGCTAATATTTGAATTTAGGCCCCCAGCCATGTGGTCCTTTATCGAGCAGGTCGAACATGTGCCATACGCTGCAGTAATCGTCCCCCGGCCCGAAGAAATCATTGGCCACATTGATAATCTTATCGCCTTTGCGGCAGAAGGTTGATATCCCCGGAATCTGCTCCCCGGCCTCCGACTCGAAACCGAGATCTCGTTTAAAATTACTTCCCTCACTGGAAAGCATGCGGAACGTCCATCCTCGGCTTTCCGCGAATTCCTGCTGTACCGCTGGCGCATCGGGAGAGACAACCACAAACGCCGCCCGATCCCTTAAATGTGGCAATAGCCCCATGAAACCATCGGCCCACAATGTGCAGTAGACACACGATCGCCCCATATTTTGAATGACAATCAAGTCATCCTTGTCCCCAAGCAGATCGGAAAGGCGAAACGTCGTACCCCCCGTGCCCGCCAACTGATAATTTTCGACTTCTCCTCGCGAGAACTGACGCTTTAACGCGTTAAGCCGCTTTCTTGTATCGGTTAAGTTTTCATGTAACGTTTTCATTTCCATCTGGATTTCTTCTTTGGATTTAGCGCTCATCACTCTCTCCTCCAATTTGGCTACAGCATTATTTAGAAAACCTGCTATGCAATCCGTAGGATAAAAAGGCTAAACTGCCACGCGGTTTATCGATCGGTCAAGATGCCATCCGGATGCCACGGGCACCGAAGTGATTGATCGTTCCGCCTCGGTCATTGCATTCGCTCTAGCGTTCTACGGCATACGCTTGGCGTCCCCGTTACGCCGACTGCTCGGCGATGTGATTTATCCGTTCCAGACATACATGAACTCTCGGGAAATATCGTCTAAACTTCAAAGACTAGGATAGCAATACTACGCCTATGAGCCCGACTAATGCGCCGCTGGTTGACAACGCTCCCAGTATCATAGCACTCTCTGTACTACTCATGGCCTATTCAAGAGCGCGATAGGAAGTGAAAATACTCGTGTACGGTCTTCTTATAATATTGACCTTGATAGCATTCACTTTCATATCTCTCTATTACACAATGATCTGGATGCCGGGCCGTTCTCAATCTGGCGACAAGTCACGAGCTTCCGAAGATTTAACGGTCATCGAGCGTAACCTTTCGCGATACGTCAATTTCCTTGCGCAAAATATTGGTGAGCGAAATTACCTGCTTCCCACACGCCTTGAAGAGGCGGCTCGCTACATACAGGCTGAGTTTACAGTCCTTGGGTATAGCCCCGTTGTCCAGACCTACGGCAACGCAGTTATTCCGTTTAAGAACATAGAGGTGACCAAAAGAGGTGCGAAAAATCCGGAAGAGATTGTCGTCATTGGCGCCCATTACGATACGCTACAGGGTTCACCTGGCGCCGATGATAACGCCTCCGGGGTAGCGGTCTTGCTCGAGCTCTCTCGTCTACTGAAATCGTCATCTCTGTCGCGAACCGTACGTTTTGTCGCATTCACTAACGAAGAACGGCCGCACGCAGATACCGAGCTAATGGGTAGCCGCGTATACGCGAAACAGGCGAGCGATCAGAAGGATGCTATCGTTGCTATGATTTCCCTGGAGAGTCTTGGCGTATTTGTAGAAAAACCGCAATCCCAACGCTATCCGCCGCCTCTGTCTTGGTTTTACCCGAGCACCGGTAATTTTGTCGGTTTCGTTGCAAATTTTAAGTCGCGATCATTAGTCCATCGAGCTATTGCTGCATTTCGCGCCCACGCCCAGATACCCAGTGTGGGCGTGTCCGTACCCGATGCATGGGTACCGGACATTCGGCGTTCTGACCACTCATCCTTCTGGGATGTCGGATACCCTGCGATAATGATCACCGATACGGCACCGTTCAGATATCCCCACTATCACACCGCGCACGACCTCCCCGAAAATCTTGCATACCCCGAAATGGCAGCGGTGACGTTAGGATTAGGTCGTGTTGTCGTAGCGCTTGCGCAGGAGCACGAAGGCAACTAAGGGCTCGCGAAAAAATAACTTACGATTTTTGCATCCCATCTTCGGGCCATCTTTGAACAATTCTCAATCGCAAAGTCCTCGAATTAGCCCGGCTAGTCCTGCGGTTTTGCTCAATCGGAGTGTCCAAATCTTAACCAAATCTGGGCGCGAAAAATACGAAGTTATTTTTTCGCGAGCCCTAAGGCCTACATGTCTAATGCGCTCTTCGCGCCACGCCTCGTTACCCGATCAACCTGATGTACCCACTGTTTTTGGAACAAAATCCCTGAACACGTCATAGGCCAAGTCTACTTCGGTACGCGTTAACCCGTATCAATGAAGCGACTCGTCTCGGCGCGTGGTCCCGCGAGGCCCATTTAAGTTTCTCTTAAGGTTTCTAGATTAGACTCAACGTATGCATTTGGCTTAGGTCCCTTTTCCTTATTACGCGGGCGCGGGGGAGTTCCTTTAGGAAACGGAACAAATTCGCGGTGGATCAACGAGAGTCAATAGCTACACCCACCACTACACGATCAGGAGGAATTCGTGATGATCAATATGCGTCGAGCGAGAAACGGTTTTTTAACCGTTTTTACACTGCTTTTCACCTTTATCGTCTGGTTGCCCCAGGCACAGGCGTTTTCGTCTTTTCTAAATAACTTTAACACCACCTACGGCACGGCAGGGACACGACTTGATACGTGTAGCACCTGTCATGTCAGCGAATCTAATTTCAGCTTCAATCCCTATGGTAGCGATTTCCGAGATGCGGGTTCCTTAACCGCCATAGAGTCTTTAGACTCCGATGGCGACGGATTCACCAACATCGACGAAATCGTTGCTTTAACGTTTCCCGGTAATTCGAACGATCCTCCACCCCCAGTAAACCAGGCGCCCGTTGCCGATCCCAATGGTCCTTACACGGGGACGGTGGGTAACGCCATTCAGTTCGATGGTTCCGCCTCGTCGGATCCGGAAGGAGCAATCGCCAGCTATGACTGGGACTTCGGTGACGGCGCCACAGGCAACGGCGCAACTCCAACGCATACCTACACCGAAACCGGCACGTTTACCGTGACCCTATCGGTAACGGACGATGGCGGCTTAAGCGACACCGCGACGACCACGGCTACCGTCGGCCTCGGCAACCAAGCACCCGTGGCCAATCCTAACGGGCCGTACAGTGGAACAGTTGGATCCGCCGTGCAGTTCGATGGTTCTGGGTCCTCCGACCCGGACGGCACCATCGTGAGCTACGACTGGGAGTTCGGCGATGGCGTAACCGGCACTGGCATTAGCCCGACCCATACTTACGCTGCCGCCGGCAATTACAATGTCACCCTGACGGTGATGGATGATTCCGGTGCGACCGACTCAGCGGGGACCACAGCCTCCATTGGCACCGTCAACCAGCCACCTGTGGCCAATGCCAACGGCCCGTATAATGGAACGGTAAGTGTTCCTGTGACGTTTAATGGCACCGGCTCAAATGATCCGGACGGGACCATCGTAGGTTTTGACTGGGACTTCGGCGACGGCACAGTCGCCGTGGATGCAGGGCCAACACCTTCCCACACCTACAGTGCCGACGGTAGTTATACGGTAACGTTGACGGTAACGGATGATGCAGGCGCGAGCGCAACAGACGCGACAACTGCAAACATTGGCGCCGTAGTCAACCAGCCGCCCACAGCCGACCCCAATGGACCGTACAGTGGGACGGTCAACGTCCCCGTTCAGTTCGATGGCACCGCTTCCGATGATGCTGACGGGACGATTGTTGCTTATGAGTGGAACTTTGGAGACGGCACCACGGGCACCGGCGCAACGCCTACCCATAGCTATAGTGCAAACGGTACGTTCACCGTAAGTCTTACCGTGACAGATGATGCTGACGCCACCGATACAGCGACAACGACGGCCACCATAGGACTAGGCAACCAACCGCCAACGGCCGATGCCAACGGGCCGTACACGGGTACGGTGGGGATTGCCGTACAGTTCGATGGTACAGGCTCATCTGATCCGGAAGGAGGATCGCTTGCCTACGATTGGAACTTCGGTGACGGCAGTGTCGGTGTTGGCGTCAACCCGACCCACACCTACACCTCGGCAAGCACCTTCAATGTCACCCTAACGGTCACCGATGACGCGGGTGCGACGGACTCCGATATGACGACAGCCACTATCGTCGCCGCCAGCCCGCCGCCTGCAGGTGATGCGAACCTGGAGATCGACGAAATGGACGTCGACCGGAGATACCGCCTCGGTCAACGTGAAGCACTCGAGGTCGAACTTGAAGTTCGCAACACGGGCACGGTCGAGGAATCGCGGATGGCCACGGTGGTTGGCACTCAAAACGGAGTTGTCGTCTATCGTGAATCGATGATGGTTTCGGCACCGGCCGGCGGCCTACGGTCTCGTGATTTCGACTTTCCGGATTTCAGACCTTCACAATCAGGCGACATAGCCTGGGTAGCCACCATCGCGCCGAATGTGGATCAGGCGACGACGACGACAGATGTCCAGCCTCCTGGAACCACCCAACCCGTTGACGACGACGATGACGATAACCGCAACAGGGGACGTAACTCAAGGGGCGATCGCGACGAGGAGGACGATGATGACTAGCGACACCAACAACTAGGAAACTTCGACAGCGTATCGGGGAGGGGCGTTCGCCCCTCCCAACGTTTCAACTTGACGGAGATACAACATGGATCCTCTCGCATTGTTAACAAAAATTTTCGGGTAAATCCGGATTTCGCAACATAAATCCCAGGGATTTTCAATAAGTTAAAAAATTTAGTTGTTGTTGAAGAGCCCTCCACGATCAACGTTACTCTCACGGCGGAGTGTGGGTAAAGGGTGAATGAGTGTGGATAACCAGTGAAAAACATCCCTGTTTTTCACTGGTTATCCACGCGGTCCGTGTAACGGACATTCACGCTTTATCCACACGGAGGCCGCGCACCTAACCTATCGTACTAAATAGAGTTTATGTACATATCCCTCCGGTTTTTTGCACATTGCGCAGTAACGGAATATGCATAGATGTAAGGTGTAATGGCCATTTTTCCTTTTGCGAAAGTCGGATATAGCCAAATTTTCTACCGTTCGTTGATGCTACTACTCGTGTTGGCTTATTCGTTGACATCCCCGCTAGCTGCGTTTGCTGCTGAAGAGGAGCACGACAGGGTCGCCGAACCATCCACTGACTCTTTCATCATCAAAGAAGCAGAATGGGAAGACGATGGCGCCCGGCTGGAAGTCGAAGGACGACATAACACGCCCGGGACTGAGGTAGTGATCCGCAACGCGAACACAAACGCCCTGCTCGGCACGTCCAGCGTGCGTCCAAACGGCGAATGGGAGCTAAAGGTGTTAGCCCTGGATTCTGTGCCGTGTCGAATCGAAGCTCAGGCGGGCGCCTCAACGCTCAAAAATGTAAACTTATTTTTGCGCGAGCCCTAAGGAACAAACGGGGATGGTTATCGGTGGCGTACTAGGCCGAATGTCGACGTAGTTTCGCCAATACCTTACGTGTGCTCGGCTAGCATTGTAAATAATACCGACAGCCCTGATCAAAACTCGCATTCGTTAAGTCGGCCTTCGCGCGATGGCGCTTTTTTCGCGGTGGCGATAAATACCGGCGTTTGACAAATCCACCTAAAAACGCCAGTATTGAATTTGAAACAAACGTTATGCGTCATCTAACGGACCTAGCCCGGGTCGCACCCGCCCTTTACGGATATCTCAAGAACGTAATAACCGCAGTTCCTGATACGTCAAGGTGGGCTCTGTTTGAGAAAAACACAGATCATCAATTAAGTCTTGCTCAGCAGCTTGGATGAATTAAACGTCCATTTAATCGACGCATCGAATATTGTACGACAACGATTGGTGAAGCGACGTCCGCAACAGAATCTTTACACAACTGGTAGACGAGAAAATGAATGGCGAAAGCGGTTTTCAAGAGCTACTCGGGTTAACTTATAAAACCTTGACGCGTAGCGTCCTGGTGTTGAGTGCGGCGTTGCTCGGTGTTCACACCTCGTTACTGGCTTACAAAACCCTCCAAGCGCGCTCGTTTGTCAACAACGAGGTCACCGAGGATCTAGTGATAACGGCCCTTATCACCGTGGCAATGCTTGTCGCCATGGTTTATGCGATAGGCATTATCCAGCGTTATCGGCGGCCACACGCAGTACTCGTATCCGCGTTGGCGCTTCTAGTCACTTACGCGCTCGGTGTTATGATTTGGCAGGCTCAACTGTAACGTCGCTTCGCGCATTAACGCATTGACCCACTTCTCCCGCATCGACCCACTTCTCCCGCATCGACTCCGCAGCATTAGTGATGTTTTGGTTTCGGTATTATAATTCGTTTTTCGTACTTCCATGTGGTCTTATAAAACGACTCAATGGATTCCTTGACGATCTGGCCCATGAAGGCACTATCGATTCTCAACCAACGCTCCATTAGTTCGTCAGTTAAATCTGCTTCTTTTAAGGACTCTTTCAACAACTCACGGCGAAGCTCAAAAAGTTCCTGTGTGATGTACATATGCCGGTGCGCCATTTTAGGATGCTTGCCCATGTACTTAACAGGACCGCCCATCTTTTCCGCCATAAAAGAAGTCTGGCGATTTTCTATCGATTGTTGGCTATGCCCGTTAAAGAAATGCTTCAGCCAGTAATGCGCATACACTTTGTCATAAAATAGTTTATGCACTTTCTGTAGAGTGGGTAGGCCACCGACGGCGTCAAAAAGCGACTGTTTCATCGTTCTCGATTCCACTGGTACCTCACGACCACAAACCCGTCCATGAAAACGGATTAACTAATCCCGGGCATTCCTTTGCCGTTACGCCTAATGATAGCTTGCGCCGAGAGTGAAAAAAGTTCAATATTAATTGCTCGACCCAACCTAAGGGTCGCGGAAAATAATAATTATTCAAAAATTGCACCGGATTTTTGCTCAGATTCGAGGCGCGGCAAGTGGCGCATATTGGAATAAGCAACAATTGCCGAAACGCAGAAGTTGAACAAAAAGACAAGCAAGGATAACTATTTTTTTCCGTGGTCCTAAATAAGGATAAGAATCGCATGCTAGGGCGGATTAAGTTCGGAACAATGCATCGGGCTTGCCGTAAATGGTTTTTTAGCACAGTAGTTGGTTTAACGGGCGTAGCGGCGGCGCACGCCGATGTCTTTCCTGCGCCTGCGTTTGTAACGCTCAAACTGACGAACCAGGTTGAACGTTTCCCTTCCAAAGAGGTCTGGCAAGGCGGACCCAACATGCTCTACGACACCATAACACCGGATGGCAACGTGCTATTGGTCACGAGCCCGAGTACGGCAACGGTTTATGCATTTGACACGCATAGCGGCAAACAACTTGCCGTGATCGATGTTGATAAAGGGTCAAAGGGGATAAAGATCTCACCCGATGGCAAAGAAGCGTACGTGAGCAATGAAGGCGCGAACTCGGTCAGTGTGATCGATCTCTCCACTTTTAAAGCCGTCGCCACTATCCCTACCGAAAAAATGCCGCATAACGTGCGATTCAACGCTCAAGGAGACACGGCGTATGTGACCTTGCAGGGTGGCGCAGGATTAGGTGTCATAGACACACGGCGACGCAAAGTAACCCGTATCATTCCTACCCCCGGCTTGGAGGGCCCTCACAACCTTGACCTCTCTAAAGACGGAAGCACCGCGTTCATCCGGGACACGGGCAACAGTGTGGCTGCCCTGGATCTACAAACCGGCGAAGTTAAATCCATTGTTAAGGTAGGCAACGGCCACGCGGGTATAGACGTTATTCCTAGTGGTCAATACGTCGTGACCGGCGCGATCGCCGATAATGTCGTCACTGTTATTGATGCGGAAACGCTCGCGATCGTCAAGCAAGTCGATGTGGGTATGGGCCCTCACGGCGTGCGTTCCAGCAAAGACAGCCGATGGCTTTATGTCGCGGTAACGGCGGCGGACAAAGTCGTCGTGATCGACATGAAAACACTTGAGATTGCCGAAGAACACACTGTCGGTAGTTTCCCTTTCTGGGTTGCGGTAAACGGAAATCCTTGATTGCGCGAGGCAGTTCAACGCCGTTCAGTCCCAGCCCTCATTTCTCAACAACAATCACGGCAATCGCCCGGTAATTACGCCTGCATTGCTCTCGATCACCTACTCCCGGCGTGATTCTAACTCGGCAATCGCGTCCTGCGGTGCGCTACTTCCTGCACTCAGCCCGCAAAGGTATTGATGGCATGGCGACGGGTCGTTGTTGCGTCCGAGATAGAGTAGTAGGTAAAAGGTGCGCGTAGCGCTCCGTGACACGGCACCACGCGCGCGATTGTCACGTAGCCGAACCGGTAACGTAACCTACTGCGACTGGGTATTCGTTCCGTAGGCATGCACAACACGAGTTCCGGTGTCCGGTCCTTTTCATGTACAAAGAGCAGTACTAATAATGGTCATAAAACTAGGTTCACTTGTGGTTGCATGTACCGCATTTTTGTGGGCCCACTTTGTAGAAGATTTATTGCAAAAATTAACAATAGAATTGTTCGATTGGCTTTCTTTTCTCGAAGATTAGAGTGATAGTAAAGACATGGAACACGTAACCGAAGTCCAAGAACCGCAACCTCGTCAACGGCGGTTTAACGGCCTCCAAGTGCTGGGGATCGTGCTCGTCGCGATAATATTGACGTTGGGAATGACGTTTTGGGCGGTCAAGTATTATTTATTGCCCCAGGAGTTTACGCCGGTAACACTGAATCCAAAGGAAGAACAACGTCTTAACGCCAAGTTGGAACGGCTCGAGTTAGGCGCAACAGGGCGCGATAGCCCAGCGACGAGCAAAAGAGAACAACACGGAACGGAACCCGAAGAACCTCTAGAGCCCGAGGCTTATAGCGAAGTCGGAGCGAAGCGAGAAATATCGCTGTCTGAAAAAGAGCTCAACGCAATGTTGGCGAAAAACACCGACTTGGCCAGGAAACTAGCGATCGATTTGTCTGACGATCTGATCAGTGCAAAACTGCTGGTACCCGTGGATGAGGATTTCCCGGTACTCGGTGGCCAAACCCTCAAAGTAAGAGCCGGTGTAGAATTATCCTATATTTCTGAAAAGCCGGTTGTTGTGTTGAAGGGAGTAAGCGTCATGGGCGTACCCATCCCGAGCGCCTGGTTGGGCGGCCTAAAGAATATCGATCTTATAGAAGAATTTGGCGGTGAAGCAGGGTTTTGGCAATCCCTTGCCGGTGGCATAGACGATGTCCGAATCCAAGAAGGAAGCCTTTACTTGAAATTAAAAGAATAGGCCTGAAAGTACTGTGTTCGTGTGTAGAAGAGAACGCCAATTACGGTATTTTGCGTCTCTTCCAGCCGCGTTATACAGATACTGTTGTCGTGTCGCTCAAACGCATTACTCTAGGGTTAAGTGACTACAACACTACCCGGTCGCTATTCCGAAGAAGGCCCCTCCTTACGCCAACCAAAGAGCCCGCCATTATCCAGTGTAGTGTTAACGTTCGCATGCTTGCCATGACCAACTTGTTGGTTTTTCTGCGGGGTATTCCAGCCAAACAATCCGTTTGACGCGCGTTCCAGCATCATGCCATCGTCTTCCCCGACCATTGAGGAACCGCGACCCGACTGGGTGTCGCCAAATGCGCTCGACACAGTAAGCAAACCTGCTGCGACTAAAAAGCTGATACAAATTAGATGTTTAACTATTATCATAGTACCTCCGCGATTGACTATTCCGAGTTGCAGTTAACTGCTTGGATGTTTTTTATATCGACGTAAACGCGGATTTTTTTACTGATTTTCTTTGGACAACCGCTTTGCATTGCCAGGCGCGAACTTAGACGGGCACTGTAGTGTGTCGAAAAACGAAATCAAGTGCATTTTTTTTTCGCGGAGAGAAAGACCAACATCGCTCCACTAAGGACTCGCAAAAAAATTACGTCACATTTTCAACATCGATGCATCCCGCCTGGCTGCGTTGCGAAAACTTGAAATATGCGCATATTCCTGCGTTTTCGCGCCTTGCCAACATGGATGTAGGCAAGGGGCGAGAGCACGACTGCAGGGACGACGCACATGGACGATGTGCGTGGACGATGTGCATGGACGATGTGCATGGACGATGTGCATGGACGCACAAGTGTCGCGATAGCATGGACGACGAGAGCGACTGCGCTAGTGTCACGAGAGGGCAGGAGCCCGAAGTGACCGTAGGTGGTAGGGCAACACAGGACGCAGTTGCCGAGGACGCGGAAGCCTTGCCAGGCGGGCGCCTCAACGCTCAAAATGTAAACTTACTCTTGCGCGAGCCCTAACTCAAAACCAACGCCCAACCGCTGCTTTGTAGTCCAAGAATTCCTTGCCGAACTTTTTTTCCAGATACCTCTCTTCTGGGCGGATCAACAGGGTTTGAGTGATTACCATGGTCGGCGCAAGAAGAACCAACCACCACGGCATATCTGTCGCGAAAGCTAGACCAGAGAAGCTCAGCGCAAGACCGAGATAGAGAGGATTCCGCGAATACTTATATAAACCGCTTTTTACGATCATCGTGGTCGGCGCCGAGGGCTCCGAAGGCTGTCGAAAACGTAATAATTCCTTCTTAGAAAAAATCACTATTAGACCGCCTAACACCAACACTGGAGCACCAATGACATGCAGCATAAACGGCTCTAGAAGCCCGACCAGCGACAACGGCCACAGATACTCTAATATAAAGCCCAACACGAGGCTCGAACCGAACACCACATCGGCCGTACGCCATCTACTGGTATGCGCAGCGTCTTTACTCACACTAATCCCTCGAACGGTTAAAAAGCCCAAAAACCCCCCATTCTATTAAATCTTGATCATTTCACTCAAATTTTCTGCAATTTTTTTATGTGGATTAGCCCGTTGCTCGAACCCGCGTCAGACCAAAGCATCTTTAATATGTTGATTTCATTAGAAACACGACAATCACGTAGCGATCGTAACGGCGGGCTAAGGCGCGGATGGAGAAATCTGGCCAATCTGCCAATTCGGTCCAAAAACATGGTATTCTTGGCGCGGCAGAAGCTGGGGGTGGCTCAGGGAAAACGGGCCACGAAAAGTCTTACAAAATCTAAGCGTACGGCCCCGCAACGGAGCCCCTCGACACCACCGCTTTCCGAACTATTTTTCCCGTGAGTGCAATCTAGCCGCGGTTTTGCTACCGCGCTGTTGCGCTACGTTGTTAGGCGCGTCGATCGGATAACCGCGCTGGCTCATCGCAGCCCTCGCTTTCATCCGCACTCGACCGATATAGGAGTATTTTATGAATGAGCCTAATCCTTCTTTTTTCGCGCG
Source organism: uncultured Chromatiaceae bacterium (assembly GCA_945787615.1). GTDB lineage: Bacteria > Pseudomonadota > Gammaproteobacteria > JAADHS01 > JAADHS01 > CALZJI01. Next base: position 7,910 of record CALZJI010000093.1, on the reverse strand, counting down.
CATCCCAATGGCTGTAGGCGCGTTTTTTAAGACATTGTTTAACGCTGAATATGCGGCATCAATTCGGCGTTTAGATCAATCCGCCGCACTGGGCGTGGAACACGGCGTCGCTGAACCCGCCGCGGTATCGCCCTTAAAAGAAATGAGCGCCGATTCCGCACTCCAGTTTCTCGGTTTGCTTCAACGAGACGGTCGCTTCGTGGACTTTATCGAAGAAGATACCTCGGCATATACGGATACCGAGATTGGCGCGGCCGCGCGCGTTGTCCACGAAGGCTGCCGAAAAGTCTTGAGAGAACACATCTCGCTCGAGCCTGTGCGAACCGAACAAGAAGGCGCGCGCGTCACCGTCGAGCAAGGGTTTGATGCCTCAGCGACTCGTTTGACGGGGAATGTTGTAGGACAACCTCCCTTTACCGGAACACTTACCCACCGTGGCTGGCGTGCAAGCGACGTTAATTTACCTAAGATAGCTAAAGAACACGACGTAACCGTGTTAGCACCCGCGGAGGTGGAGTTATGAGTGAAACACGTTTCGCCATAGGTATCGACTTAGGTACCACCCACTGCGCGCTGTCATACGTCGATCTTGACGCCAGTGACGGTGAACACGTCAGTCAACACGTCTTCGATATACCTCAACTCACGGCACCGGGCGCCGTCGAGGAACGGCCGTTGCTGCCCTCATTCTATTACTTGCCCCATCCCGACGAATTTCCCGCGACTGATTTATCGCTACCCTGGACTCAAACGCAGGATTGCATCACGGGGGAGCTGGCCCGCGAACGAGGCGCGCAAACGCCGATACGGCTCGTAGCCAGTGCCAAAAGCTGGTTGTGTCATCCCGGCGTCGACCGACGGGCACCGATACTGCCGGCGGACGCGCCCGAGGAAGTGGGGCGCATATCCCCGCTGGAGGTGTCCAAACGCTACCTTGAACATCTGCGCGACGCCTGGAACACTCGGTTTCCCGAAGCGCCGTTTGTGCAGCAAGACATTACCGTCACGATTCCCGCATCGTTTGATCCCGCAGCGCGGGATTTAACCGCGGAAGCGGCGAATGCGGCCGCTTATGATCATCTCACCTTGCTCGAAGAGCCTCAGGCGGCGTTGTACAGCTGGATACAAGGAACGGGCGGAGATTGGCGCAAGCAGGTCGAAGTGGGCGATGTCATCTTGGTCATCGACATCGGCGGAGGAACGACGGATTTGTCGTTGATCGCCGTCGTTGAACGCGAAGGAAATCTAGAACTGCACCGGGTTGCCGTCGGCGACCATATTCTATTGGGAGGTGACAACATAGACCTGGCTCTGGCACACGTTGTTGCTGGAAAACTCTCCGCACAGGGAACCCAGTTGGATCCCTGGCAACTTCGTGCACTGACCTACGGTTGCCGTGCGGCGAAGGAGTTGTTGTTGAACGATAATGCCCCGGACAATGCACCTATCGTTGTCCCAAGCCGGGGATCTCGGCTCATCGGTGGCTCCATTCGCACGGAACTCACCCGGGACGAAGTCGTTAACACGGTTCTGGAGGGTTTCTTTCCCCACGTTGAAAGCGCTGCTAAACCGGCCACCCGTGCCCGGAGCGGCTTGACGCAATTGGGACTTCCTTATGCCCAGGATGCGGGCATCACCCGTCATCTCGCCGCGTTTCTCACCCGGCAAAGCGAAGCCACCAGCGATCTTGAAGGGTTTTCAAACGCGTTTCCCGAAGGCGCCACGTTTCTTCATCCCAGTGCCGTGCTGTTTAACGGCGGCGTACTGAAATCAAAGACGCTAGGCGAGCGTGTAATGAACGTCCTCAACGACTGGCTTAGCAAGGAAAATGCGGCGTCAGCCCGGCTTCTGGAGGGCGCCGACCTCGACTTAGCCGTCGCCCGAGGCGCCGCCTATTACAGCTATGTACGCCGCGGAGGCGGTGTACGCATCCGCGGCGGTACCGCACAGGCCTACTACATCGGCGTCGAATCTGCGATGCCTGCCGTCCCCGGCATTGCGCCGCCCGTGCAAGCGCTGTGCGTTGCGCCGTTCGGCATGGAAGAAGGTACTGATACCGCACTTCCACCGCAAGAATTCGGCTTGGTAGTCGGTGAACCGGTACAGTTTCGCTTTTTTGGCTCATCGGTACGACGCCACGACGAGGTGGGCACATTGTTGGAGCACTGGTCCGCCGATGAGGTTCAGGAACTGGGCGAAATAGAGGCCACATTACCGGCGGAAGACCGTCCCATTGGCGAGATCGTACCTGTTAGACTCCACGCCTGTGTTACGGAAACAGGCACGTTGGCGATCGAAGCCATACCCCGCAGCGGTAACGAACACTGGAAGGTGGAGTTCGACGTCCGCGGGCAGGGCTAACACCCCAATGGGCGAATCGAAATACATCGTCGGTATCGACCTTGGCACCACAAACACGGTAGTCGCCTACACGGAAAAAAGGGCGGACGCCGACGCCACCAACGTTCAAATCTTTGACATCGAGCAATTGGTCGCGCTGGGTGAAGTCGCAGCGCGATCAGCGCTTCCCTCGGCGCGCTATCACCCGGCGGCTGGGGAACTAGCCGACGCGGATTTGCAGCTTCCCTGGCGGGAAGACGACACCGCGGCTGTCGCCAACGCCGTGATGGGCAGGCTCGCCAACGAACTGGGCGCACAGGTCCCGGGTCGTTTGGTGACCAGTGCAAAGAGCTGGTTGTCGCACCCATCGGTGGACCGTACCGCAAACATTTTACCGTGGGGCGCTGCCGATGACGTGACTAAAGTCTCACCGCTTGCCGCCAGCGCCAGTTACCTGGGTTATGTACGCGCGGCATGGAATCACCGGTTCCCTAAACATCCCCTACAGAGCCAAGACGTCGTCGTCACCGTACCGGCGTCTTTTGACGAAGGCGCGCGAGCGCTAACCGTGCAAGCGGCCAATCACGTTGGCCTGATGCAGCTACGATTGGTTGAAGAACCGCAAGCCGCGTTCTACGACTTCATTTATCGCCACGGCGAAAACCTCGCCTCCGAACTCCGCGACGTACGACTCGTATTAGTGTGCGACGTCGGTGGTGGTACGACGGATTTAACCCTTATCCAAGTGACGGACGGCGCGTCACGACCAGAGCTAACACGCATCGGTGTGGGCGACCACCTGATGCTCGGCGGCGACAATATGGATCTCGGGCTCGCCCATGTGGCCGAAAGCCGTATTGCAGCATCGGGCGGATCACTGGACATGGCGCGTTTTTCACAGCTGATCCAACAATGCCGCAGCGCCAAGGAACGACTGCTCGCGGAGGGGGCGCCGGAGAATCTCACAGTTACGGTCTTAGGTGCCGGCAGCAAACTCATTGGCGGTGCGCGTTCCACAGAACTCACGCGTGACGAAGTCGAAAAGATGGTTGTCGACGGTTTTTTCCCCGTGGTCGACCCCCACGAACGCCCCCAACGGCAAAGGGGCGGCATTGTGGAATTCGGGTTGCCCTATGCTTCGGACCCCGCCATCACCCGCCATATCGCCGAGTTTTTGGAACGCCACGCCCATGTGGCCAACAGGGCAATGGGCAACGCGGAAGGTAAAGACAACACGATCTTTCCGGTGCCCGACGCGGTGCTACTGAATGGAGGTGTGTTTCGCGGTGGACGACTCGCTAATCGACTTGTTGATACGCTTCAACAGTGGCGCGGGGCCGGTGTACGTGTATTGGACAACAGTAACCCGGATTTAGCGGTTGCACGAGGCGCTGTCGCCCACGGATTGGCCCAATACGGGCATGCGCCCAAGATTGGTGGCGGTTCGGCCCGTAGTTATTTCCTTGTCCTCGATGACAAGGACAAAACAAAACGGGGCGTCTGCCTACTACCCCGGGCCGCCGCCGAAGGTGAGGAGATTCAACTCAAAGACCGAACGTTCGCACTCCGTCTAGGCCAACCGGTGCGTTTTCACCTCGTGTCCACAACTGCTGATCAATCCTATCAACCAGGAGAACTCATCGATAGTCTAGAGCACACTTTTGTACCACTGCCACCGATTGCAGCCGTTCTCGAACGCGACTCGTCGCAAGCCCCTAACGAGGTTCCGGTACAACTTGCGACTCAGCTCACTGAGCTGGGGACCCTCGATACTCACTGCGTTAACGTTGATAATCCTAAACGACGTTGGAAGCTGGAATTCCAGCTGCGCGGGGAAAGCAGACTTCAGGTATCAACCGCCGCCGTAGAAGCCAAGTTACCGCAACAGTTCTCCGACGCGGCGCAACGTATCGAGCGGATGTATGGGGGACGTTCTAAATCCGTTGAACCCAAAGACATAAAGCGGTTGCGGAATGATCTAGAGAAGATATTGGGGCCTCGTGCAGCGTGGGAGACTCCGGTTCTACGCGAGTTGTCTAGCGTTCTCCTCGACGATGCGAGTCGACGTAGGCGCTCACTCGATCACGAGCGGATATGGTTCAATTTAGTCGGCTTTTGTTTACGCCCCGGCTTCGGCTACCCACTAGACGATTGGCGTATCGAGCAACTCTGGCCTATTTACCCGCAAGGGATTCAGTTTGTATCCCAAAGCCAATCATGGTCGGAGTGGTGGACGTTATGGCGACGGATCTCTGGTGGATTGCTTGAGTCCGCGCAAATGCAAATACTCGACGATATCTCTTATTACCTAATGCCGCCGGGACACGCGAAACGGCAGACGGGTCCAAAAAAACACGGCTACGACGACATGGTCCGATTGGTCGGTTCGTTGGAGCGGATCAAGGTAAAGGCGAAAGTTGAAGTTGGGGATTGGCTGTTAGAGCGATTACGCAAGTCAAGCGAAAACCCTCAGACGTGGTGGGCCGTTGGGCGTCTGGGCGCACGCGTGCCGTTTTACGGCAGCACCCATAACATTGTACCCACTAATGATGTGATCCGATGGCTAGACCAACTGTTAACGGTAGATTGGAAAAAGGTCGAAGCGGCGGCATTCGCAGCGACGCAGCTGGCGCGACTTAGCGGCGCCCGAGATCGCGACTTACCGGAGGCGCTGCGTACACAGGTTGCTGAAAAGTTGCGCAGGGCAAAAGCGCCTAAATCGTGGTCAAAGATGATCCAAGAAGTCGTTGAGTTAAACGAAGTTGATGAACGACGGGTATTTGGAGAATCATTACCGCCGGGACTGCGCCTTATTCATTAAAAACTTATAGTAATATCTAAACGTGGTTTGTAAAAAACACTGGCTTGTAGCGCTGGACTGTATGCGCCTCTCTATTCGAATAAGCTCGGTTACTTCTACACGGGAGGCGGGCGTTTGACCTACTATACACATGCATTTCAGATCAACACGAGAGCACTGAGAGTACGGGTTCAGGAAGAACGCCTTTAGATACAATGTAATTAACGCACAACGTGTATCGGTTTTGCACTATTTTATTCAATAAAATGTAGTATTCCCCGCGAGAATTCGTGTACACTTAGCGAGTGTTGCAGTTTATTCAAGTCGTTTTCGAGGTTCCCTCCAGTTTTCTTCTGTTAATTGTCTCGTTTGAATTGCAATATAATACTTGGTTATTGATAGTTAGAGGTAAGTTACGTGGCTATAGGTACTGTTAAATGGTTTAACGAATCCAAGGGATTCGGCTTTATTACTCCCGCTGACGGCGACAAAGACGTTTTTGTTCATTTCTCCGCGATCGAGGGCGGGGGCTTTCGCTCCCTCGTCGAAGGTCAAACGGTAAGTTTCGAAGTTGAGCAGGGACCCAAGGGCCCTCAGGCGACTCAGGTTACGGTCCAGAGCTAAATTCGTTTTTGGTCTGTATCTGACAACGAACCCCGCGGCATACCGCGGGGTTCGTTTCCGTTATCCAGTCGGCATCGTGTAACGCGACTGCAACAAGGACACCTGTTTTGAAGAAAATGTTTGTTGGTAATTTGCCCCCCGATGCAACAGAAGACTCCGTTCGAGCGTTGTTTTCGGAATTTGGCACAATCCGCTCCATCCATCTCGTGGCCGACGTTTTCTCCGGTAAATGCCGAGGCTTTGGCTTCGTCGAAATGGAGGGGCACGAGGCGCGTGCCGCCATTGCTGGGCTTGACGGTAAGCAATATGGCGAAAAACCGCTAAAGGTCCGATTCGAAGATCCGCGCGCCGCTGGAAAACGACGGCGACGTTAAGAATAAACCAATACAATGAAATGGCGAGCATCTATTGCTCGCCAATATCACGCTGAAATCTCCAGCGAATCGCTCGGGCATTTTTCGGTAGATAAGGCACCTTATCATTGCTATTGAGCATTCCTCCTCGCCTGCTCCAACCTGTATCGGCCAGTTTTGGCCAACGGGCTACGAATAAGATATCAACTGTGACCGGTGGTCGAATCAGTACACGGGTCGGTCGTTGTTCGCACAGAACTCACCCCAACCGCGCGTGAGAAAGCAATGCCATGTTGTAGGTCGCTTTTGTGATATTTGCACTTGAATAGCTGAAAATACGTATTAAACTATGTTGTCACGCAATAAAACACGTATATAGCTATGTCGATACCCGTAGAAAGTAAGGATTAAGCGACTAAGTCGTCACAATCTACTTCTCAACTTCGTGATCCTTGCAGCGGGTAAGTAAAACAAGAAAAAATAAAACAAGAGGCCGAAATAGATGAATATTTTGCGAGTATCGCGTCCCAGCCGGCTTTCGGTTTTCTTAATGAACGTGCTCTGGTTAAGCTTGCTAACCGTCGCCATCTTACCTGCATTCTTGCAAGTGGCTGATAACGCGCCTTTTCACCCCTCGGAACCGACGACGTGGCCCAGCTCAACGTTAGGCCTCGATGACGCCAATGCAGAAACTTTTTTGCCTAAACAACCTAAGCAGTCCTAGTCTTGGGGAATACCCCGATTAGCGTTGGCGCCTTCACTGTGGGCCCTTTAGTTGTGGCCGCAATTTCTGCACCTATCGCACCCTTTAGAAATGGGGCGTCAGCGGCTAGGCCATTCGCTCACTCCTTAAAATCACTATCGCGCCGGGCGTCGCATCGCCTTCTATTAACTCGTCTCACGGCTGCTTAACGTCCTTTTCAAGCATTTCCGCGTATTTCCTGGCCAGTCGTTCGAATTTAGGCGTGGCACCAACATCTTCGTAGATGGGATCCCCTAACTCGTCTTCGGCGATTATCCTCGGACCCTGCACATAAGGTAACGCTTCCTCAACTTCATCAAGCGCGGCTGACACAATATCGGAAATGATCTGTTGTTCAGTGCGTCCCGGGTATAACTCGGCCAACGCGCGAACTCGCGCAACGTCTTTTAGTGTGAGCCGTAGGGTGATTTCTTTGATTGTTGGTTTTACCCGCGCCGTCGTTTCCCATTCCTGAATCACCTTTTTTATTTTATTCATATCAGTACCTTCTCGAACGTATCGTCCTGGCCCCCATTTCTCACAGGATCCGCGCGATCTCCCTTGATCCTATACTACAAAAACGATCTTCTTCATTCGGAAATACACCGTGTATTCCTCCCAATCAGAAAATCGTTTGTGAGACCAATTCTCTGCGCGAGCTTCGCGCGTCCCTGTGAGAAATGCGGGCTCAAGCTCGCCGTTCTCCTCTCGGTTCTCCCATAACGGCCGCCGCCCCTGTTGTTTCAGACGCCGGTGGTAATAACATTAAGGGCTCGCGTCAAAATTACTTCACCTCTTTGGGTGTTGAAGCTCCCGTCGGACCAGGCGCGATAGGTCGACGTCCAAAATGTGAAGCAATTTTGACGCGAGCCCTTAATCCCTGACATTCACTTCCTTATCGCTGCTATCTTTCTTTGCTTTTTCTAGAGTACGCCTCTGGCCCGGCCTAATACAACACGCCAGAAAATAGGGGTATGTGAACAAGGCGCTGCGCTCCTTCCACCTATCCGTCGGCAAGGTACTTCTTAACGGTAGCCTACTTTAACTATTG
>CALZJI010000092.1 GCA_945787615.1 uncultured Chromatiaceae bacterium | reverse complement strand
GTAAAAAAAGGAAAAAACTATAAAAGACATCCATATAAATCGATATAGATCGTTAACGTCATTCGCTCGAGGTAAGCTCTGTTCTATGACGCGCGCTAGACAAGAACTAATCGATCTCGATTCAACGTCGTTTCTGGCCGCTCCTGTGCGTCCTGCACCCGCGGCATTAGGACATCCCTGTCCGGCAGGAAGGGCGTTATAAAAGCCAAGCCTTGCTCGATGAAGCAGCGGTTTTGACGTGCATGAGTTATGTCGATCTCAATCCCATCCGCGCCGGTATTGCACAAACCCCGGAAGACTCTGAATATACCAGCATTCAACAACGAATCGATGAATGGCGACAGCGTCAAGAAAAACGAGACGCAAAGGCAAAACAGAACGCTGATGCGCGCTGCGACCGCAAGCGAAAAACACCGTCAGTGGCCAACGTTAAGTTAATGCCCTTGGTTAGAGCCGTCAGTGATCGGCATCCGAATGCGATTGGCTATACTTTCAAAGACTATCTTGAACTCATCGATTGGGCAGGTAGAGCGATTCGCGATGAAAAGCGGGGCTCGATATGTGAATCAGCGCCGCCTATTTTAAGTCGCTTAGGCCTCGATACAGATGCCTTTGTGGAGCACGTCAAGGGCGGGTCTCATCGTCGCGTTGAGCCGAGAGCGTTTGGGGCGCTCGATAAACTCAAGAAGTTTGCGCAAAGCTGCGAGCAGAAGTTTATTCGTGGTCAGGGGTATGCGCAGAGGCTACATACGCCTACTTGATCGATCCTTGTACCGATTGACTCCTAATAGTCTTTGTTATCGCTTTCATTTCGAGAAAAATTATCTTGGACCCCGGAAATCGCTGGCGCCGCGACCAACGCGTTGATCGTCAACGCGACAGGACAGAACTGAACGATTCGAGTGTGATCGGGTTCGCCGGGATGTTTCCATCGCTCCCACAATGTCGAGAAAGCCAATTACTTCTCAGGTAGTTCACTTACCATAAAACTAACTACAACCGTTCAGCGATAGCACGCGCGAATTCTTTAAAATCATCCAAGCTATCTTGTGCCACGTGATGGACGATTTGCCAATCGATGGCTTGGTAGCTGTGAACAGCAATGTTTCGAAACCCCACCGCTTTTTTTAAACGTTCAGTTAACGCGGCGTCGAGTATCCCAAGTTGATGAAGCACGTCGAAAGACTCAGCCATCGTGCTTGGTGGCTGGGCCTCCGTGTCCGAGATAATATGAGCCGCGATATCTACACAAAGTTGAACCGCCCGCGTAAGATTGACTGTGACGATGTCTTGAAGATCGAAATCGTTTACGAGTTCGTCGGCGGACTGCGGGCGCTTATTCTCGACGCGTCTGACGCTGTGTCTTAACGCTTCGAGCTTTTCATTGACTAGCTCTTTATCCATGCGTCCCGTCTCTCTGCAAGTATTCTTTCCCGATATGGCATCATATCCGCCTGATCGAATAGCATCTTTTTGATAAGTTCCGCGTAGAGTCTTCTGTCAAGACAGTAAAAGAGTTTTCCCTTTGTGAGTACCTGATGAGAAATTGTCAAAGGTGCTGATTTTAGATCAATTAAATCCACGGGGCGGCCACTTAGCTGGGCTAACTCCCCAATTAAGTCTTGTTTCTCGTTGAGTGTTAAGGGTTCAATGGCAGCAACCGCCAAATCGAGATCGCTATCAGCATTCGCTTTTCCGGTGCTTAACGAGCCAAAGATAATCGCAAGTTTAACCTTTGGATGATGAGCTAGTGCGACTTTTAAGGAATTAAGGAGCGATTTCATAGTAAAGAATTCGTTGGAATATCTCTAGATCGATTCGTCCGTCACTACGCGACACAATAAAAGTATGTATTTCATCCTGAACGCTTAGAATATCGTAACGCTGTTATGATCCTTAAACAAGTTCTGGAGGAAGTGATCGGGAAGGTAGATCGCGATAAAATAGTCGCTACATTAGATTCGAATTTATACTCGTCCTGTAGGAGTGATAGTCTTGTCACGATAGCTAGGTAGCGATGGTTGCAAGAAATAATCGCGGCCAAGTATAGGTCGGACTAACCATATGTTCACCTGAAATCGAATGTATCCCAAAAGAGACCTCGCAGCAAAATCGCGGAAAGCGAAGCGTCGAGACGTCGGAGATTTCAAATTCAAGACGGGTTTTTGGCAATAATTAGGCTAAACGCGCGTTTATCAAGACCTCTGGGCGAACTCAACCCCGTCAAATGTAACACCGCGAAGCGGTTTAGTTCAACACGTGATTAGGCACGAGACAGAATGCGTGAACACGATGCTCGTATCTTTCCAAACCTTCTACAACAAGACCATAGAAGTGCGATCTATCTCCATTGGTGAGGAATACGTCTTGTCCGTCATTCCCACGCAACAATACGTGATAGATGCCTCCAGGAATGCGTAATCGAGGTTTTCGAGCCATGGACGATTTAGTAAAACCATGGTTAGTCACAAAATATTGGAAAAGATGGTTTTTTGATGTGAGAGTTCCATGGCTGATTGCGTAGTCAAACATCTAATGTGCAGGCCTGACCCCGCTACCCCGCTATGCGCTCCCGCTCCTGACCCCTCTCCCCCGCTCCTAGCTCGAACCTCGCCTTGAACGATCCTGTTGTCGCACTTTCCGCGATTGCTGCGGGACGTGCATCACGGTTTTGATGCGTAGTGTCGATTGGGTTACACTCGATTTTATCGGCACGTATCGTTTATGGCGCCTATATTTCGAGCAGTCTCAACCATTAATGAAGGGATCAGCTTTTCATTACTAAATGCTTTTTAGTAACCGCAAGGATTAGGGAATGGCAGCCAGAATAAAGCGATCCTATAAAGCTACTGAAGCAGAAAGAGAAAATCGAGGTGCGCCTCTTAGAACAACTTTTTTTTCCAGTCCCTCGCCTTCGCCCATTAAGCAGGTCTTTTTTCTCCAGACAACCCTTGGCAATCAGGCAGTACAGCGATTATTTAACAAAAGCGCTATTCAAGAAAAACTCAAAATCGGCCAACCTAATGACAACTCGACACAAACGACAAGCTCTGGCATTCAGTTACAGCATGGAAGCGGGCGTAGATTGTCGACGTCGGAGCGGAGCCTGTTTGAACCAAGCCTCGGGGAAAACTTTTCAAAGGCACGTCTACGTAGCAACACGCCGGCAGCTAATATAGCTCGATCAATCAATTTCCACGCATGTACATTTGGGCGCAATGTTGGATTTGGCGCTGGAGAATATTCTTCAGATACGTTGGGAGAGAAGAACTCACTCGTTCACGAGTTGACCCACGTAGGGCATCAGTCAATTGGGCGATTGCAGCGCACGCCTACCCCACGCTCTCTTCCAGAAGCCATGAGGGACTATTTTCGTTCGTTACCCCGCCCGGTCCAGCAAATCCTCGTGCGCTATAGCGTCTATAAAATCGAGCGTCGTCCAAACGGCCGATGGACCATGCGCCGTTCATCGGAGCAGCCGTTTATAGACATAACCGGCGGACCGGAATTGCTCTTCAAGTTGCACCAACAACGGGCTCACGAAGATTACTTAATCTTACTCGAACAACTGCTCGTTCCAGAAATCGCGCGACGACGAGGGCGACCGCTCCCGCGAAGTTTCCATCGAGACAGAAGCATTACAGAGCCACTCATGTGGGTGCGTAACCCGCCGCCAGGGCTAATGCGTAACCGGGCCTACGTCCAACGCCTCGAAGCCGTCCGCGCACGAGTCGAACCGCTGCTGCGCCAAGAAGTCACGCGTCGGCGCAGGTCACGCCTTACTAACGAGGGTTTACCGGGACGCCTAAACTACGTTTTCGTTATGGGAAGCGATCGCCCAGGTTCGCGCAACCGATTTTATACGAATGCGAGGAGGTACTATGCCCACCTGCGTAATGTTAGCGTGGTAGCCAACCTACGCACCCTTGATGCCGTGCTGGGCTATGTTCGGGGGCTACCAGAGGACCAGCCCATCGGCACTATTTATATTATTTCCCATGCGCATCGCTCTGGAACCATTAACTTCCGCCTCAGCGGTGAGTCAGAAGAACGTGACTTTCGGGCTAGCGAACTTGAGAATGCGATGGACGAACTGACTATCAATCCGTTGAATACCCCCGCGGTGGATGCACACACGCGTGTTATTATCCGAGGTTGTGATGTTGGGCAGGACGCTGCTATCCTCAATCAACTCCGTACTGCCTTTGGCGGCCGAGCCACCGTCCTGGCGCCAATACACAAACAAATCTATATCCGGCGTGGAGATACAGTCGTAGAAGGAATGGCGCGCGGCTACTGGATTGAGTACCCAGCGCGTCCGCCGCTCTCTGCTGGACAGCGGCGCGCCAGATTAGAAGCCAAATATCCTAACGTGCCGCCTGAGAACTGGCCCCGCTGGATACGCGACCAACGTTGGACGAGTCTAATTAACGATACCTACACCTATACACTAAAGTACCAAAGACAACGAGATGTACCCTCAACGCGAACCGCGCGTGCAGCGGCTATTCGGGAACAATTCGGACAATATGATGAGTATAGCTGGATATTCCGCGTACGACACGTCAGAGGGGATCCCGATGGCGCGTATCATCTAATCGGGATTGGAACACGTTCGACCTATACGATCGAGCGTCCCATACTTGATGAAGGTAGGCTATTGGATCGAGTACCCAGCGCGTCCTCGACTCTCGTTGGCGCGAAGACAAGCCAGGTTGCGAGCCAAGTATCCAAGAGTTTCCCCGGGAAATTGGCAGGTATGGACACGACAACGTGGGTGGACCCGCACAAATATCATTAGGCAAGAGATTCCTAGTGAATATGAGAACCGGAGAGACGTGCCGTCTACACGTAGAGCGCGCGCTGCGGCCATCCGATCCCAGTTTACCCATTATGATGAGTATAGCTGGTCATTCCGCGTTCGTCGCGTTAGAAGAGGCGGTGAGCGTAGATTTCTTATGATCGCAATTGGAAGGAAAACGAGGTATACCGTTAGCGGTCTACGTGAGTTTGACCTGGCTGACCCGACAGCCTACGGAATTGATGAGCGTCCATTACCTGGTGCAGCCGCCACAGCCGTACCTTGGCGCTAATAACACCAGTAAACGGGCACACTTGTGGATTCCGAAAACGCTTAACATTTGTAAATCTTGACGTTTAGCAGGCGTTACGCCAACTTAATTCCTGTTAGATAAAACGACCGAGAACACACGGTACGAAACCGATCGTTTGCGCGTTAATAACGTTTATATCGACGTTGTTTCGTTCGCGGGCGACGATGTAACTCGAGATTGCAATGTTACGCCATCAACTCGCTGTTTATCAGCGTGGCACAAAACGCCCGCGCATTCATGCAGGCGATCGGATGCTCTGGTCTTGGGTTTCACATGTCTGGTCGGGTGGGCAAACGACCTTGGAAAGACGGGCAGACGGGGTCAGACTCGAATGGCACTTAGTTAAGCCAAAATGTAGGGTGGGTTAGCGTCTTTTTGCGTAACCCACCAAGCGTTACGTAGCAACGCAACCTGATTTTTATGAGTGCCTAGCGGCACCACTGGTGGG
>CALZJI010000091.1 GCA_945787615.1 uncultured Chromatiaceae bacterium | reverse complement strand
TGAAAAAACTCACCGCAGCTCTGGCGGGCCCGTAGTACGCTTTTAACACGCCGCAAGACTAAGTTTTAGCAATACAGGGAATGCCAGGGTCGCGTTCGCGGAATCCGAGCATCGTTGTAACGTGATACTCAGAACGCTACTGCGAATACCATTTGACCCCGAAAAACAGCGAGGACTTCAGCTACGTTAAAATTCCAAGGCACCCTGTCAGTAATCAAGGCTTGTTGCGCGATACCAACACTTAGCCCTAACCGGTGACAGTTAAACGTTCCATAAGGATTGAGGAACCTCGAAGTCTAACAAAGGAGATGGACGATGAAGCGCAAATTTCAAAAGTTAATACTGATTTCGTTATCGATTACGATTTATATACTTATCCCAAAGTATGTCCACGCAACAGACATTCAGGAAAAGCTGCTTAACGCTTCCCTCAATGGTGATTACTCATTTAGCATCTGGAGAGCATGTGTCCAGACGGACAGTACTCCGGGATTTAATCGAGACACATTGCAGTTACTCACTGAGGCAAAAAAGGCATATTTCGTGGATACGGGCGTTATACGGTTCGACGGAAACGGTGCTTTCGAGACGTTAAGGTCAGAAATAGTACGAATGAATCCAGACGATCTGTATCCCGGCGATGCCCCTATACAAAATGGATATAAGGTATCATGTGAAGG
>CALZJI010000090.1 GCA_945787615.1 uncultured Chromatiaceae bacterium | reverse complement strand
GCGGAATCCAAGGATTTCGGTCGTCCGCCTTTTCGCCCGCGAGTACGAGCGGCTGCAAGTCCTGCCTGGGTCCGTTCTCTGGTCAGATTTCGCTCAAACTCCGCCAGCGCACCGAACCCTCAACGCTAAGAAAAACTGACCCACCGCCGCTCAAAAAAACGGACCCCCTCGCTGCGCAGTGTTTGCCTAATGCAGGATAAAGAATCGCGATAAGGTTGTCGGGTTAATCAATCTTAAACTTGTCATCGCCGGTGTAAAAATACCTAAGTATTCCCGGCCGGGGAGCGCATCGACCCTTACGTCTGCCCACCTATAGGCTTTCACGATCGTCCCTGTCTTGATTAACTCCCCCGTTGTTGTTTCTCATCCATAGAATACGCCGGTGCGGCGATTGGGAAGGCCAAGACGAGAAAAAGCCGGCCCCGTGTGACCCGCGCCAGGCCGGCTTTTTGCCATCCCAATCGCCTTTACCCCGGCGTTATATGGCGACCCCGTCAACAACAACGGGGGGTCAACCATGAAACAGCAATTATCATCTTCACTATTCAAAGCGGGCGAAAGGGCAGGGGAATACGTGGTCCAACGCCCCGTAACCGAGTCCGAGCTATTGGATTTCGCAACGAAGCTTCTCGAGCAACGTTTTGTTCGCGCGGATTTCATCACTGAGCCGAACGCTGCCACGAATTATCTTACGCTACGATTGGCGACGTTAGAATCAGAGGTGTTTTCTGCTATTTTCCTCGATAATCGGCATCGCGTTATCAGTTTCGATATTCTTTTCAACGGTACGATTAGCGGTGCAGCGGTCTACGCGCGCGAGGTCGTCAAAGCCGCACTGAAACACAACGCCGCTGCTGTGGTACTTAGCCACAACCATCCCTCTGGCGTAGCCGAGCCGAGTCAAAGTGATATACAACTTACCGAGCGCCTGAGCGAAGCGTTGGCGTTGATCGATGTGAGGGTGTTGGATCACATCATCATCGGCGGTACGCAGGCGGTGAGCTTTGCGGAGAGGGGTTTACTTTGATCTTATCTTCTCGGCGGATAACGTAACCTTGTCAACGACGTACAGATCGGCCTGGTGAATCGTCAACGCGACGACGAGCTCGGCCGATCCAAGCCGCGTTGTTTCCAGTCGTTCGCCTACGCAGAGGCCCGATAGGAATTTTCTTTCTCGCTCTGTTATGCTTCATGTGTGCAATCGCACATCTTTCCACGGGCGCGTACCGTTCGGTAACGCTGCCTTAACCTTTCTAAGTTCAAGAAGGAGATCCCAATGAGCACTCCGTTGTTTCAAACTGGGCCGGTCTATATCACGCCCGGAATTCGAGGATTAATGTGTGATGGATTTGATCCTCTTCCTTTCCTTCGTCGTCATAAGCAGGGCGATTGGGGGGATATTGATGCCGTCGATAAAGACGAAAACAATGTTTCGGTAAAGGCACGGCTCAGGATATTTTCTGGGTACGATGCAAACGCGCCGAGTGGCGATAAAGTACGCCTGTGGATCATAACGGAAGCGGATCGTTCGCATACAACGATTTTACTTCCTGACGAATACTGATCTATCGGTCAACCAGAAGGGAAATAGCATGACGCTATTTCCCTTTATTTTTTGTTTAAAAACACCGTGTATGCCCTTTGCATTTTTCACTTTTCTGTATATGATAAAGTATATAAAACTTTATATACTTCAATTTACACGTCTAGGCGACTCGTCTGTGACGACGGCTTGTGGGGAACAAGGCGATGGATCTCACCGAATTGTGCCTGTGCACAATAACTCATGGGCGCGTGCCGAGGGGTAACGTCGCCTTAACCTTGCTCAATTGTTAAGAGAGGAGATCAACCATGGAAACCAACGCGAAGGGCTTTATTCGGCAAATCAGAGTTAATGGCGAAGGGGATATTCGGAATTACTTCGCTGATGTTTCGCTGATTGTCGGTAAGGACAAATACCAGTATTGCTCGCTATTGGTATCTACATCGCTGCGCAAGTTTGCGGCACTCCACGTCGGCGACACGCTTAAGAAAAACGTGATCGCGATGACTATTTTGGGGTTGTACTTTGAGCCAACGGTGTTCAAAGGAAAGCCTTATCTCAAAAACGACGGCATTCTCTCTGCACTCGAGTTCGGGGGCACATACAGTCCGCCAAAGAAGGAAGAGCACGAGAGCGGAGAGGTCGAAGATAACGCGGCGCTTCAATCTGCTTGATTGAGTCCGCGCTATGTGCCGTCATCACGCATCGTTATATCGAGGCGTAACACCGCAGACGCTTATCGTCTTCGGTGATAAAAGGCCGCTTTGCATGAGGCGGCCTTTCTTTATTGAAGCGTTGTTTGTTCCATTGGCGGTAGAGGGCATCACAGCGGGCATTGGACATCGGACCGTATAGATACCATATATATAAAGGCTGTTGCGGAGTCAGTTTTCGTCGTGTTAGGATCTCAAATAACGTAATAAATAGATCGAATAATAGTCCGTAACATATTGTAAGTAAATATAATGAGGTGTAGACATCTGCCGCTTTGTAAGGCGTAAAGCTCAATGATCGTAGCGGTGTGCCCGGACGTGCCGTAAAGAGGATAGTCCTCAACAACCTCCCTGGAACGGACGCCCACGAGCCGAAGCCGATAGCCGTCAATGGTCGCGCGATCACGAAAGGGGCAGCGAAGAAAAGGGCGCCGGACGACGCCTAACGTTGCTGATCTCACTGGTTTGAGACGGAGAGAAAAGCACGGCGTGGGGAGACTTTTGTACGATAATGAGGTGTTCAGTTACGGAACCGCGCATGGCGTAATTATCGTCAATGTAAAAATGACAACTAACTCGTTGTTGGGCCATCTTTTTGTACCAATGCAGACACGTTATCCACAAGGTTGTCCCCGGTTTCTGTGGACAAACGAACGTGTTAAACGGTGAGTAGGGCAACATGGCAAGACGAAAAATTTATGGAACAGTGTCATTGATGACGGATATCGCAGTCTCTCATTATGACGTCAAGCAGGCGAAACGACGCCCCGATGTGAACTTCCCGGATCTGACGCGGATCGCGGATATCGTGATTAATACCCTTTACAAAAAGCTTCATGGTGAGGAGCTCGAAAAAGTATTAGCCGACGAATTGTTGAATGAGTGGGTGACGTTAACCAATGAAGCTTACGAAAAACTCGAAGGCTATGCGCAGGACAATGACGCGTTTCTTGGCAGTGATCCCGTCCACGTGGAAACGCCACGCAAAGCGGTTGAGCTGGACGTCTATTGGGATCACCCCATTGTCTGGAAGGCGATACGCATGCTAACGGTTTTGGATCAACAGATCGCGGCACTGAATGATGCACGAAAGAGTAATTTCTTATCCGAGACGGAATATAAAAAACGTCAGAAGTTTATTGCGAAACCTTTACGCCGCGTGTTAACGGAAATTCTCGATGGCAGTAAATCCTTATTCGTACGGTCGGGTGGGGGAGAGCGGGTGAGCAATCACCCCTAACATGCTCGCGCGCTTTATGTTTTTACTATAAGGGGATGAGGATACTCAGGCAGGTTCCTTCTCCCGGGTTGCTCTCTACCTTAAAGGAACCGCCGAGCACTTTCGCTCGCTCTTGCATGCCTCTTAGGCCGATACCGGGCCTGAGCGTTTTGAGATCAATACCCGCACCATCGTCTTTTATGTTGAGTTGTACGATGTCGTGGGTGGCAAACAAATAGCTTTCGTCGTCCTTGCGGCTACGCCGGCGCAACGTAATGAGAACACGTTTGGCCTGGGCATATTTGCCCACATTGGTCAGCGCCTCTTGCGTGATGCGATAAATCGCGACGTTAATATCTGGGCCTAAGTGATCGATTTCGCCTTTAATTTCGAGATCGACGGCGCAGTCTTGTAGGCGCTTGTCCCATTGCGAGACCATAAACGCCAAGCTTTCCCGTAATCCCAGTGTGTCCAAGTCTTCTGGATATAAGGAATGGATGATGGCGCTCACGGTTTTATGCACGGCTTCAACATTACTGATGATGCGTTGCGCTTTTTCTTGTATCTCAGGCAACGCTTTAGCGGCGTTAACAATTGCCGTGGCGTCAACGCGAATGCCTAACAGTTCTTGCCCGAGTTGATCGTGGATTTCGCGCGCGAGTTGGCGTTTTTCGCTCTCTAGCGAACGGGTGACAGATTCCAGAAGGCGTTGCTTTTCATTGAGTTCGGAGGCAATCCCTAACGCGGACTTAACGGTGGTTATGATATTGTCTTTATCAATCGGTTTAACAACGTAGCCGACGGCGCGTGGCCCTAAAGCACGCTGGGCAATGGCGCTATTGATCACGTTTTGGTCGTCTATTTGGGAAAGGAAGAGAACAGGGAGGGGGTCTATCCGCCGCGCCACCTCGATGCCGTCGAGCCCCGGCATTTGGATGTCTAGGATTGCAAGATCAATCGGCGTGCCCTTGCAGAGCTTGATCGCCGCTTCGCCGTCGCTGGCTTGATAGACGGCGTAGCCCTCGGCTTCGATCACTTTCGCGATAATCGAACGCGTGATCTCGTCGTCGTCGACGACCAACACGCTTTGCGGGGACTTGTCTTGTGTATGGCTCATCACTTTTTCCGGTCGAGCGTGTTTTCTCTTGGCGCGATAATCATTATTATTGCGCTGTTATGGAAATGGAGATCGATTTAAACGTTTGGAACCGCGCATGACCGCACCTGTAGTATTAGAAGAAGAAATCCTATCGTCTCTTTCTAAGCTCGATGCTTCCGGTGAATTCCTAAAGGAAACGATAGAACGATACCGGTTAACCGTTGAGTCATCCAGACGTTCTATTGAGAAAGCGCTAGACCTTAATGACTTAACTCGTTGTCGTGAGATTATACACAAACTGGAAGGGGCGAGTGGCATGATAGGCGCCAATGAGATGAGCGCCGCGTGTCGCGCCCTACGAGATCGCCTCGAAGACGCTAACACAGAAATATTTTCCCTGTTTGACGCCTCGGCGGAACGCACCATCGCCGCGCTGTCTAGTTATCAGTCATAGTCAGTGCGTGGTCAGGCTATCTATCGAAAGAAAACTTAAGGAGGAGTGGCCGGGTATCGTTGTTGTCGGACTTTCGCGAATCGCCGTTATTATCAAACACGACATATAAGACCCCGTCGACAAGCGCCGCGCCTTCCGCAAGCCCAAATCGATCATCTTGATACCCATATTGAGCGTCGCTTTCTATGTGACGGTAGGACCAGCACTTTACGACATCAAATGTGTGGACTTCTCGCTGACAGATCGCAGAAGCATTACGCTCTAACGTATAAATCCATTGGCCATCGCTGAACAGATCGCTGAAATCTTCCGGCCGCTCATCCGTAACCTGTTTTTGTAATTCCGAGCCTTCGAGTACACGCACGTTTTCCGCTTGCCATTTGCCCTCATCGTTGTGCACCAGCTCAATGAGTCCGCGCGGTTCTCGTTCTGCTGCGACGTATAAACGCCCGTGATGCCAGACAATTCCCTCGAAAAAAGCATTGTACTTCTGGAGCATTCCCTCTCTTTTAGCTGCGTCATAGGCGTTTGTCGGTAGCCAATGAACCGCACCGGTCTTATCGACCGACGCAATCGCCGCGAAACTTTCGCTCACCAAAAATATTTGCCCTTCTTTGGTGCATGCGATCTCCTCCCAGTCATAATGTTCGCCATTAGAAAGGAAATCAAACCACCTTACGATGGCTTGAGTAAAGGGAAGATCGGGTTCCGGCGCCGCATGACTTAATGTTAAACTTACGGCGGATTCAGCATTGGCGATGTTTCCCTGTTCGTTAAGGAAAAATATCGTTTTATCGTGTTTATCGGAAATCGCGACGAGCTTTCCTTCACACACAGCAAGACCCGAGGGTTGAAAATTCTTCGGCCCGTTAATCGGTATTGCCTGAATCAGCTCGAACCTCGTTGTTTCGTTCGATGAGGCAGTAGAGCACATAAATAAAAACACTGCGCAGAGTAGACGCGCGTTTTTGTCGGTTCCTTGTTTAAACATCACGTTTTAAATTTTGCCTCGAGTACGGCAACTGGATTGTTATGTGCCGCGTTAAGTGTAATTTATAGGTATATGTTTTTCTTGTGATTATAGCATGATGCGAATGTATTCCAGGGAGGAAATAATAGCAAGGTTTGCTGATTTTTTAGGTTGTAGCCATGGATATTTCTCGATTCTTACTATGTTGTCTGTTTTTCTCTACATCGATTGTTTTATCAGATAGCAGCATCCCCGATGATTTTTTTCTGGACACAGAGTTTAAAGAGGTTCTTACGCCCACGCGACTCAAGCAGCGCATCGCGGATGTGCCGGCGAGCGTTACCGTCATCGACCAAGAAACGATACGGCGGCTAGGAATCCGGTCAATTCCCGAAGCGTTGCGCCTCGTTCCCGGTATGGTCGTGGGCATGGCGTCGGCAAACGAATACCGTATTTCCTATCACGGCACAAACGGCCTAATCCCACGGCGCATGCAAGTGCTGGTAGATGGAATGTCCGTTTATAGAACAGGGTTTGCTCAAGTGGATTGGTCCACCCTTAATGTCGATGTTGACAATGTTGACAGGATCGAAGTGACCCGCAGCCCGAGTAGTGCGACATATGGCGCCAACTCGTTTTTTGGCGTCATCAATATCGTCACCAAACACCCGCTTGATTCACAAGGAACCGCGGTCAGGGCTTATGTCGGTTCACTCGATATGAGAGACTTCTCCTTTAACCATGGGAGCAGTTTCGCCGATACGGCTTTCCGGGTAACGCTGTTACATCAAGAGGACGACGGATTTGACAAAAATCTCTTCGGTGACGAACGTCGCGATGGTACGGAGTTCAACAGCGTCGCTATTCGCTCCAGCATCGATCTTTCGCCCGATTCCACCCTGGACTTACAGTTAGGCGCAAGCACGGTGGATGCGGAAAGCGAATTTGCGGATGCCAATCAGACAACGTTTCCGGATAGGACAATTGATGAAGCCTATCTTTTGTCGACCTGGATGAAGGAGTTTTCCAGCAAATATCTAATGAAAATCAAGGGTTACGCAAAAACGACCCAAACGGACAGAGAATGGAATACGTGCTATCCCGCCGCGTTATTTCTTCCAGAACTTCGCACACTTCATGGCGCCAATCCCGATTACGCCGCGGCGATAGTGTCGGGCCAGGTTCCTTCTGGCGGAACACCCGCAGATGATGCGTTAGCACAAACTGTTTTAAGTAGAGTTGCTCAGTTAGGTGAGCAAGCCTTTGTGTCAACATGCAGTGATATAAACGAGAATTTCGACGAGACCCAAGCCGATGTTGAAATAGAAAATACGTTAATCGTTTCCGAAAGTTTTAGAACCGTATTTGGCGGGGGTTTACGGTATGATCGCGCTAAAGGTGAAACCTGGCTAAACGGCGATGTTTCGTACTATAGCGCGCGTCTTTTTGGTACCGCCGAATATCGTATCACTCATCACGCCATTCTTAATCTTGGCGGCATGTTTGAGTATGAGGACGACCGTGTCGACGAAACGCATTTTTCGCCCCGAGCAGCGCTTAATTACCATTTCAATGACTTTCACACATTGCGGTTTGTGCTGTCAAAAGCCGTACGCACGCCAGATATACTCGAGCTCAATCTAGACTGGAATTTTCACGCCATAAATCTTAATCCGCCGTTCGAAGGGCGTACGGAAGGGCTTTTTTACTATAATGCGAAAACCGATGGTGATTTAGAATCAGAGGAAATCCTGTCTAAAGAACTTAGCTATTATGCAAACCTACCCCATGCCGGTCTGTCGTGGGATATTAGTGTATTTGAACAGGAACTTGATGATTTAATATCCGAGAAACTGCAGTTTTTTGACTATTTTCCAACCAACGACAATTCGGCGACGTTGCGTGGCGTCGAAGTGCAGCTAGCCTACCAACCCCTCCGTAATCTATACGCTTACCTGGCATATGCGTATATGGATAACAATACGAGCCAGTTTTTTGAACGCACCCTATCCCCAAGGCATAGCGGCTCCGCCTATTTATCCTACGATTTTGATAAGGGGTATGGCGGTACGTTAGCCTACTACGGTGCAGACGACATCAGTGGTTTTTCGTACAATCGTTATGACCTAATTCTCACGAAGCGCGCGCGTCTCGGCGGGAATCGGTTCGATGCGTCTTTTATCCTACGGCACTTTGCTAATCGGAATAGCGGGTTCGTGGTGAACGAGACGTTTTCAGTGCAAAACAACTATGACGATGATACTCATTACTATCTTGCGCTGCGGTTTAAAATTTAATCGGCAGACTAAGGGATTAGCGGATTACAAAGCGTGCGGCGACTTGCCTTTCTTCTATTAATTGTTCTCGCCATTGTCACCTTCAAGGTCAATGCCGAAGCGGCGCAGGCGCTTGACGTCTACGTTATCCACAGTGGAAACAAAAAGACTGTTTCTCTGTTTTCGAACTATCTGGCGAGAAAACTTCCGAATGCCGACGTTAAGAGTATCGAGTTAAATCACCTCAACTTACCGGCTATCAATGACGGGGTATTATACGTCTCCTTGGGGGCTCGCGTATTCAACTATCTACTGGACAAAAACGTCTCCGCGCCAATTTTATCGGTGTTCCTTTCCAGCGTATCCTTCAACAAGTCGCTCTCAACGCGAGAAATCGCCGACCCGCTGTCGGTTAGCGCGATCTATGCCGAGCCGGATCCTACCGTTTTAGTACGTTTAGCAAAAATACTCTACCCAAAGAATACCCAAATAGCGGCACTCCTAAGTGAGGATACACAATTTCTGCACCCGACCATCGAGATAGCGGCGAAGGAAAACAAGGCCCAGCTGATCACCGCGTATGTCGGTGAAGAAAGTTCGCTAAATAAGGCCCTTAACGTGATATCTTCCGCCGACGCGCTGTTGGCCCTCGCGGACGGCACTATCTACAACACGCACACGCTTCGTAACATTCTTTTAACGACCTACCGCCATAACCAAGCGCTGATTGGCTTTACGGAAGGTATGGTCAAAGCCGGTGCGCTGGCCTCAGTCAAATACGATGTTGAAGACGTCGCGGCCGACACCCTTGAGTTCATTGCAAGTTATCGCCGTACGGGTAAATTACCGCCCCCGCGTTTCAGCGCACGATACCACGTATTGGTAAACAAAAATGTCGCGAAAACATTGGGGGTCGCTGAAAAAGACCCCGATGTTATCCATCGTCAGCTTCGCCGATCAACCTCAGATCCGTTGGATAGGTAAATCCACGACCATGAAAACTCCGAATTTTCTCAAAAGCATAAGGATCACCGCTATCGCAGTAGCGATATTACCGGCTTTAATCATGTTCATGCTTCTCATACCGTACTTCTTGCATGTCCTCACAGTGGAGATAGAAGACGCGTTGGATGAGGAAGGTAGAACGATTACGGAATACGTCGCGCATGCGAGCGAATACGCGTTGATTTCCGGAGATACGGAATATCTTGAGGATATCCTTGCCGGATTGATCGTACAACCAATAATTCACGAAATCAGCGTTACGGATGTTAATCAGAACGTCGTTATTCAACGTACCGATGAATTTAAGCGACATGCCGGTGAGCCTTTGGTATTTACTCGCCCTGTGTTTCGGAATCTTGCTCCGGCACAAACATTTGATCTGATCGACGGTTTTTCTTCTAACGAGAACAGTTCGCTATTGTCCAGTACCAGAAACGCAAACAGCGAAGTGATTGGCAACATTACGGTCGAGCTGACTACAGAGCAATTCGTTTCGGAACGCAGCAAAATAATAACGAACAATATCGTGGTAGGCATTGTGGCGCTTATCGTTAGCGTGGTTGTTGGGCTTAGGCTGGGCAATAATATTGTTCGCCCTATCGGCAGCATCGTGAGGGGCGTAAACCGCCTCCGTCAAGGTCATTACCACACATCCATCGGAATCGAAGCCGACAACGAGATCGGTGATCTCGCCCAAGGAATCGACCGATTAGGTGCGGAGTTGTCGGATGCAAAGAAGAATGTGGAACGACATGTAAATGAACTTAAAGAAGCCCGTGAAAACGCGGATCAATTGGTCGAAGAGCGGACCAAGGAGCTTAGGGCGGCGCGAGATAAAGCACACCAGGCCAGCCAGGCAAAAAGCGCGTTCGTCGCGAACGTCAGCCACGAACTACGGACACCCTTGCAGGCCATCATCGGGTTCGCGTCGTTAATCAATGAGTCGTCGATCGAGGGCTCGCGCATCGGCGGTTATTCCAATAATATCCTCGCCTCAGCGGCGCATTTGAATAAACTAATTGGTCAGGTTCTCGATCTTTCTCAAATAGAGGCAGGGAAAATCGAGCTCGAGCGCGAAATCGTTAACGTGTGTGAAATGGTCCATGACGCAGCCGTGACCGTCAACGGTATTATTGAGCGGAATGGCAATAATCTTGTTATCGCTTGCGCCAATGATATCGGGGCGATCTATGGGGATCGTACAAAGATACAGGAAATTTTGATTAATCTGTTGAGCAACGCCGCCAAATACACCCGAAACGGAAGGGTAGAGCTGGTCGTGAAGCGGCGTAAAAGCGACAATCAGTTAATCATAACGGTCACCGATGCAGGAATCGGCATCCCGCCGAACAAACTGGACACGATTTTTGAAAAATTCGAGCGCGTCGATGACCCTATTCACGTGTCTGTGAGCGGCACGGGCCTCGGTCTTCCGATAACCAAACTGCTGTGTTCCCTTATGGGTGGCGCCATCACCGTCAACAGTACCGTGGGTAAAGGTTCTGTTTTTACCGTAACGCTGCCGGTCGAATTTGTCTTAGATCGCGCGACTATCCCGCAGCGGGAACCGGACTATGGCGCTTTGCGCAATCTGACCGTACTCGTTGCGGAAGACGACGAGTTGGTCAGAGATATCATCGCGAAAATACTGACCAACCAACGCATTCGCACAACCGTGTGCGCCGACGGCAACGCCGCCTGGTGCGAACTCTCTCAGAATCGATTCGATCTAGCGATATTGGATCTTAATATGCCACGATTGAGCGGTATAGAGGTGATCAGGAAGTATAGAAGCAATTCAAACGTCGATCCATCGCTGCCTTTCATCGTGCTTACTGCCGACGCAACCGATACTACTTATAAAACGTTGGCCACGGCAGGCGTTTACGTGTTGACCAAGCCCATTATGCCCAACGAGTTACTCGGGTTTATTAAAGAAGTCATAAACGGTGCGCCATTACCCGAAGCGATGTAGAGGGGCGGGGAATAATTAAAGATCAAGCTTAAGCAAATTATACTTACGCGCGATCCACTCAAAGCTCGTATACCGAACTCCCAATTTGTTTTTGATATCCAGCGCGCGATTGGCTACACTTTTGGTGGTTAGCCCCAGCTCCTCCGCGATCTCTTCGTTGGATTTCCCTTCCGCCAAACGTGTGAATATGATCAATTCTTTTTCGGTTAGAACGGCTCTTGGATCAACTTCCTTGTGAGCGCGCGTATCGTAATCGAGAATTTCTTCGGCAACGCCTGGCATATAGTAGTTTTTGCCTGAGGCAACTTTCTTGATGGCGTCCGCAAGCACCTCGGGTCCAGAACTTTTCGTGGCATACCCTTTTGCGCCCATTTTGTATGTGGCGTGGATGATATTCAGACTTTCTCTCATACTGAAAACGACGATTTTCGCCTCGGAGTGAAGGTCTAGAATCTTCTCAATGGTCGAGATGCCGTTGTCACCGTTCATATTCAGATCAATGACCAAGACATCAGGGTGCTTATCAAAGCAGTGCTCGAGGGTCTCTTTTACCGTGGCCGCTTCGCCAACAGTGTTAATGCCGTAATCGTGCAGTATCTCTGTGATGCCTTTTCGTGCAACGGCATGGTCATCACTGATGAAGACCTTGATATTTTTGCGTTTAGCCATGCGGAAATGATCGTTAGTGTATGATTTTCTAATAAATATCAACGGGAAAACACATAATACTAACGCTGTGATTTTCATTAGGCAAAAATAACTTTCGTTCCTCTTTGTTGTAGGATTGAGAAGATATAAGAAAACGGGAAATATCCCGTTATACGTATTGACGATATCCCGTAATAGTGGCTATATTAGTCCCAAGATGATAACGGCCAGGGATTCACTGTTCTCACTTGCTTCGTTTTTTCACAGGTACCCGGTCGTTCGTTCTTGCGCCTTTTGTACGTGCGGTATGAATGAAAGGCGGAAGCCGTTGTAAGTGCTGAACACAGTGAACAAGGCACCCCGGTAGTGAGTACTGCGAAGGGAAGACGCACACGGTTGTTTGCATTAGGGGTTATGTGCGTTTTAGAAGCACCTCTTTAATATAAGGTATCGGTGCCGGGAAGGGGGAATACCGGCTAACATTATTTATAAAGATGAAGGGATGGAACAATGTCGAGACATTTTTTCGAATCGGACTATAAGGGTACGCCGGTGACGGTGTTGCTGGGCTATGATCAGGAGCACGACGGCTATTTTATGGTTATCGAGCCGACCGATGCCGAAAGCCACTACGACTACCTCTACACCAACCTCTTTGAAGGCGATCCCTTCCCGAGAACCCTTGACCGTTTTATCCACGTTCTTAATGAACTCGGTATCTTTATTCCCACTGAAGTGATTATGGAAGTGGCCGCAGACGGAAACGCGAAAATCAACAATAAGGATGTATTCCATGAG
>CALZJI010000089.1 GCA_945787615.1 uncultured Chromatiaceae bacterium | reverse complement strand
TGGTTTTATCTTCTGCTACTTCAAGATCGAATTTCTCCAACCGTTTGGGCAGCACTTTATAAAACCGTTCTGCATCGCTTTTGTATTGAAATGCACAAACAAAATCGTCGGCAAATCTGCAAATAATGGCATCACCATCACAATGGGGCTTGACTACTTTCTTGAACCACTCATCTATTACATGGTGCAGGTAGATATTAGCTAGCATTGCAGAAGCGCTTCCGCCCTGCGGCGTGCCTTCTTCTGGGTACACTATACTGTTATCTTCTTCTAAAATCCCTGCTTTTAACCATTTCTTGATCAGGTTGAGAAAGCGTTTGTCATCCACCCTTTGCGCTAGTATCGCTATCAGCTTTTCGTGATCGATATGATTAAAGAAGCCTTTGATATCGGCTTCTACCACACATCCAAACCGCCCAAACTACATTCGAACCGTCAGATCATCTGCTGCTTGCCGGGCTCCTCGTATTAGACGATAACCATAGCTGAACGAATGAAAGTCTTGCTCGTAGATCGCGCCGAGAATTTGAGACACCGCCGTTTGTAATAGCTTGTCTTCGAGCACCGGTAGACCTAGCGCCCTTTTCTTTCCTGGTGATTTTGGAATATACTTTCTTTTCACCAGCCTCGCTCGATACGCACCTCGTTTTAATCGACGGATTAAATCTTCTAAGTTCGATGACAAGTTCTTTTTGTAATCTTCATAGGTGACGTAATCCACACCCGAGGCTGCTTTCTTGTTCAACTTCTTGTGAAAGCAGTAACTCAGTAGTGTTTCATCGACGCAACTTGATAAGTCTCGAAAACGATACTCTGGTTTCGTCTTTGCCTTGTAGGCTATTCCCCGCAGGAAGGTTAGCTCATGTCGTTCCCAATCTTCTGCGTCGGGTATGAGTGACCTTTGCGGGCTACGTACTTCCGTCAAGTCCTTTCCCCTGTACGTGGCTCTCCCACGCTCTGAGTACTATGCTTGATCCGACTCCCACTAAACCATCGGTTGCTATTCCTTTTACAAAATTCGCAACTTTCCTGAGCATATGTCTGGATATCCAGAAACCAGCGTAGTCCTGTCTCCATGCTATTTCGTGTCTCTAGCAATTCAGTTTCCTTTACCGTTTCTGCTCAGGGCCCTAGTGGATCTCCCAAGTTCTTAAATGCATCTCTTTGTACATGCCACAGTCTTAATTGACTCCGGGGGCCCTCCATATCCTTACCAAAGCGGATACTTCTGTATTGACTTCGGTGCACGTTAAAACCCTCGTCAACCCCAAGTTGCTTTTCGAAGCTATATCAACTCTCAGGCGCTGCGAACGCCCTACGGCCTATACAATTCTCTGTGTACGCTTCACCCATCTTGTTCGTCTTTGGAAGTGACCAATGGTCCCTTCGACTCCGCCATGGGCGCAACACTCGGTATGGGTGGCGGGTTAGGCCTTACCCAACAGGGACTTTCACCCTGTAAGATGCACCAAGCTTCAACTTGGCGCTCTAACAGTTTTATTCTCCCACAGGCGCTGCCTATCCCCTGCGAGATGATTAATTGATCGTAACATTAGAATCTCACAAAACTCAATTTAAAACAACCACATAGTGGACCCCTAGTCAATTTCTCTCCGGGGTGGGCAACGTGGGCGGCCCATTTCCTCGTGGCCTATTTCCTAAACGGTAAAGGGCTCCGACCCCTTTACAACCCTTCGAATCTTTCAGTTTGCTGCGACGCCGCCACGAGCTAAAAAGCGGTTGTGCCACGGGCACTTCCTTTGGTCGCAGTTTTCGCGGAATCCCGTTCGCGATAGGTATATGATAGGCCGATGAGTGTTCTGTCGATATTTCTAGCGGCTGGGGCTTTTGCAGGGTTAATGGCCGGGCTTTTGGGGATCGGCGGAGGCATCATCATTGTTCCAATCCTAGCCGCCGTCTTTCCTCACTTGAACATTGCTCCAGAGCTAACCATGCACATGGCGGTTGCTACGTCGCTCGCGTCAATAATGTTCACCTCCTTGGCGTCGGTCTATGCGCATGAGAAGAAGAACGCTGTAAGTTGGCCAGTCTTTCAGCGCATGGCGTTGGGGCTCGTTGTGGGCGGATGGTGTGGCAGCTTCTTGGCTGATCTCGCCTCTACTCACACTCTGAGGTTTCTCTTCGGCATACTCGAGTTACTTGTCGCAGTGCAGTTAGTTTTCGATTTTAAACCGAGGCCACAACGTCGAATACCTGGAACCATCGGATTACTAATGGCGGGCGTGGGGATTGGTGTCCTCTCCGCGCTAGTCGGTATTGGCGGAGGTACGATGGTTGTCCCGTTCTTGGTATGGTGTGCCGTAGGGGTTCGCAATGCCGTGGCGACTTCCAGCGCATGTGGGTTTCCTATTGCAGCAGCGGGTTCTTTCGGCTTTATCATCGCCGGTTGGAACAGTCACTCTTTGCCTGAGTGGAGTTTGGGCTATGTCTATTTTCCTGCATTGCTCGGGATTTCGGTAACCAGCGTTATTTTCGCGCCCTTGGGTGCTCAGCTTGCCCATAAGGTACCTGGACGTTGGCTTAAGCGACTGTTCGCGCTCTTCCTCGCAACGGTGGGTATTGTGATGATGTTGGGGTGAGCGCTGCTATCAGGAATTTGAGTGTTTAATGATAATGGCCGTGCGGTCGTCGCCGGCCGATTCCGTGCCGCAGAATACGTTGACTGATTCTCTCAACGCCGTCATTATTGCATGTGCGCTATGTCGATGGTGCGTTGTAATGGCATCAATGACCCGTGTAACGCCAAATGCAACGTTTTGCGCATTCTTTGCATCAAAAACGCCATCAGAGAATACGGCAAAGATATCGCCGGGTTCTAGAATAACCGGGTCCGCAACGCTTATTTCCATTTGTTCAATGACACCAAACGGTGGCGCATTGGCGTCGATAACCGTACACGCTTGATCGCTCGCTTTAAAATAAAGTAAAGGTGCTTGGCCGGCGCTAAACCACCGAAGCGTGTTTTGCTCCGCGTCTAGTTCACCTAACCAAGCCGTGACGAAACGACCGGCGTGTAGATCACTATAAAGTTGATCATTCAAGTGGCACGCTATGGTTGTCAACGACGAGCCTCCCCGGACGGCCATACGCAACATGGCGCGAACTTGAGTCACCGATAGGGCCGGTCCTACACCGTGCCCGGTTGCATCGGCAAGGAGTAGCATGGCCATGCTAGGTTGAGTTGGCGAAAGTTGTACGATTCCACCTGAACGCTCGACGCTATAACCAATAATGTCGTAGGTATCACCGCCGGTTTCTTCGGCGGGTTCACTCCATGCATCAAGTTCGAGCCCCTTCATTACCGGCAGCTGCTTCGGGAATGTTCGTTGCTGTATCTGACGTGCGAGTTGTAAGTCACTTTCTAGTTTCATGAGGGACTGCAATCCGATGCGCATTTTCTCTTGAGCGTCGGCGAGCCGTCTGACTTCGCTAATGGTGGATTCGATAGGTGGTGTAGGGTCTAGATCACCGCGGCTAATGCGATCGCTTTGTATGACTAGCGCTTCGATGGGGCTGCTGAAGCGACGTGCGAGCACTCTAGCACGCCACAATGCCCATGCAAGTACAACCAAGGTGATAGCCAGTATCCAAATACGTAGCTGCGCGATGTCACCCAAAAGCTCAACCTCGGGAATCAGAACGACGATAATTAGCGGGCTGCCTGCAAGGAGCTGAAAGATTTTTGCCTCCCCCCACCACGCTTGACCACCGCTGGAGAAACGTAGCGGTCCAGACTCGCCCTCCGGGCGAGAGGCAAATGCATGGGCTGAATCCGTCGCCAGGTCAACACCCAGCTCCTCAGGCGTTCGTAGTAAGGCGGCTTTGCGTTTCGCCTCAGTGTCATAGCGTATATCTCGCGGTAGACCGATGATTCGATTATCATTGGTCAAGACAACGACTTTCCCGTTGTTACCGATTTTTAAGCTTGTTGTGAACGTTGATATATCTTTGAGTAAAATATCAAATCCGATGACATACTCCTGGCCGTTGCCATCGTTAAACGGAACCGACGCCGTGATGCCGGGATCTTTGGTTGTGAAGAACGTATAGGGACTGGTCCAGTGAAGATCTGTATCCCGAAGACTTGGGTTGGGCTCTTGTCGGGCAGAACGCTTGGCTAGCACGCCTTGATACCATGGCCGTGTTCGGGGGTCGTAGTCGAGTGCCTTCCAAGTCACGGCAGGTTCGGAAGCGTTGTTCGTCCATTCCCACCAGCGGCTTTTGCCATTCCATTGTTGTCGCCGCGTTTGGCGATTAACCCAGCGATCAGGAAGGTGTAAAATCATGTGCTCGTTGCCGCTTGAATCGGCGATGAGCAATGAGGAGATGAGTGGGTGCTGTTCCATTACGGGTATCAGCAGGGTATTCAGCGCATCGGGATCGTTGAGCTTTAACACGCCGTTTCGACCCCAAACGCGTGCTACTTGCAGCTCTCTGATAACAGGTTCAAAGAATTGATGAAGCTTTACCTCCGTTTGGTTGATCGTTTGGCTGATCAACGAACCCGAAAGCGTTCTCACAACCTCCCTCGCACCTAAAAAAGTCACGGCCATGATGGCACCACTTAATAGGATGATAACGATAGACAAATCGCCCAAGAGATTGCGGCGTATAGAGACAATTCGCGTCATTGCTTATCACTTCCCAGTGACTATTGTATTAGCGCACTTCTTCGCGACAAGACGCCGTTACAGTGATGCTGCTGGGGTGCGGATCGCGAGCCTTTAGGTACGCAGGTACCGTCTAGACCGCATTTCTTACCGGGACGCGTCGAACAATATTCATTGTGGAATCAATAAACAAGCGAGATCGCGTGGATACTGTGAGGAATACCGGCTAGCCCGTTTGCCAATCAGAAAATGTGTTAACTTGCCTCAGCCACTTGGCGAATTTCGTCGAGTTTTTCTTCCATTTTTACCAATAATCCGTCGATACCCTCTTTCTTTACAATATTGCGGTAGCTGTTTCGGTAGTTCCGGATGAGGCTCACTTCTTCTATGACAACGTCGTAAACTAACCACTTTTCGCCGTTCTTAGTCAACTTATAGTTAATAGGAATTTCCACGCTTGAGGTTACGATAAGCGTATTAACTTTGGCGCGTTTCTTTTTTATTCTTTCGTTAACGAACTCCACGCGCTCGTCGGTGTAGGCTTCGATTCGGCCCATGTACGATTCCTGAAGCAACTGAGCAAACAACCCTACAAACTTACCTTTCTGTTCAGCGGTGGTCTTCTTCCAATTGGTCGCTAATGTTTGTTGCGACATTTTTTTAAAATCGAACCGCTCGGTTATGAGTTCCGTTATGGTTTCGCGCCTTGTCGTACTATCGATATCTTGTTTAGTGAGAATAGAGAGAATTGCGTCTATTGTCGTCTTCAACTGGCCCTTGGGCCCATTGTCGTCTGCAAACGCTGGCACACCAAAACATGCACCAAGCAAAACCAGAAATAGCGGTATTCTCTTAAACATTATTAATGCTCCTTTCTTTCGCTGAACAACGCAAACGCGGACCACCGTATCTTCTTCGGCTCACGCGGGGTGATAGCTTAGTGGTTAGCGGTAACTTAAAGTTCACGTTGAGACCTGATTCATAGTGTACCAAGGGGAGGCCCCAAAAAATAACACGAGTAGTTTGATGTTTTTTTGTCGCTTTTGTTGCTCGACGCCGCCACGCGTTGACGAGGGTGTGCACCAAGGGCGCTGATTTTGTTCGCAATTTTTGGGGAAACATCGCGATGGGTATACACGGCGGTGTCGCTGTTCCAGGATTTGTGGAATAGACAACTAATCCTTAACCTTACCGGCTCTGTTTTGCATGTAGGCATCTCGCACAAAAAGATAAGGGTCAAGGGCGTCGCGTTTTATGGCCTCGTAGGTATCCCTGTCCAAAGAGACCGTATTGACCAGGTCAGCACCCCGCGCGACCCAATAAGCCTGTCCTTGCCACACTAACGCCGTAGGATCGGCGTAGGTATCCACGAGAAAGCCAATGCCGTCGCGGACGTTAAGAGGGCCTACAATCGGTATCACCAAATAGTAGCCGGGCCCGATGCCGTAAGTGCCGAGCGTCTGGCCAAAATCTTCTTCTTTCCTACGTATCCCCGCATATTTCCGCGCCGGATCGAATAGGCCACCGATACCGAATGTCGTATTGATCATAAAACGGCCAAATTCATTGCAGGCATCGTGTATTTTCCCTTGCATCAGCGCATTAACGAAACGTATAGGTGTCGTAAGATTAGAGAAAAAATTGGATACCGACACGCGAGCGGGTTCCGGAACGTTACGGTACACCTTTGCCACTGGTTTGAGTAAGTAGAAGTAAAACTTATCGTTGAACCAGAACATGCCGCGGTTAAATGATTCAAAAGGATCTGAGACAGCGATCTCCTCAACGTCATCGAATTCGTCATCGAACTCGTCGTCGAAATCATCATCGAATTCCTCGTCTGCAAACTCGTCGTCCGAAAACTCTTGAGTTTCTTGCGCTGGAGGGGTTTGGGCTATCGCGGCGACGGGCACCGCCGTCGCGATGGCGCACAGCAGCGGAATGACAAAGAAAAGATTCTTCATAAGGCCACGCAGGTAATGTCTATTCTTGCTCGAAAATATACTTGCTTACCAGTTCCTCGAGACTTATCGATGATTCCGTTTCTTCGATCTCGCCTCCTTCGCTAATGAGTTCGTCGGAGCCGCCGGGGGTGATGTTGACAAATTTATCGCCGATTACGCCTGAGGTTCTTACCGATGCGATACTGTCCTCCTGGAGTTGAACATCACCGTTTATTTTTAAGTGAACAACCGCTTCGTAATCTTCACGATCCAAGTCAATTTTCGAGACTTTCCCGATTCTTACGCCCGCGACCTCAATCACAGCCCCCTCTTTGAGCCCGGATATTGACGTAAAGCGCGCCGTGACGTCGTAGGTGTCCTTGTCGAGGAAACTCATGTCGCCAAGTTTTACCGAGATCCAAACGAAACTTAATATTCCAGCAATGAGAAACAATCCCACCACCAACTCGACGTTGAGTCTTTTCATGAGCGCCCCGCTCCTTTATTGCAGTTAATCTCGTGTTCGTCACTCATAGTAAACAACAGCTGTCTATGACGGCTTTTCCAGGTGTAGCACACGGAGTAGCCAGTTTTGTCTCAACGGCATAAGCACTAAAGTAGAATTGCGCTGATTAAGTAATCGCCACCCAATATCGCAACCGATGAAAGAACAACGGCATTGGTCGTGATGCGGCTGACGCCCTCAGCACCGTATGCTCCGGACCGATCAAGATGGAGAAAGTAACCCTTCGCCGCCGAAATCCACACAATAATTAAACCAAAAACGAACGATTTGATAATGCCCATTTCGACATCATCCCAAACGACACTTTCATACATTCCCTGAAAATACGTTCCTTCGTTAACGCCAAACAGGACAACCGCGGCCAGGTAACCGCCCAATATCCCGACCACATTAAAAATACTCGTTAGTAGCGGGAGTGAAATAATTCCGGCGATGAACTTCGGTACCATCAGGTATTTGTAAGGGTGTATCGCCATACATTCTAGGGCGTCGATCTGTTCCGAGCTGCGCATAATACCGATCTCGGCACAGATCGCCGAACCGGCTCGCCCGATGACCATGAGCGCTGTGAGGACCGGTCCTAATTCGCGCAGCAGACTCAAGGCGACGGCAGAGCCAAGCAAATCCAGTGAACCGAAACGCTGTAAGGTGTAGTAACCCTGCAGGCCTAAGACCATACCCGTAAAACCGCCCGCTACGACGATAATGAAAATTGAGCGAGCTCCAATAAAGTGTATTTGTTTGACGACGGGATAGAGGCGATAGGGGGGCGTGAACATCTTACCCAGACAAGAGAAGAGGAAAATACCCATCAGGCCGGCATGTTCGACGTAGTAGAGAGCGTTATCGCCGAGTTTTTCTATTGATTTTCGCATAAATCCCTTCAATGACAACGAGCGGCATACTGTTACTCGCGTAGTGTGCCATTCCATAGCTAGCGTGTGTAATACTTTACGAAATGCTAACCCCAATGTCGACGCGTATTAGGTCTGTTACGCGTATCCAGATTGCTTTCGCGCGGTTTTTGATATGCCCCTTTTCCTACTATACCGCAATCAACCGAACCTTCTGAGCCTGTATCGACGCGCTTTGCCCGTTGTTTAACGTTTTATTCTTGGTCGTACCGCAAATTTCGTACGGCGTCTTCGGCGCCGCCCGAGACGATACACGTCATGGTTTTACCGTTAAGCCAACCGGTGAAAGCGCCGTTTTCGACCGGAGTAATCCCAATGTGACCGAAAGTTGGATAGGCAGTCGCCGGCGCATAGACGGCCTACCTTGGTCTTATATTTTGAAAGAATAGCTTTTGATATCTTAGGGCTCGCGTTAACATTAATTCACATTTTGGACGTCGAACCATCTCGCCTGGCTGCGTTGCCTACATGGACGTAGGTAAGGAGCGAGAGCAGGACGCGGAAGCTTTGCCAGGCGAGCGCCTCATCGCCCAAAATGTGAATTAATTTTGACGCGAGCCCTTAGAGGGTAAGTTTCTCTATTGCGCCAAAGTGGGCGGCGATACCCGGATAAGGGTGCCTGTTACCGGGCGTGAGGCAAACAGGCTCTAGTTTGGATGTGGAAGCGCTTTTTGACAACATTGATGTTTGTAGGGCGTCTAGTCTAGTGTAGTCCTATAAAAAACAAAAAGCCGCTACACCTCGGGCGGCGATTCTGACGGAATCTCCGTGGGTTGATCTTGGGGGACCTCCATTGGGGATTCTGCTGGCGACTCTGGGGGGGACTCGGCGGGTACGCCTAGCGGTTCCTCGGTATACGGTGCTTCCGGTGGCGATTCAGGAACGATTTCAGGGGGTGTTTCCGCCCTGTCATCCCCAACCCCGTAGTGAACGTTCACCATGTCATTGTCCTCCAAAGTTTCAGTGCCTCTAGAGTAAAACATTTTTCACCGATAAGGCCAGGGCTACGTCGGGGTTCTATGACTGTGAAAGGCTGAGAATCCGCAGCGTAAATATGCCGAACACATCACGGTTTGGCCAGATTCGCAACATCTGAAATAAAATTTTCGTATATCTCACTCAGTGCCAGCCCGAACGCCTCTACGGCGTTGTGTATCGACGGTCCGTTAACGTTGCGAATGATCTGGTACTGCTTTCTCAAACCAGGTAAGCGAGTGTTTTTTGACGCGTACTCTAATTCTACCGATACAATAACTTGGCTAGCGTTCTCTTCAATTAACCGCTCAAAACGGTTTAACCTTCCCTTGATCACGTGGTCCGATAATCGGCCTTGTCCGGTCCGGACAACGTGGTCTGCAAAGCCGGCCTTGCGTAGAAAGGCCAGGAAGTTCTCCTGGATGAGTTTGGGCGGAGAATCCATCCAGAAATGGTAATGGTAGCGCTTTATTTGCAGTGGTTTTTGACTGTCCACATAGAGTATCGCCCGTTCCCTGTGTAGGCTGTCGCTACGCAGTGACGCCACAGCCACGGTCCCCGGGACGACCGCACTGGCCTGGGCTGCCGCAGGTTCTGGAAGGCGGTAGAAGCTGTCTTCGGGAACAGGTGTCGTACTCACGCACGCCGAAACCAAGACCGTGACAAGCAACGAGAACACGCCAATGGGCTTCATCGCGCTGCGTCTTTGTTGGGGGGCGGGCTTCCGCTTAACAACACGCTCGGATTTTCTCTTATTTGACGTGTAAACTCATTGGTATTTCGGCTAGCGCTTTCCAGATTGAAAACGATGGCGTCGATGTTTTGCGCAACAACCTCCAGTGAAACGCGCAAGTTAACGATCGCGCTTCGAATATCATCGCGGTTCTCTGATATTAAATTATCTGATCGATTCAGTACTTGATTAAGGAGAGTGTTCGATTCGTTAAAACCATGAATTAACGTACTTACGTCTTGAGATGCCAGATCAGCATTCGCCAATAGGTTAGCAATATGCTGTTGGTTTTTGCTGTTCAACAACTGGGAGAGTCGCGTGGCGTTTTCATTAAACTGAACAAGCACCGTATTGACGTTCTCCGTTATCTCGGGAATGTGAGTGGTGAGATCGCTAGCGATGATGTCGATGTGACTGTTAATGTTGCGAAGTAGCGGTTTGATGTTGTTTTCGGATAAGTCGCTAATTTCGCTGGACATCTTGTCTAGCACGGCAATAACGCCCGTGGCGGCTTCGTCCTTGATCGTATCTCCAGGATTGAGATGGTGAGTCTCTGTGCCCTCTGTGATATCGATTTGATTGTCTGCGAGGAGCCCGGGCGCCATGATGCGTGCCAAACTGTCGGCGGGGATGGGCCAACCCCGTCGTACCGCCAATTGAAGACGGAAACGTGTTTTTCCGCTTTCGCGCTCAGGGATAATATCTTCTACGAAACCGATTTGAAAACCGCCGAAGGTGACAGCGCTGCCTTTGTTGATGTCGCTAATATTGGAAAACTGAACGAAATAGGTTTCGGTGTCATCGGTGCCGCCCGTGATACGCGCCAGCGTGACGATAAGCAAAGCGATCATCGTAAGGACGAACATACCCACCGCCAAATAGTTTATGTTGTCCTGTTTCATGCGTGGCGGCCAAGGCCCTGCTAGTGTTTTTGGCCCGTGAGCCGTCGCAAGTAGGCCTCCGTATCGACGTCCACTTCCCGTGGACGCCGATTTAGCATGTTCTGTACACGTTCTATATCGCTGTTGCGTACGTTTTCCACAGTGTCTGTGATAAGGATATTACCTAGGTCGAGCATCGTGATTCGGTCGGCAATCTTGAATGCACTTTCCAGCTCGTGGGTGACCACAACGATAGTCATATTCATGGCGTTGCGAAGGCGCAGGATTAACTCATCGAGTTCGGCCGATACCACAGGATCGAGGCCCGCAGACGGCTCATCAAAAAAGAGTAGTTTGGGGTCCATGATGACAGCTCTTGCCAGGGCCGCGCGTTTGACCATGCCGCCTGACAACTCGGAGGGCATAAGGTCCTCGAATCCGGCGAGATTCATGACTTCGAGTTTCATGCGCGCCATTATCTGCATCGTTTTTTCGTCCAATTTAGTGTGTTCGCGCAAGGGCAATTGGACGTTCTCGCCGACGGTCATGGAGCCGAACAGCGCGCCGCCTTGGAAGGCGACGCCCATATCACGACGGAGCTGGTAGATCTCTTTTTTGCTTATTTTGGTGATATCTTTTCCCAACAGGCGAATACTGCCGGAGGTGGGTTTTTTCAATCCCAACAAGTGGCGCAACAGGGTGCTTTTACCCGACCCGCTGCCTCCCATAATGACCATAATTTCGCCTTTTTCGACGGTTAAGCTCACACCGTTTAAGATCTGCCGATCTCCATAATGGGCGACTAGGTTCTCGATTTCAATGACGGCTTCGCTTGGTGCTCGTTCATCCATGTTCGCAATGCCTTTATCGGTTTAGCAAGTAGGTAAAAATCATATCCGCCAGCACAATGAAGCTGATCGATAAAACGACTGAACGGGTGGTGGCGTGGCCAACACCCTCGGCGCCGCCTCGGACTTGAAAGCCATTGCTCAGACCCACCACTACAATAATAACGGCAAAAACGAGGCTCTTAATAAGTCCTTGTTGGATATCATCGACGGTGAGCGAGGCAAGGGTTTGGTCAATATAGACGCTCAAGGAAATCTTCAATTCAAGTGCCGAATACACGGCGCCGCCCAAGATACCCATTAAATCACCCAATATCGTCAGTGTAGGGACGGCAATGACCATACCCAGAAACAGGGGAGCGGCAAGGTATCGCACCGGATTAATACCGATTACCCGCAGGGCGTCGACCTCTTGGGATTCAAGCATGGTTCCAATTCGCGCAGCAATCGC
This sequence comes from uncultured Chromatiaceae bacterium, assembly GCA_945787615.1. Taxonomy (GTDB): domain Bacteria; phylum Pseudomonadota; class Gammaproteobacteria; order JAADHS01; family JAADHS01; genus CALZJI01. Next base: position 6,248 of record CALZJI010000089.1, on the reverse strand, counting down.
TGATCCCGATCGCCCTGCCACTAAAATACTCACAATTAATGGCGAGAATTCGCGCGTTACCGATAGCGCAATACCGATGACGACTTTGGATTCCGCCCCGTATGTCTTTAATGTTTCGATACCTTGAATGGCTAGCATGACGCCCACGGCGAAACAAAGCATCGACGCGATCGGAATGGCGCGCACACCTATGTTCATCGTTTCGCGGAAAATAGCGGCGAGGCGCACGGGTTGGCTGCGAAACTTTCCCGCTCCTAACCAGTATACGCATTCAACGAAAAGTAGCGATGCATACCCCAATTCCGCTATGCCGTTAAGGGTGCGCCGGCCGATGTTATCGACAAAGGCTCGCAGGTGCATCGTGTATTATTTATTGTCGATTAATTCGGCGACCGAGCCATGAATGGGGAACACTTTATCTAACCGGGCTAGTTGTAACACCTGGAGGGCGGGTTGGCTAACACCGACGAGACCAAACTGGAGTTTCTTGCTACGCGCGAGCTGGTAACCTTCTACTAGGCTGGCGACACCTGAACTGTCGATATAGGCAACTTTTGATAGATCGACGAGAACGTTTTTTTGTTTATTGAGATAACTTAGGATCTGTTCGCGCGCTTTAGGAGAATAGTATAGGTCTACTTCTCCCGCCAACGCGATAACAGTGAAAGGACCTTCGGTGCTAACGTTGGACTCCATAGTGTTCGCTTCCCTCATTCATATTAATCAACAGTACCGATCTGTACGAAAATCATTTCGCGCAGCGTTATCGGCGCTTCCTCATTATTAGAATATTTCCAATCCCTTCCGGGTCGTTACGAAATTCCACCTCATCCATCACCTCCTGGATAAGATGAACGCCTAAACCACCCGGTCGTATGTCATCTAAGTCGCGGGGTTTGATTTCGCTTTTATCGACGGGGGCCGCGAAATCCGTTAAACGAAACATGATATCTTTTTGGTTATCAAAGACTTCGAGTATTATTTCGCCATTAGGTTGGCTGTTATAGGCGTGTTGTATGATATTCATGCAAGCCTCGTTTACCGCGAGTACGAGATGATCAACCTCGTCTGGGCCAAATCCAAGGGATTCAATAACGTTACGCACTTGACAACGTATACCATACAGCTGTTCGGCGGTTGAGGAAAAACGAATTTCGGCAAGGCGTTCCATGTTAGGCTCCCGGTTTGACACCTTCGACCAAAACCAGCGTGGCGTCATCGCGCAGAGCTTCGGCCGAATTTGTAAGTTGAGCTGTTATGCTCTCCAGCCTTTGCTGAGGCGGTTTGTTCGCAAGAGAGCGAAAGAGGTTAAGTAATCCCCTCATACCGAGCTCTTCACCCCCGATTAAGTATCCTTCTGTGACGCCATCGGAAAACAGGTATAAGCTTCCATCGGAGAGGTTGAAGCTCTTTACCGGGTATTCCCCGTCCGCAATAATTCCCAAAGGAAGCCCTTCGGCGTCCAGTTTACCAAACTTTCCGTCTTTCCCGACCATGATAGCGGGCAGATGGCCTGCGTTGACCATTTGGACATTTCCAGTTTTCGGGTTGTAGAGGCCGGCGGCCACGGTAACGAACATACCGCGGGTCGAGGTTTCACACAATTCGTTGTTGATTTGGCCAAGCAGCTGACCGGGATCGTCGATACGCTTGCCTAGACAGCGAAACAGGCTTATCGTCTTCGCCATGAGTAGTGCGGCGTGTACGCCCTTACCTGATACGTCGCCTAAATTAAAATATATACGACCGTCTGGGAGGGTAAAAAAATCATAAAAGTCACCGGAAAGGTGGCGCGCTGATAAATTAATCCCTATGACGGGGTAGTCAACGCTACTTGCTCGCGGCAACAAGCTTGACTGAACTTCCCGGGCGAGATCAAGCTCATTATTTAATTCCGCCTGAAGCCGATCTCGCTCGTTTAATGCATTTTCCAATTGCCAGGTGAGTTCTTGGTAACTGAGGTTTGCCTCGGCGAGGCGGACATTGGCTTCGCGGATGATGCTGTCGAAATCCTGTTGTTGCTCGATGCGAAGTCCTAACGCCTCGGCCGCTTGGTTGGCTTGGTCAGGAATCGCGGTTAAAACTTGTTCAGCCTGTGCACTGTCTAGCCCCAGTAAATCGTCCAACATTTTACGGCATTGGTCGATGATGTCGCCTTTATCGGTGGCGTTATAGACGGCCGCGACCCAGTCGGAACATTGTAAGATTTTTCGTAGTTGATCGTGGTTGTCGTCTGGGATGCTTTTGTTGCTATGGTGATGGCCCATGCTTTCGACCAAGTCTTCGGGCAGGGCCCATGTTAACGCCAGCATCCTGCCGACCTTCTCGTGTGTGGTGTTAAAGATAGCTATTTCGGTACCATAGCGCGTATCGGGATCTTGAGCGCGCAGTTCACTCCAACGGCTTGCATGTGCAGGTTGGAGAAAAAACATCACTAATAAACCGAAATCTTGCAGTAAACCGGCAGTGAAACAATCATCCAGGTCCACAGAGGTCATGGAGCCCAAGATTCGGGCACTGACGGCGCGCCGGATGGCATCTTCCCAAAACGCGGATGTATCAAATCCCGGTATGGCATCTTCTTTTAGCGCATCGCGTACCGATACACAAAGCGCGACGTTGCGCAACGCTCGCTGCCCGAGCACCGTGACCGCACGGGCGATGGATGTGACCTCCTTTGACAGTCCGAAGTAAGGAGAATTGACAACCCGAAGCAACTCGGCGGTGAGGATGGGATCGCTACTGGCTAGCTTTGTCAGCGCGGTATGGTCGACCTCCGCCTTTGAGCAGGCGCGCATGATTTGTATCGCCGCCTGAGGGGGCGCGGGCAGATCTGTCGGTTTTATGTCGCTAAAGATATGGCTAGCTTCCATATTCCCTTATTTCGGCAACATCGTACATATCAAGAGAGCGCCGCGGACTTTATTGATCCCATGACAGAAGAATTGTCTACGCGTTCTCGAAAAGGGAACGTAAAGCAATGAAAATATTACGCATTATTCGTGTTGTTTTGGCGCGTCGATGTTACGCGCCGAGGTTGGTTCTGCGCCTCTGTTGGGCGCGGCACAGGAGAGCGGGCGCGTTTCACGATCGGTGTGGCGTAAGATGCGGCGGCTCGGTGGGCTTTCTATTGAGCGTATTTCTCGTAATTTGTTGATTTAACAAAGAACTGGATCGCCGCGTTGCTAACGTAACGCGAATTGAGAATACATGTCCAGCGGCTTGCGGCTGTTGGTAGTCGCAGCGCCGGGAGGTGTTGCAGAATAATGCGGACTGATGAAAAGTGGAATAAGTGTTGAGCGATGTCACACAAACTTCAGGTTCACCGCATTACGACCGTTATATTAACTTGATTTGGTTTGGTAAAACGGGTTTATCTCGGAAGATTAATAGAATCCCGTAGCGGAAATCACTATATATGCAATCTGAGCAAGACAGCATTCAAACAGCCCTTCCCGCCGTACCTCAAGACGATGTACCGCGCGCTCTCGATGGCCAAGTCGATTCCAGTTACGCTAGGCGTATCGGAGCGGCACTATTGGCGCAGGCGGGCACGCCTGGACTGGTGGTTTCGCTCGAGAGTTCATGGGGCTACGGTCGGCAATTAGTGCTAGGCCAGGTCGCGGACTACCTACGCTCAGAGGACGTGCAGGAATCCCCGGTCGTTGTTGAGTTCAATCCGCGGTATATGGATCCGGGGCTAAACCTCGCGCCGGCACTCTTTACCCAGCTAGCCTCTGTTGTTGGTCAGCTTGGGCCCGCCGAAACGAGAGAAAAAACGGTTAAAAAACTGGCGGCTTACGGTGAAGCATTTCTGCAAGATAGGGCGTTAACCGATAAGGAGCAATGGCAGAGCCTAGAGGTTCTTACAGCCAGCTGTGGATTCGACTCGGGACTACAGCATCACGATGTCACGCGACAACACGTGTCTGAAGCGCTTCTAGAAATGAACAGGCCACTGGTCGTCTTGATTGACGAGCTCGAACTGCTAAATGCCGGTGATGTGCTGCAACTGTTTAAACTTGTTCTTTTGCTGGCCAGTTTCCCTCGTGTGTCCGTTTTGCTGGCGTTCGATCCGGGATACGTTGAGGGACTCTTAGCGATACACGGCATCATGACCCCAGATGCGTACCTAGAACGATTGCTCCAGATGAGAGTGCCTTTTGGTCCCGCTCGGCACTCGGATATGACCGTTTTGTTCGAAGCGGAAATGAAGAAATTTCCCGTCGATATGTTGCACAGTTCTTTCGCCGATGCTCAAGAACGATACACGGAAGTATACGAAGGAGCGATACGGGGTCTAATCGGGACGCCCGCGGAGATCAAGCGTATCTTTGATCGCTTGCGTTTTTCGGCACGGGCGACGCGCTCTGAAGTGGCGTTCCCGGATATCCTCGCATTAGAAACCCTTGCCGTAAAAACGCCGGCTATCTACGATCACATAAAAAAAAATCCAGAAGCTTACACGGGCGTGCCGTTAGGCGAAGAGTTTGACCCTAAAGCGTCGTGCGGACTGGTTGAGCGTCACGCCTCCACGCGGCTGGCACTTTTAGAGCAAGTCGGCGAGCCAGACAAGAAGAGCGTAGAACGAATCTTCGAGCTGCTGTTCCCACTTACCGTACCAGAGTGCCACCCCGAGGAACAGCGCCATTATCGTAACCTCGGTCGAGTCGCTGCGTCGGAATGTTTATCCATTGCGTTGACCTACGGATTACCCGAAAAGACTGTGCTCTCACCGTTCGTTAAGGCGTTTATGGATGCCTGTGATAGCAGGCGGGGAATAGTAAAAGAAGTCCTAAAGTTGGGTGAAATCGAGCGTTTTCTCACTGAATTGCGCGCAGTCGTTGATGAGTATGAAATAGCGAATCAAGATGATTTCGTATCCGTGTTGGCAATACTGGCCAATAGCCGTCAACTCGTTGTGGAGGAAGAAAAACGCCGCGGCCCACCCAATGCGACCTTAGTCAAACAGGTGTGGTGGGTGCTAGAAAGATTTTTTGCGAAACTCCGTCACAACGAGCGGATACGCTATTTAAGCGTCTTAATGGCGAACGTGGCAAGTCTAAATATTGCAACAGAAGCGTTGACGTTTTGTTTGCGGCAACGGAGTTTGTTGGGCGAAGACGAAACCGCAACCGTGGCCGCGTGCTGGAGTACCAAACGGGAACTCGCCTACCTTAAAGCGGGGTGGGTAAAAACCGCCACTGCGGTTTTTAATGGTAGTTATTTTTGTGCTATGCACGGAAAACGCGAAATTTTGCAGCTGTTACAACGAGTTAATAATGACGAAGCGCGACGGATTGTTAATTCACTTATGCAGCTTGAAGAGGACCTCGACTGTTTGGCGTTTGCGTTCAGGCGTAAAGGGAAAGATCCCTGCAAAGGATGGTACGTTTTAGTTGAGGAAGAGTTTCTCGATGCGATTGGCGGTATCGAAACAATAAGAAATCGCGTACGCCACCGCATCCAGTCCGGTCCACCCATACACGGCGAGCTTGCTGCGATATATGAAAGTGTCGAGACGGGGCAAGAGGCCTATTTAGAGTATTCGTAGTCGTTCTGGCCCCGCCCGTTATTGGCGTGTAACTACGCGTTCAGATCAGGGATCAGCTGGCTCTCCAGTTTAGTCATCATATCTTTTAGCACCAGCTTGCGTTTTTTAAGGCGTGTTAGCTGCAATTGGTCGACGTAAGGCGCTTCAAGCATTCGTTGTATCGCCTCGTCGAGATCGCGGTGCTCGACGCGCAATTCCATTAGCTTTAACTTGATGGCTTCTTGATCGTCAACAAACATGGCTTTTCGACGCCGGCGGGACTCGATGATGGTAAACGATAGCATAAATCATTAGCTTAGTCGCGCCAGCCAGTTAAAATCCACGTTTCAATAACGTTTTATGTCGCGTCGACTTGCTCCGGCCAAGGCGGGTGAAAACGTCACGAACGAAAGCAAATTTGCGACCGACGGAAGTGCCCGTGGTTTGCGCGCTTTTTCTTCTGGTGGTGGCGGTGCGACAATTTGAAAGGTCAGCAATAACGCGTTGCCTACAGGGACGTAGGCAAGGAGCGTGAGCAGGGAGCGGAAGCTTTGCCTACAGGGACGTAGGCAAGGAGCGTGAGCACGACTGCAGGGACGACGCACATGGATGTGCTAGTGTCACGAGAGGGCAGGAGCCCGAAGTGACCGACGCACATGGATGTGCTAGTGTCACGAGAGGGCACGAGTGCATGGATGCACGAGTTAGAGCAACG
>CALZJI010000088.1 GCA_945787615.1 uncultured Chromatiaceae bacterium | reverse complement strand
CTAATACGCAAGAAACAGCCAACCCGTACCCCGAATGTGGCGCCCGGAATAACAGCTACCTTGAATTCCCGGATCAACCGTTCGGTAAGCGCCATCATGTCAACGTCCGCGTTAATGCGTATAAAAAAATAAAATGCTCCTTGTGTAGGGACAACCGTGATGAGGTCTCGGACGGTACTGAGTCGTTCTAGAACGGCGCGCCTCACCTCTGAAAGTTTTTCTATATGTTTTCGACAGTAGTCCGCGCCGGCACCCAACGCACCTACCGCTGCCCACTGGGAGATAACGGGTGCGCAGATTAGATTTGTGTCTTGGACTTTTTTTATGCCCAAATACAGATGTTCTGGCAATACCATATACCCAACGCGCCAGCCAGCAAAGCCGTACGCTTTGGAAAGCGAGAACAGCGAGATGGTATATTCCGCACTTCCGGCGATCGATCCCGGAGAGAAGTGCTTAGCGCCGTTGTAGGTGAAATACTCATAGGCCTCGTCGTGGATATGGTAAAGACTGTAGTCCCGACAAATGCTGTTTATCGTTCGTAGTGCCTCTTCGGAGTAGACGGCGCCGGTTGGATTATTGGGGGAAATGGTCACGATAGCGCGTGTCCGCGCCGTTATCGCACTAATGATCGCCTCAGGTTGTGGTTGAAAGAGCGCATCGGTCGGCACACAGACCGCTTTAGCGTCGGCAATCGCAATGGCCATCTCATGATTAAAGTAATAGGGGGTGAGGAGGATGACTTCCTCGCCAGGATCGGTAATCGTAAAAACGGCATTCATAAAGCCCATGTTGCTGCCTGCGGTCACGACAAGTCGGTTGGTATTGTCCAAAAGGATACCGTTCTCGTTTTGTAGCTTCTCGGTCAGTAGCTCACGCAAGGCGCGAATACCTTGAACCGGTTGGTACAAACGGTTGTTCGGATCGTTAAAAAACCTTTCAATAGTCGCCGTCACGGTATTCGGCGGTCCATAGTTGACCACACCTTGGCCGAGAGAAATGGTTCCAGGACTGTTACGAATCAGTTCCGAGACGATGGGGATAACCGGCGTCTGTACTGACGCCATGCGTTTCGTTTGCCGAGGGAAGGTAGTTTGGCGTAATGAAGTCATATGGTTTACCGCGTATGGTGCAAATATTCGAACGAACAGTATAATATTGTTATAAGGGCCACGGAAAAAAATAATTATCCAACCTTGCTTGTCTTTTTACTCAGCTTCTGCGTTACAGCAAGTGTTGCATATTCCAATATGCGCCACTTGCCGCGCCTTGAATCTGAGCAAAAATCCGGCGCAATCTTTGGATAATTACTATTCTCCGTGGCCCTTGCCTGGCACCGAAAGCTTATCGCGGAGAGGTGGACCTATCCCAGGAAGGGACCGGGGAGACCGTGCGTGACGTAAGAGATCACCGAGCTGGTGTTACGCATTGCGAGGGAAAACGCCAAATGGGGCTACGACCGAATCCAGGGTGTACTCGCCGATCTCGGTCACATCATCGCACCGAATACGGTCGAGAATATACTGAAAAGGTATGGTGACGAACCGGAACCGGCACGCGGCAGGCGTACATCGTGGCGCACCTTCTTGAAAGCGCACTGGGCGGTGATGGTGGCCATGGCTACCGAACTCTTGATAGATCTGCATCGCTATGCTCCCATAGCCAAAGCGTGGATTTCGTGTTTTCATATCAACACCATCATTCAACAAGGACAACGTTTAGAACCGACTAATCCAAACCGGCCCCGGGATATACCCGTGGCGTTTGAGATTTAGGTGTTAAGAGTGCGTCATATTCATTTCGTGGCAAGGCGAAATGACGAGTAATAGCCGGACTATTGCGAGGAGTTTCAACGCAGACATGGAATG
>CALZJI010000087.1 GCA_945787615.1 uncultured Chromatiaceae bacterium | reverse complement strand
AGGTTGAGTTGCTATGTAACGCTTGGTGGGTTACGCAAAAAGACGCTAACCCACCCTACATTTTGGCTTAAGTAAGTGCCATTCGGTACTGACCTATCTGGGTCAATGTGTATCCGTACGCGTAAACCGCTTTCCTAATCAGTTGATCCCGACTTCCTATCTCCAGCGCACCAAAGATCTCCTCCAAGGCAGGGCGATCGGCAAAACGCTGCTCTCGCGGAATTTCCTTCAATAAAGCCGAACCCTCCAGTAACGGTGCGTGCTCCGACACAAACTCCTTGCTGCCCAGAAACAATTGACCAATCACCTCCGAGAATGGCGACTTCCCTCCCAATCCAGCGCTGACGAATTCCCTATAACGCCTCTGCGCCTCAGACTTCCTTGCGCCAAACTGGCTTAGCACCCACCCCGTCTCCAACCCCACTGGCGCCTTCCCCAGACCTCCCGTCGCCCGGTAACTTCTCCATTTATAATGCGCCGCCGAGCGATCCATCCCTGCTCTAACCGGATTAAGAATTATACAGCGTGACAACTCTAGCAAATAACTGTCACGCTCCACGACAATCGCCTTGTTACGCCCCTGGAACACGTGCCCTACCCGGCGCCGACGACGATTAAACTGCTGCGTGTATACCCCATTCAACTGTCGCATCCCTTTCGACAAATTACCCTCCGGCGTCTCAACCATAATATGGTAGTGGTTATCCATCAAGCAATAGGCGTGGCATAGCCAATGAAACCGTTCTACCACACCCCACAACACTGAGAGAAACACCTCCCTGTCTCCATCATCGCGAAAGATCGCACGCTTGGCGTTTCCCATTGATCGGGCTTTATAATAGCCGCTGACGATGTTTAGCGGCAATGCTGGTCCACGTTGAGTGAGAAAAGGGAACCGGATGGAAGCGATAATATTGACTCGGCCAGGTGGGCCTGAGGCCTTGAGGCTACAGCAACAAGCGGCGCCTCAAATTAACACGGATCATCAAATATTGGTTAGAAACCAAGGGGTGGGGGTGAATCCCATCGATGCTAAGATTCGGCAAGCGCCCGAGCGTTTCCCCGTTCAAGCCGAAGCGATTCTCGGGTGCGACGGCGCCGGTGTGGTTGAGCAGGTGGGCGCGGCGGTGACGGCGTTTAAACCTGGCGATGAGGTTTATTATTGCCAATGCGGTTTCAACGGGCGCCAAGGCAGTTACGCTCAATTCGCGGTGGTCGATAACTGTTTTGTCGCGCTAAGGCCCCGCTCCATCAGCGTCGACGAGGCGGCGGGGGCGCCTTTGGTGACAATTGCTGCATGGGAGGCGCTTTATGAAAGGGCGCGCCTACAAGCCGGCCAATCGGTATTGATACACGGAGGCGCGGGCGGTGTCGGTCACGTTGCCATTCAACTCGCGGTGGCCAAAGGGGCGCGGGTGATCACAACTGTCAGCAGCGCGGAAAAGGCCAATTATGTAAAATCCTTGGGGGCGGAGCGTGTGGTGATTGACCCACAAGAAGATTTCGTGAGCGCAACCGAGGCCTGGACGCAGGGGCAAGGGGTAGACGTGGCGTTCGATACCGTCGGCGGCGAGATGGTCGAACGAAGTTTTCCGGCGGTTAAAGTCTATGGTGATTTCGTGACCTTGCTACAAGCGCCTGCTAATCTGAATTGGGCCGTTGCACGACAACGAAATATCCGTTTTACACACGAATTGATGTTAACCCCCACCTTGCTCGAACTTCCCGAGGCGAAGGCGCATCAAGGGGAGATTTTAAAAGAAGCGGCAAGATTAATCGATCAGCAGCGGCTGAAACTCCGGATAGATAAAACCTTTCCGCTTGCGCTGGCGGCGCAAGCGCATCGCTATCTCGAAAATACGCACCCTATCGGGAAAGTCGTTTTACGTTGTTAACAGCGTTTGGGGTGCTCACGGAAAACGATACACCACGGCGGCCGAAACGCTGTTGATATCGAAGTCATCGTTGCCGATTTCGTGGTGAGCGCCCATGAAGCGGTAGGCGATGCGCTCTTTCAACCCGTGGCCGAATTCGAAACCGAGCGCACACGTTACGCTTAATCAGGCCAAACGCGCTGCGAAGGCATGAGCGGTATCGGCGCCTCCGCTTTAACTGATGGTGTTGGTTGAACTTTCGGTTTATTTTGCTCCGTTTGTTGCGCCTTCGCCTGACGTACGCTACTAGCCAATTTTGCTCCGACTTCCTGTTTCGTGGTCATAACACCTCCTCGATAATGGCATCAATTTCCTGGGCAGCGGATTCACCCCGCTTACCCGTACAAAAGACACTTGCCCCTTCTAGGGCAGAATTACGATAAATCGCGCGGCGACGTAAATGGTTCTTAAGTGCAGGTATTTCAAATTCAGACAACGCTTGTTGCATCCCTCGCGATAAAGCAGAGCGCGGTTCAAGTTGATTGATGACTAGGTAAGCTCGCAAGTTAGGACGGCTCATCTTAATTTGCTCGATCGAATTGGCTAAGCGCACGCTGGCCCAGAGATCGACTGGAGAAGGCAGCGTAGGGATTAGGACGGTATCAGCGGCCATCATTGCCAAGCGTGTTGTCTCGGTTTCAAATGTAGGCGGACAATCAATGACGAGATATTGGTAATCCTGCCTGAATCGGCTAACCTCTCGCCCTAGGTTGCCGGCAACCGCGATGACAGAAACAGGAAAAGGCTTATCATCTCGCGACAATCCAGCCCATTGCGCGGCTGATCCCTGGGGATCGGCATCGATAACGAGAGTACGTCCTTGTCGTGCCAGACCAGCGGCCAAATTCATCGTCAGGGTGGTTTTACCTGTACCGCCCTTTTGGTTAGAAATCGAGAAAATTGTGGCTAACATGTTGTCCATCAATGCTTGATCTATGAGCTAACCCTATTGCTGAGCGCCAAAAGAAGCGAAATAGGTTTATAATACTCTCAAGCCCCTCTAAAAATTACTATTGATCTGGCGCTTAGCGCTAACTACAGTGATTAAATTGTTTTTTTTGCCGCGAGTCAAGCATAACATTTATGATCAGCGATAGCCGTCATTGATGAAACGAATACCTATTCAAATAAAAATCCGTTAAGCTTTGAAAGGTCTGCTTGATCCAATTCACATTGTCCATGAGTCGTTCATTTTTTTCATTCTAACATGCATCGCAAGCAACTTTTGGATTTACTGGGATATTACAAAACGCCGCACATGGAAGAAGCGGCGATGGTGGAACGTACCCGTCGTTTTATTGAGCAACATGAAAACTGTTTTGACCGCAGGCTCATGCCGGGGCATGTTTCGGGGTCAGCCTGGGTGGTGAACCCGAGGCGCGATCACGTCTTAATGCTCCACCATCGTAAATTAGATTGCTGGTTACAGCCTGGTGGCCACGCCGATGGTGACCCAGATATGCTACGTGTTGTATTAACAGAAACCTCCGAAGAAACAGGCGTAGATATATCTCAGATTAAACTCGTCAGCGAGGCCATTTTTGATGTCGATGTACACACAGTATATGAAAGCGAACACGATCCGCGCCACGAGCATTTCGACGTACGGTTTTTAGTCGAAATTGATGACCAACTTCCCTTGCCCGGCAATGTCGAATCCCACGAAGTAGGGTGGGTACCGTTGGATCTTCTACCCCGTTTCAACAACGCACTATCGTTCTGCCGCATGGTAAGAAAAACGCGAAAATTGCGAGGGTCTACGTAATCCGGGTTTCTCAACAGGACGGACGATGATCGCGCAGCAGCTTGTTTCCACAAGAACTTTTACCCCACAAAGGGGGTACCGAGGTCTGAACGAGACGAATACAAGGTGTCTTTCCGAGAGAAGAAAAATTCGCCTGGAGCGAATTTTGGCGTGAGCCCCGAAGGGGTGAGGCGCATGAATGCGCCGAACAATATTGATTTTGGGAACAAAGGGCAAGCGAGGACGCTCGAATCTGGTGAGAAATCCGGGTTAACGTTGCATAAATACTTGGATGGACAAGCTTTTAGAGCAGGCATTGTCGGCTCAGCGCAGGATTTTATAGATTGTAGTGTACTAACCCTACGTGAAATCCAGAAAATTCGAGCACGAGCCTACCATGCCTGCTATAGAGGCAGCAAAGCGGTTAGGCGCCGAATATTTATGCAACGTTAGAGTCTAATTCGCACTGTTCCTTCTATACACCCGAGAGATTCTTGACCGCATGAACAGCCGCGTGCGCGGCGGCATCGATATCCGCCTCTTTACCGGCCAATGTCAATCGTCCATACGCGCCTACTGCACGGGCATCGACCAGCGTGATATTCGCGGCCTTTTCCGCCTCGTTGGCGGCATAGACAATGTAACCGGCCGGTTCCGTTTCAAGAATAAACATACTCTGTCCCGGCAAGATCATTGATCCTTTACGATCTTGGCGGTTAATCAACACCGCGTGGTCGGGTGTGATTGCACGCACGGTTTCACTCCAAGCAATACGGCATTTATGGCGGGAATCTTCTTTTGTCTTTAATGCGTTGAGTAGGGCGCGACCCGCCTCGGTGACATCGCTTTGATCGCGGTGGTGAAATACCATGGACCCGAAAGCGCGTTCGACCACCTGTTGACCAAGGTGGACACGTGTTGCTTTCAAGGCGACGTCGGTCAGTCGATGAATAGCCATGCCGGGCTCGACTTCTACCCACAGACAGGCGTCACCAGGTACCGGCAAAAATCCTTGCGAAACCGTACCCATGTAGACCGCAAGCTGAGGTTGCAGCGAGTCAATAAAAACATAGGTGCGTAGTTTAATCACAAGTACTTAAGATGCCTTTAATCTTAGAAACGGCTAGACCGCCATACTATTTTTTTTAGACTTCTTCTTTCGATTCTTTTTGTGACGCCGTGAGAATTGCGCATACAATTCATGCATGCGCTGCTTAACCATCGGTTCACTGGCCTTGGCGAATTCGAGAAAAGTTCTCGCAATCGGCGAAAGTTCTTTATCCTTGGAATGCGCTAAAAACCACTTGCGTTCAATCGGAAATCCTTCAACGTCCAATACATCGACCGGCCCATTGGCACCTTCCAATGTGAGCGTATGTAAGGACAAAACCCCAACGCCGAGGCCGCCGACAATAGCGTGTTTAATCGCCTCATTGCTGCCTAGCTCCATACGCACATCGGGCACCAGTCCCTTTTGTGAAAACAGTCTTGTCACTGTGTTCCGGATCCCTGAACCCACTTCACGAGAAATAAAAGGCTCTTTTGCCAGACGTTCGATCGTAATATCCGATTCCTGACACAAAGGATGATTCTTAGACGCCATTACGACGAGAGGGTTAGGTGCGAAGGGATAAACTTTAAGGCTTAGCTCTTTCTCAGGCGGCTGGCCAAGTATATAAAGATCATCTTCATTATTCAGAATGCGTTCAAAAATATGTTCGCGATTAGTCACTTCAAGTAACACGTCGATGGCGGGATAATGGCGAGAGAAATCACCAAGAATCTCGGGAGTGAAATACTGCGCTGTCGTGACGACACTTAAACGCAGCCGCCCTCTTTGTAAACCTTTAAGCCCCGCGATCCGTGTGTCGAGATCGGACAGAGTATCGAAAATTTTGCGAATGGCCCGGTATAACTCTTGCCCCGCCTCAGTCGCCTTGAGTTGACGACCAGACTGGTCGATTAATGGCAACTCAATGGCATCGGCAAGCTTTCTAAACTGTGTCGAGACGGTTGGTTGAGTCAAAAACAATTCTTCCGCGGCTCGGGTAAAGCTGCCTAAGCGAATGATGGCTTCAAAAATTTGCATCTGCCGAAACGTGGTGTGTCGAATCAAATAATCGGGTAAGCCGCCTTTGAGTCTTGAATTGCTCTGACCCGACATCATTAACTCCGATGAGTTATCACAACCGGTAGGGGGTAGCGTTCATTCAAACTTCCAAAGTGTAATGAACTACACATCCACAACCAACACGGTAAGGTGGTAGGCCTCACGAATTTTACATACAAAACTCTCCAGCAATGAATGCATACATGGCTCCGGCAAAATACAACCTAATGCGAATGAAAGTTCAGCTGGCAACAGTAAGTTACTTGGGCTCGACACGTTATTTCGCCTTAGGCTTTATTCGACGACAGTATTACTTTGCCGAAGTATCGTTACCTATGCCAATGAAAAATACAAAACTTCCTTTTAGATAATATCAATGGGCAACTAACAATCGCTGGGCGATCACCGTTCGTCCTGGCGGTTCATGCGGTATAGCCCCTTCAGGGAATGAGATGCGAGCGCCATAAACACCTACGTCACAGTCGTAATGGCTAGATGAAGAGTACTTGGCCTGTTTACGACACGACACGCAATGAGTGGGTAATGCACTATCCCCGGCTGCGCGAGACATACGAGCTAATCAGGCCACACCCTTTTTGAAGCAAAAGGAGTTCTAGCTACAGGGGTTTCCGTGGATTCTGATTGCTTAGCCACCTTCTTGTCTTGCTCTGCAGTAGCTTGCTTGGCCGCAACTTTATCGGCTGGTCCCGTTGTGGCCTTCGACGGTGTGACTTCCTTTTTTTCCGTTGACATAATCATTACCCCATAAGTTTGATGGTTCGGAAGAAATACGTCTCCGCGCCCACTACAATCACCTTGAACGATGTAATAATAGTTTACTCCGGATGCGCTGGTACTAAAGCATCCATTTGGCGCGCATAGCGCAGTATGTCTTCGCTAACTTCCTCCCCGCCTTCTTCTTGCGCGTGCAAGGTGATAGAAACGTGGGTGCGGCTAAAACTCATGTCTGGAAAATAACCTTCCCTCTCGGCCAGTTCAGCAGCCTTCTCCAAAAACTCACGCGTTTGTTCGTAATCAGAAAAATTGATACGGCGCTCAAGTCGGGCAGGTCGTTTGCGCATCTTCCACTTGTCACTCATGGATAATCCCCTTCTTAAAGCCTACGCAATCGTCTCACTACTTGCTTACTAACCCGTTAGCACTTGCTGACGCCAAGATTCAATCTCGGCAGCGTGATGCTGTTCTTCATCTAATAAGGCTTCAAAAAAGATTTTGTTTTCAAAATCTTGGGCCTTGACACAATAATCCACTGCTCGGGCGTAAAAAGCGACGATTTCTCGTTCCAAGTCGGCTGCATGTTGCATCAATTGTTCTAGAGAACCGTCGAGACGCGCAGGCCTTAAACACGTGGCATTAGGTGCGTATCCTAGGGCGAGCATTCGACCAATTATTCGTTCGGCATGTTGCATCTCTTCCTCCGCCTCATGACGAAACCGTTGCGCGGCTTGTTGCATACCTCGCATTTCCAGTAATTTGGTAAGCGCCAAGTACTGCTGTACCGCTGAGAGCTCAAAGCTTAATGCTCTACCGAGATAACCCACTGCGGTTTGATCATTCATCATGGCGAAGTCATCTCTCATCACCTTGATTCAGAATCGGGCAAGGCATGGCAGAATTTTGAAATGACGCACCTACCCTGCCCAACTCTGTCTCAAATTAAGCTTTAGTACCGCCTAAAACCGGCTCAACCTCACGATGCGGGCGCGCGATGATATGTGCTGCGACCAAACCGTCACCCACGCGCTCACAAGCATCGGCGCCTGCGCGTACTGCGGCGTTCACAGCACCGGTTTCACCGCGTACCAGAACCGTGACATAACCGCCACCTACGAATTCTCGCCCAATTAAGCGTACCTCGGCCGCTTTGGTCATGGCGTCGGCCGCTTCAATTGCTGGCACTAAACCTCGGGTTTCGATCATGCCTAATGCAATACCGTATGTTTCATTTGCCATGGTGTTACTCTCCTCTGTGGATGGTGAATTAAATTACAAAGTTCGGGTAGAGCCAGTACTGCCAAGCACTGGTTCAACTTCTATATGAGGACGCGCGATGATGTGGGCAGCCACTAGACCGTCACCAACTCGTTCACAAGCATCGGCGCCGGCGCGTACCGCAGCATTCACTGCACCCGTCTCACCACGTACCAGTACGGTAACGTAACCGCCGCCAATAAATTCACGACCGATCAATCGTACTTCGGCTGCTTTGGTCATCGCGTCAGCCGCTTCGATTGCGGGTACTAAACCGCGCGTCTCAATCATGCCCAATGCTATACCGTAGTTGTTATCGCTCATTACCTTTTCTCCATCTTGACCAATTGTATAACTCACTATATAACCGCAGATTAATTCGTTTTCGCACCGCCGGATTCACCGGTTTGACCTAACTCCGGGTCCCAGAAATCGATAATCCCGCCCACTGTCAGGTCAGTTAACACTTTAGGATCCCCTACGGCGTAACGCGCTGCGGAACCACTCACCACAAACACCCAATTACCAGTCCGGCAGCCGATTATGTCGACTGCAACCTGAAGCTTACCCTTCGTATCGCGTAAAACCCGTAGACTGTTATACATTAAGCCGACATGTCGCTGCGTGCAGACCAAGGGACCCACCACTTGCATGATCTCCATCAGACCTGCCCTTGCTCCTCACCCCAGAAATCGATGATGCCGACGATGGTCAGGTCACTGGGGTATTCCTTACTGCCCGCTGCCTCGCGTGCTGCAGAACTGCCAACACAAATGACCCAGTCGCCTGGTGAACATCCCACTGCGTCAACGGCCACGGCGCGCGCCCTGCCATCCAAAACAACCTGTAAATGTTTGTGTTCCAATCCAGGTATACGGTTAGTCGCCACCAAGGGTTTCTCGACTTTAAATATCTTCACTAATGTGCCTCCTGGCGATCGGTCTTTAGGGAACATGCAACCGTTTCAGCTCGACCATACATTTGGCAATCGCGCACCATCAGTAACGTATGCAGCAAACCGCGTTCCGCCAAGTCTCCAAAACGTTGCCTTAAAGCTTCATCTAACCGCTGACAGCGCTCTACAGCCCGTGTTTTTGCGCCGGGCACATTCCCGTGATAGTCATAACGAATCACAACGGGAATAGGTATTCCGCGCGAAACATTGAGGGCGCTAAATATTTTGATACCTACATCCAAGTCCTTGGCGCCTTCTTCCACCGTCTTGAGGTAAGCAAAATAGGTCAAGTTGCGAAGTTGAATTTCTTCAAATCCGATCCCCATTCCGATAAAACGTTCTTGATGGCCGAGATCGGAATAACAACCATCGTGATAAGTACGCACGTAATCGATTTGCGATAAATTTGCGCACAACAAACGGACGGCTAACCGCATCATGCCCTCGTTGGGCAAAGAAGCGCCCTGCGCCGCGCAGCGATCGGTCATAAAGCGCATTACGCTTGTCTCGCAGTCCGTTCCCATGGCGCCGCGTGTCGCATCATAAAGCTCGAGGGCGCTAATCGGGTGATGTACATCAATTTCGCCCCGCGCATCGGGCAAATGTAGCTTGATTGAATCATTGTCCGTATCAATACCTAAAAGCAGCAAATCGATTGATGCTCCACAGCAAAAACTGTTCTCAACACCCTGTTTAAACGCCTTCAATCGTTCTAAAGCAGCCTCTGCTGCACGTAACGTATCACTACCGTGGGCTGCGCATCCCTCTTGTTTTGGCAGCTTAGAACTATAATGATATACAGCTACTTTCAAGTAACGGGTCTGAGCATCAGCGCTGTTTGGCCGGCCTTCGCGATGACGCAGCATTTCCGTCTCAACCCATTTCTGCAAGCTATCGTCGACATCAAACATAGCCCCTGCATAGGATTTACGTCGCACTGCTTTGTAAGGTAAGCGCAACACATAACGAATAACGTGCGCCAAGCGGCCATCCGCACAAGGGGAAATATCCATGGTGTGAAAACCACACTCCTCTAAGAAGCACTGGAAGTCCGCTTCATCAGCACTTCTCAGGGGTTTATCAATGAAAAATTCATCTGACATGCGCTTAATCGTTTCAAACACAGACCACGCATATAGACTTCCGATATCTAGCGGTTTAATCCAACTGTCCGCCAGCATTGATTCAGGCAAAGCAAAACCTAAGTCAGCTGTGGCGATGTCTTGAGCCTTTTTCTCGAATCCTTCTTCATGTTGCAGCGCAGAAACACGGCGTAGTGTGGCCTCAATACGACTAAAAGCCTGCTTTACCTGTTGCTCATATTTAAATAATCTTGCGTTCTCTTCATTGCGCGTAAACGGATGACTACCACTGCTACCCACGCCAGCATAGAAAGCGGTTGGCCGTCGCGACGCTTGAGCGCGCTGCAAAGGTCGTTTGCTTTTTGATCTGGCGTTAAACATGGTTAGGATCCGAAAATTAAATTAATTATCTCGTTTGCGTTAACTTTACTTTTGTACCTTCCTTAGCGAGACAGGAGTATTACCCACTGTCTCGCTAAGTCAGTATCTAAGTGTGGTCTGTATAGTTACCCTCTTGCGCCGCCAGAGACCGTTATTAACGCGCCTTTCTCTGTCGAACCAGAACCGCCGGTAACTGTAATGTCGCTTTGAGCGACCTCTACATTTCGCTTAGGCGCATGCACGGGCATTGCGCTGATAGGCCCACGCCGTGTAGGATTGCGCTTAACGGCCGAAGTACCTTCTGTTCCGGTCACACGCTCTCCTCGGTCCCAGTCATCGCCAGTGATTTTCATGCCGATGTCAATGCCTTCACCCGTAACACGTGCAATTGTCGCAGGCGCCGCCTCGCCATCGGCTGTAGGTTGAACAGCATTTAATCTACCCTCGCCAAAACGGAACTGCTCTGTGCCCGTTACCTTTCCTTCACCGAGAGAAAAAGTGCCGCTGATACGGCCGTTTTCATAGCGTGTGCCGGTTACGTTGCCCGCGGCGGCTTGTTGTAGACTGGCATGGCTCGGTGGAGTAACGCTAAAGCCGCCCCAAGGCGCACCCTCTAACGGCCGCGGGAAATCACTCTCACCGACTTGAGCGGGCGTCGCATCGCAGACCTCTTGGAATTGTGTTGCGCCAAGATACGCTGTCCCGCTCACCGTGCGGCAAGCGCCTTTTTCTGCGCCGGTTAATCCAGCTAGTCCCGGCTGTAATCCCGTGACATCACGCCCTGCATTACCACTGCGCTGTATACTACGCGCTTGGGCCAGTTTGCTATCGGTAGGTTTGCAATACTCAGCATATTGTTCCATGCCCGCATAGGGCGTGCCGGTTACCGCTTTACAGGTTCCTGGCTCATCCCCTGTTACTTTGTGCGAGCGGGCCGGCTTGGATCCCGAAACGATGAGCCCGCGTGAGGTTTGAGAAAAACTAACCTTGGCGCTTCCTGGCTCCGGCTTGGCTTTACAAAAGTCGTCATACTGTTCACGACCAACGTACTCACTTCCGGTAATTGGTAAGCAACTCCCTCGTTCGTCGCCGGTCACTTTCTCACTGTGGCCGACCTTGCCGCCACTGGTTACCGTTAATCCTCTGAAAGTATCTGTGGTTTGAACTTTCTTTGGTACTTTGGGGCCACTGTTACGGCAAAACTCAGCAAACACGTCACTGGATAGATAATCCGTTCCAGTTACACTACGGCACAAACCCACTTCATCACCTGTCGTCTTAACACTATGCGCGACGATTGTGCCTGTGGTCTCGTCGCTAGGCTTTTTTGGGCGCCGTCTCCCCACAGGTTGAGCTGGTGGCGCCCCGCACGATCCATTGGTACTACGCAATGTACGTACGCTACGCGCCAGTTGTCGACCGGAAATTTCTGGGTTTTGCTGTTTTACCATCTGCGCCGAACTCAATCCCTTACGAAAAACATCAGCGCCGCTCTTGCCGTGTTTAGCTAATGCTTGTCGTCGTATCCGAGAATTGATTCGCCCCGCACTGCTTGGCGTCACCAACTTCGGCTCATTGCGTTTTGCAACAGGTTTCGTCGCCACCGGGGCTGACATCGATAACGACGTCGTCGGAGCGCTTTTCCCCTCCTTACAATCACCGCGACCATCGCAGCCGCAACCACAGCCTTTTTTCTCGATCACGTTTTTAGGTTTTACGCCCTCGATAGTACGTTGACGATCCCGTGACGGTACGGCAGCTTTTCCGCGAGATGACGTTACCAAACGTCGTGCCCGCGACGCATCCCGGCCGCTAGAACTACTGCTCACCACCGGTCTTGACACCACAGTTGGACGGCTTGGTGGAGACGCAGGGGTGACAGTTTTCACGGAGGTCGAACTGGCGCTAGCCTGCAACCTCGCCTTGCCCTGGACTTGGGCCTGACGGCGGGCAAGAGATGCTGCTCGCCCAGACAGATTTTGCTTAGCCATAACTGTTATTCCATCATTGACTAATTAACTTTGCTTAGCCATAGCGCAAAGGCTGTGGCTAACCGCCCTACCACGCTTTAGCACGGTATACGACAAAGCATACGCCCTGACTTTGAGTGTAGTTGTCGTATCCAATTAGGCGCACATGATGATTCGGATATGCACGATGGCATTCTTCCAGCTCAGTGACCACATTGGCTAATTCAGTCTCACCGAAGAAGGGCAGTTTCCACATGGTCCAATAGTGATTAGAGGCTTGTGCGGGGTCTTCATGCTCAATGGCAGGTGCCAAACCCTGACTAAGCATGTAATTAATCTGCGCGTACACTTCTTCTTGCGCCAGAGGGGGCAGGAAAGAGAACGTCTCAAGGCTTTGTTGGGTACGATAATCACCCATTGCTGTAGTTGCTTTCATTTTTTTCTCCTATATCTTTTGGATAATACGAGGCTTATGCGACGTCTAACTTGTCAACCGTCTCGAATTCGAACTTGATCTCTTTCCAAGTTTCCATCGCCGTTGCTAGCTCAGGACTGCTTTGTGCGGCGTTCGTCAAAATCTCGCGCGATTCGCGCTCAAGTTCGCGGCCTTCATTACGCGCTTTAACGCATGCTTCTAGTGCCACACGGTTTGCAGCCGCGCCAGCAGCATTTCCCCATGGGTGTCCTTGTGTACCGCCTCCAAATTGAAGAATAGAGTCGTCACCGAAGATTGTGACTAGCGCAGGCATGTGCCAGACGTGAATACCACCGGACGCAACCGCGAACACGCCAGGCATTGATCCCCAATCTTGATCGAAGAAAACGCCACGAGCACGATCTTCCGGAACGAATGATTCGCGCAGCAAATCCACAAAGCCTAATGTAGAAGCACGATCGCCCTCCAACTTACCGACAACGGTACCGGTATGCAGATGATCGCCGCCGGATAGACGCAAGCACTTGGCCAATACGCGGAAGTGGATACCGTGCTTAGGATGACGGTCGATTACGGCGTGCATTGCGCGGTGGATGTGCAGCAGAAGGCCGTTTTTGCGACACCATTTTGCAAGACCTGAATTTGCAGTAAAACCGCCGGTCAAGAAGTCGTGCATGATAACGGGCTGGCCGAGTTCCTTGGCAAAGTCAGCGCGTTCGTACATCTCTTCAGGTGTATTCGCTGTGACGTTGAGATAGTGACCTTTTGTTTCGCCGGTTTCGGCTTGAGATTTCTGCACCGCTTCCGCAACGAACTCGAAACGGTTTTGCCAGCGCATGAAAGGTTGCGAGTTGACGTTTTCGTCGTCCTTGGTTAAATCCAATCCGCCGCGTAAGCACTCATAGACCGCGCGACCATAGTTTTTTGCTGAGAGACCTAATTTGGGTTTGATGGTGCAACCTAACAGCGGACGCCCGTACTTGTTGAGTTTGTCACGCTCTACCTGAATACCACTGGGCGGCCCCAGGCATGTTTTAACAAATGCGATTGGGAAACGAATGTCTTCAAGACGCAAGTGCTTAACCGCTTTGAAACCGAATACATTTCCGACCAATGAAGTCAGTACGTTGACAACAGAACCTTCCTCGAACAAATCGATTGGATATGCGATGAAAGCATAAAAACTTTCTTTGTCGCCAGGCACATCCTCAATTCGATATGCGCGACCTTTATAGAACTCCATATCAGTCAGCAGCTCGGACCAAACCGTACTCCAAGTGCCGGTTGAGGACTCAGCCGCAACGGCCGCAGCGCACTCATCTTGGGGTACGCCTTCTTGTGGTGTGACTTTAAAACATGCCAATAAGTCAGTATCAAGCGGAACATAGTCCGGCGTCCAATAAGTATCACGATACTCCTTTACACCAGCATCATATTTTTTAGCCATAGTCAGTCTACTCCTGCTCTGGTTGTCCAACACACTAGGTCAAAAACTTTATTGAATCGTAAGAGTAAAGAGAGACAGTAATTATAACCAATTGATTGTTTGAATATTCGACATTCACGATAGTCAATGGGAAAAATTGATTCTTATTCGTGATTGAAATACTCAACTTTTGGATGATTAGATTTCTAATGCATCCGTTACTGCCCCCCCGGGATCAAACAATGTTGTGATTATATGGCGTTCTGAATAAAAATAAAGCTCTTTGACGGGATTAAACATTCGTGATTACGATTCGATACGATGTTTCTCCCGCTTACTGGAACGCGGGTAGCGCATACGGCGTGGAAGACCACAACGAGTTTGTGCTCTTACTACATTAAAGCTTGAGCGCGCGGATCAACATTAATCACTCGATGTTTCACTCAGCCCTGATCCTTAGAAACCGCCTAACAGCGTTGTCCAGGCTTACGGAAGCGGAGGGTATTAGCCGGAGCATCTAACGCGATGCATCACTTAACTTCGTTTGAGATAGAGAGGGTATTGAAAAACTTAATGGGAGCTATTGCTAATCATGAATGTTGGATGGATTTCGTTCGTGATCGCGCCGTCAATAGCCCCGCAAAAGCAGGTAGTATATTGCGTTAAATATTATTTTTTCCTATATTCGCGCTGAGCTTCATCAACCAACACAGTACCTCCTTCGCACTTAGCCACAAGGTGCATCGGGGCTATCCGAAAAAACTGTTCCAGAATGATGCCGAGTATGGTGACAAAATGCGCGGTGATGTTTTGGTGGAATATTTTGGTGGAATATATAGATCAAACGTAGGACTTTAAAAAAAAATACGCTCCACTCAACTTTTAGAAAAGCTCCACGGGTTTTGCGATCGAAGTGTGCGTGTGTATGAACGCAAGTAGAATAGCGCCCACGATCGTGGGGAATAGTACGGCGCTAGTGACATTGTCGGCTATGTCGCTGCTAAACAACGTGATAAAACGGCAAAATTTTCCTTTCTTTTGGTTGCGCTATGCCTGACTAATTTACTAAAAATACTACGCGTCTATATCAAAACTCAAAACAACAGTGCGCTACGCCATCTTGTTTCGGGTCATATTCGTAAAAGCGATACTCCGGGCGATTGGTCTTATCGTCGTTCTATCCAGGCAAACTTCTATAAGCTTAGAAGGTGGTGAAAACAATTATTACGATGTGAGTGACAACATTATTCATCTATTTAGCCTTTAACACGCAGCGAACCATATTAGGGCCGCGGAAATAAATAATTGTCCAAAGATTGCGCCGGATTTTGGCTCAGATTCAAGGCGCGGCAAGGGGCGCATAATCGCTTTATGTAACCCTTGCCGCAACACAGAAGCTGGGCCAAAAGACAAGTAAAATTGGGTGATTATTTGTTTCCGCGGCCCTTAGAAAACCACGTACATTATCACCAAGTTTAAGTCCATCGGCTATACCAAAGCCAATGGCATAAACATTCTTTAGAATGACAGACCAGGATATTCCGGGAATGTCAGTACTGTGTTGAATAAAGAGTTTGGTGTCCTCGAAAAGCGTGCTTACACGGTTATAAGTTGAATCGTCGGAGCAACCAAGTTGGGCAAATGCATAGCGATTGGCGCGAATCTCCTCAGATATCATTGGGCCGTAGAGCAAACAATAGTGGTGATGGCCTTTAAAGACTTGCTCATAAATTTGTTTTGGCGGCCGACCCTGCTCATCCACCCCCTTCGCAATACTGAGACAAATACAGTGCGACTGCAAAGAGGGAGCGAGTCGTTCAAGAAGCTCCTGATGAGGATAGGCGGGGACACACAATAGAACGAAACCTGCTTGCCCAGCCTCACTGTCAAAATCAATAGGTGCCAGCCCCTGAATCGGCTGGTGGTCATAAATCGCTAAGCGATGCGTTTGAGCCAGCATGTATTCCATTGCGTGGCCCATCTCGCCATAGCCAATTACAAATACGCGTGATCTCATTTATAAAACGACCGGATTACAGCCTCGGCAGAATCAAACGGCTCAGTAATTACGTGTTTGCCCTGATGGCAAGGTCATAAATCATAATCACGGCCCCAGTGGTGAGCCAATGTCAGACGGTTCTGTTTCTTTCATGGAGCCGGCAATATTTTTTACGATTGCTTGGAGGCTCAGCGGTCGAAGAATATCCTAACAGCCAACAGTAAACGTCGTATCACCGCTAGAAAAATATATGAACTGGTCATCGCCCCCAACGGTACCAAACGGTGTTCGGTCAAACGTACTAGATCCGCCCGAGGACAGGCGATAACTTTCAAGGACAATCGATCCACTTTGTTGATTCGCGATCACCTTGAGAAGATTATTCGAGTTATCTACGTTGATCGCGAGCTGTCCGATTTGTATGCCGTCCTGGGATAAGTTTCCAATTGCCACCCAGTCGTTTTCTATGTTCGATGGCCTACCGCATTTGAATGTCCTTCGGATATTACCGTCAAAACTGTATTGGTTTCCACCTACGGTCCAATTATTATCAGATTCGTTAGTAACAAAAATAGTCTGCCCGCTAACGAAATCGATGGTCTCATTAACTTGAAGGTCAAAATCACTT
>CALZJI010000086.1 GCA_945787615.1 uncultured Chromatiaceae bacterium | reverse complement strand
CGGAAAAAAATAATTATCCAACCTTGCTTGTCTTTTCACTCAGCTTCTGCGTTACGGCAAGTGTTACATATTTCAATATGCGCCACTTGCCGCGCCTTGAATCTAAGCAAAAATCCGGCGCAATTTTGGATAATTATTATTTTCCGCGACCCTTATAAGTATTATGGTTGTGCTGCCGCTCTTGAACAAGCTACGAGTACGCCCATTACGCATATAGCGGTTACTACGTACACCGCATGCGAAGCAAGCGGAACTTTCTTCCTCTTTGTGACTCCTCAAATTACCGATTCAGGTTTTTAAGAAAATGACGTGAACCCTGTATATAATTTACACCACATAACGAGTGTCGCGCCATAGTTTAGCGGCCAAATACACGCCGCATCGTACGTGTCAGTCCGCAACGCCTAAACAGGTATCTTGTAACCATAGTGAAAACCGAAGACGCTGATTTCTTCTTAAAGCTCCCGCATGCTATATAACATGCTACATAAGAAGATGTTGTGGTTTGGCGCGATCGGTATAATCAATACCAGTGTAGACTGGGTAACCTTCTGGTTCCTGGGGATGATGTTACCGAATACCTTGTTCGCCGTTTGGGCTGCAAAGGCGGCGAGTTACTTCGTCGGTGTAACGTGCAGCTATCTATTAAATACGCGTATTACCTTTCGAGAGGAAACGCAGACCTTGTCAATAACCGAGTTGCGCGTCCACAGTAAGCTCTTTGGCCGTTTTCTAGTTGTCTCACTCCTATGTTTAGCGCTGAATAGCTCCGTATACCTGTTTCTAGCTGGCACTCAGTATATGGCAATTGCACCGTTGTTGGCCGCAACGTTTGTTTCATACGTTGTAGGATTTCTGATAAATTATGTTTGGACCTTTCGAGTAACAGCTTCCCGCTGACCCCAATATTGTCAAATCAGTTTGACTAAGGGCCGCGGAAACAAATAATCATCCAATTTTGCTTGTCTTTTGGCCCAGCTTCTGTGTTGCGGCAAGGGTTACATAAAGCGATTATTCGCCCCTTGCCGCGCCTTGAATCTGAGCCAAAATCCGACGCAATCTTTGGACAATTATTTATTTCCGCGGCCCTAAGGTGCTCGCGAAGTCGTCTACTTTAGGCGAGCTAGCTTTTACCTGTGAAACGGACAATTTGTCGTCGTTCTTTCTTATTAGGCCGCTTTGTTGGAAGGGGGTGCGCCATCTTATTGAGTCGCCGCATCTCTTGCTGCTGCTCGCGGCGATGGATACTGTCGTCCGTTTCTTGGTAAAGCAGCGTCGCTTGGGAGGCAGGGCCGCGTCGCGTGCTTAATGCTTGGACCGTCACAACGTACTCGTCGTTACCGCGCCGAATACGTAAATGATCATTAACAGTCAACGTCTTGGCAGGTTTTACGCGAGCCCCATTCAAATGCACTTTACCACCGTTAATGGCTTCCGCTGCCAATGACCGGGTCTTGAAGAAGCGGGCCGCCCACAACCATTTGTCAAGCCGCACCGGTTCCGTATTTTGCGTCTCCGCCATGCATTTACCGTTCGCTATCTTCGTCGATTCGCCGTTCGTCGAAGCGGGTAACTTTGGTATCGCGCGACATACGGACTTCACCCCGATGAACGGCGCCTTGGGCGATGGCTATGTTTGGACAGATCAACCTTCCCACAATTTTCGCCGTAGGCAGCACCTCAAGTTGGTTGCCCGCGATCACATCGCCCTCCACTTCGCCGGCAATCAAAACATTAAGTCCCTGGATGTTTCCGTGCCAACGACCGTCTTGACTCACCACTAAGCTTCCGTCTAACTGACAATCCCCTGTTACCGCGCCGTAGACAATACAATTGTCGGTCCCCGTGATATCACCGGTAAACTGCATATTGGCACCAATCATCGTTGTGAAGTTTTTAATCTTATCGAATGCGCGCCGCCGCGTGTTTTTCCCCATAATCTCCCTTTACTCATGTTCCTACGTTCACATCACCAAAAAAAAGCCGGGGACCGATATCGGTATGGTACGACCCACTAATCACGCATCGTGCCGGTTCAGTTAATGCTCTCCGGCCATTAATACCAATAGCTCATTCAACCGCTTCACGAATGCCGCTGGATCTTCCAGTTGACCTCCTTCACTTAGAAGGGCCTGGTCAAACAAAATACTTGCCCAATCGCCGAAGCGGCTGGCATCTTGTTCGTCTTTGAATTTTGTCACCAGGGGGTGGTCCGGATTAATCTCTAGTATTGGCTTAACTCCCGGGACTTGTTGACCGACTTCTTTGAGCAATCGCTCTAGATGCGTACTCATGTCGTTCTCATCCACTACCAAGCACGCCGGTGACGAGGTCAAGCGATGCGTCACGCGGACGTCTTTGACCTTTTCCTCACCGAGGACGTCTTTGATCTTTGTCATCAGGTCCTTATTCTCTTCAGCCGCCTTCTCTTGTGCTTCCTTCTCTTCTTCGCCCGCTAGCTCGCCGAGATCTAGGTCCCCTTTCGCGACCGATTGCCACTGTTTCCCTTCGAACTCGGTAATATGACTCGTTAACCATTCATCAACACGGTCATAGAGTAAAACCACCTCGATGCCTTTTTGACGAAAAACCTCCAAATGGGGGCTATTCTTTGCTGCTGCAAAACTGTCGGCAGTAATGTAGTAGATGTTTTTTTGTCCCTCTTTCATCCGAGAAACGTAATCGGCCAAGGAAATCTCTTGGGTCTCACTGTCGGTGTGAGTGGTTGAAAAGCGCAGCAATTTGGCTATTTGGTCCCGATTGGCGAAGTCCTCCGCAGGGCCTTCCTTGATCACGCGGCCAAAGGCGCCCCAAAACGTATTGTACTTTTCGGCATCGTTCTTGGCTAAATCTTCCAACAGATTCAACACGCGCTTCACAGAAGCCGAGCGCATGCTGTCGATCGCCTTGTTTTGCTGCAAAATCTCCCGAGAAACATTAAGCGGCAAATCATCCGAATCCACCACCCCGCGGACGAACCGCAAGTAGTTAGGCATTAGGTATTCGGCGTCATCCATGATAAAAACACGACGTACGTACAACTTGATTCCATGCCGTCGGTCACGGTCCCACAAGTCAAACGGGGCATGCCGCGGAACGTAGAGTAGCGCCGTGTAGGAAAACTTTCCCTCCACGTGATTGTGCGTATAGGCCAGAGGCTCCTCCCAGTCATGGCCGATATGCTTATAGAATTCATTATACTCATCGTCTTTGATTTCTTTTTTAGGTCGCGCCCACAGTGCCGAAGCACGGTTTACCGTTTCGTCCTGGACCGCTTCAACGACCCCTTCTTCTTTTTCTTCTTCTTTGTCGGCGCTCTCGGCGGGCATGAGAATGGGCAGCGAAATGTGGTCCGAATATTTACGTATAATAGTGCGCAGACGAAAACCGTCGAGGAATTCATCTTCCCCTTCACGAAGGTGCAAGGTAACGTCAGTACCGCGATCTCTCTTCTCCACCGTCGCGATCGAATACTCACCTTCTCCGGTGGATTCCCAACTCACGGCATGTTCCGGCTCGACCCCGGCGCGTCGGGTGGCTATAGTCACTCTATCCGCAACAATAAAACAAGAATAAAATCCCACGCCGAATTGGCCAATCAATTTCGCGTCTTTCGCTTGGTCGCCGGTAAGTGAGTCGAGAAATTGCTGTGTTCCGGATTTGGCGATGGTCCCAATGTTCGACACCACCTCGTTGCGATTCATCCCAATGCCGTTATCCGATACCATGATGGTGCGGTTGTCTTTGTCATAGGCGACACGAATTCTGAGATCGGCGTCACCGCCATAGAGTGCATCGTCGGTCAATGCTTCAAACCGCAATTTATCTGCCGCATCGGAGGCGTTGGAAATAAGCTCGCGCAGAAAGATTTCTTTGTTGGAATACAGAGAATGAATCATCAGCTTAAGGAGCTGATTTACTTCGGTTTGAAATTGCAAAGTTTCCTTTGTCGTCGTCTCACTCATCTCTAAACTCCACTCCTAATAGGTCCGACCAAAATTGTAGGCCAATTCTACCTGTTTCTCCGCAAATCGTGAATATGCACGCGCGTTCAGCTGGGCGTTATGATTGAATGTTGCCCTCTTTTAACAAAATGCGCGTTCCGTTGGTATCATATAGCCATAGCCAAAGAATAAAACCCCCGTGTACAGCACAAATAGAGGCCCATCCATGAATATTAAAAACGTCGCAACCACCCCTTTTACGGACCAGAAGCCCGGCACCTCGGGTTTGCGTAAATCCGTACCCGTTTTCCAACAAACCAATTACTTGGAAAACTTTATTCAATCTATTTTTGCAACATTGGAAGGCTACAAAGGCAAAACACTGGTGATCGGTGGCGACGGTCGTTATTACAATCGCGAAGCCATTCAAACCATAATCAAAATGGCCGTAGCGGCGGGTTTTGGTCGTCTATTGGTCGGTCAAGGAGGGCTGCTTTCCACGCCAGCGGTGTCGTGCGTTATTCGAAAACACCACGCATTTGGCGGTATTGTACTCTCCGCAAGTCATAATCCCGGCGGACCGACGGGCGACTTCGGCATTAAGTACAACATCGGTAACGGTGGTCCAGCGCCAGAGAAGGTCACCGACGCCATCTATGAGTATAGCCAAACCGTGACCTATTATCCGATCGCCGAGGTCGGGGATGTTGACCTTGACACACTCGGTACAACCCAGCTTCACGATACCGTGGTAGAAATCATTGATCCGGTAGCGGATTATGCGGAACTGATGGAACAACTGTTTGATTTTGATCAGATCCGCGATCTGTTCGCCACCGGCTTCCGGATGCGATTCGACGCCATGCATGCGATAAATGGGCCCTACGCTCAAGAAATTCTTGTCAAACGATTGGCCGCTCCCGCTGATACGGTGATGAACGGTACCCCGCTACCGGATTTTGGTGGCGGCCACCCCGACCCGAACTTGACCTACGCCCACGAACTGGTGGAAGTCATGAATGGCGATAATCCGCCGAGTTTTGGTGCGGCCTCGGACGGCGACGGTGACCGCAACATGGTCCTCGGCAGTCATTTTTTCGTAACCCCCAGTGACAGCCTCGCCGTCTTGGCGGCCAACGCCACCCTAGTGCCCGGGTACCGGGGTGGCTTAGCGGGCATCGCTCGCTCGATGCCCACTAGCCAAGCACCGGATAGAGTGGCCGAACAGCTGGGGATAAAGTGTTTCGAAACGCCGACGGGATGGAAATTTTTCGGCAATTTACTCGACGCCGGAGAAGCCACCCTATGTGGGGAGGAAAGTTTCGGCACTGGTTCTAATCATGTACGGGAAAAGGATGGGCTCTGGGCCGTGCTATTCTGGCTCAACCTCTTAGCCGTCAGGCGCGAGTCCGTGGCGACGATTGTTCGCGACCATTGGCAAAAATTTGGCCGGAATATCTATTCTCGACATGATTACGACGAAATAGATAACGATTCCGCCCAAGTGCTAATGGCCGGCTTACGCGAGCAACTAACAAGCTTGCCCGGTGCACAGTTCGATGGCTATCGCGTCGCTTACAGTGACGATTTCAGCTACAAAGATCCCATCGATTCCAGTGTCAGCACCGCGCAAGGCATACGCATTGGTTTTAACGACGGTTCGCGCATTGTCTTCCGTTTATCGGGGACAGGCACAAAAGGCGCCACGTTGCGTGTCTACCTCGAACGGTTCGAACCGGATGAAAAAAAACAGGATCAAGATGCGCAACAGGCGTTGGCGGACCTTATCGCTATTGCGGATCGAATCGCAGGGATACGCCGGCTGACGGGGCGGGATCAACCCACTGTTATCACGTAGGAATACGATGATCACCCGCCTTAAAGGGAGGTTAAAGGCGTCTTAAACGCCGGCCCAATGGTAGCGTAGGCCGCGATTTTAACGTGCAGGGCGTGCTATGGTGGATCAGAATCCAATGAAATATGTACGGCGTTTTGACGAGATATTCATCGCAGACATTCCACACGTTAGCGGTAAGAACGCGTCCTTGGATATCGATCGCCTAGCCGAGGGGGTCGGCACCATCGCGGCGGCATTCCACACCAAGCCCATTATTGTTCGCATGAGCGATTTCAAGTCTAAATCTAATGATAGTTTTTGATCTACACAGCCACTCCACCGCATCGGACGGCACGTTAACACCCCATCAACTTGTCGCTCGCGCAAAGAAACATGGCGTTGATGTCCTGGCGCTAACAGACCACGATATCGTCAGCGGTTTAGACGAAGCGACGGCAGCGGCAGAGGAATATAAGATAACGTTAGTCCCCGGCGTGGAGATTTCAACGACCTGGGGTAACCGCACGCTTCACGTTGTTGGACTCGGTATCAACCACCGAAATGCCGCAATAAACCAAGGCCTCGAACGCTTACAAACACTGCGTGAGCAACGTGCTGAAGAAATGGGGCACCGCCTTGCCAAGGCCGGTATCCCAGACGCCTTGGCCGGGGCTCAACGCTTGAGCAATGGAACAAACATCACCCGCACCCATTTTGCTCGTTACTTGGTCGAAGTCGGGAAAGCCGAAACCGTCGGTTCTGTTTTTAAGTCTTACCTGGCCTCAGGCAAACCTGGATACGTAAACGTGGATTGGGCCAGTTTGGAGGAAACAATTCAGTGGATCCAAGGCGCCGGAGGGTTGGCGGTGATAGCGCACCCCAACCGCTATAAATTGTCCGCGACGAAAATGCGCGCCTTACTGGCTGACTTTGTTGACTGCGGAGGAGATGGGCTAGAAGTGGCCTCGGGCGGATGTGAACGCAATATCATAGAAAGTAACGCCGCTTACGCCAAACGCTTCGATTTAAAAGCATCTGTAGGCTCCGACTTTCACGACCCGGGTATCCCATGGATTGAGTTAGGAAAACTTCCGAGACTTCTAGGCGGCCTAGTTCCAATATGGAAAAACGGCTTTAATCATACGAAGTGGCATAGGCCTCGTTGCGAGAGGGTCGGGACTACCTCGTGATCACCGTTAATTTCATGTTGCTGCTCTCTTGGCGTGGCGATGAACATGTAGGCGTTCGTCTCGTCTTGGGGGAATGCGTATAGAAAGACGGGGGGGGGACGCTCGCGAGCTTCATCGTGCGCCTATTCAGGAAGGGGCCAAGTTAAACTTGGCCCCTCCACGCTACTCAGAAGTGATTAGTGAAAACAATATCGTGTGTAGAAACTCGTTTCCACTCCTACCTTACCGTTACCTAATTTGGCCGCGAATCTCTCCTGGCCGATTTTGGTCGGTGTGCACATTGACATAGGCATTTCCTTTTCGAATTGCACGGACCAACGCACCCAACGACTGTCCGGCAAGTGGCCCGACGAGATCCGCCGCGGTGATTGTTCCATCAAACAGCACTCCGCTCAAGGTCAGCGGATCTGTGACAAAGGGCCCGCCGCTGAGAAAGCCCGCCGTATCGGGCACGATACTGGCAACGATCGGCCCATTAGCACCAGCCGGCGCCATATGAATGTGGGCGCCGATGACATCTTCGATGTTGGCGACAATCAACGTGGACGCCATCTCCGTACCATCATCGCTGAGCCCAAAGAACGCATGACCTTGAGCCCCTGTATCAACCGGCGTCGGCTGTTGGCTGCCACTAAGTTGGGCCCTGAAGTCATCTGAGTGCTTGGCGGGAAACCCCGAGGCGATACGCATAACCACCCCTGTTTCACCAAAAGGTACGGCCGTCAAATTCGCCATAACATAGAGTTCCCCATAGGCATCTTGACCGAATCCAAGCAGCGACATGCCTAGACCGTCCTGGCCCCGTAGCCTAAGCTCCGAGATGCTGCTCTTCTTCACCGTGGTCGGTCGAACGATGTTCTTCTTGTTGAGGTAGAAAAGACGACCGTCGTTATTGCCGAAATTTTGCGAGAAGTCGCCAAAGACGTAGCGACCGCGCAGCCCTGGAAGTTCGCTGCCGCGGTAGACGAAACCACCTACAACGGCAATGCCCTCATCGTGATCGTATTCGGCCACGGGATCAATCAACATGGGCGGCTCGTTGGGGCACGTTATCTCGCCGGTGACAAAACCCCTCTCGTCACCATTGGGATCGAAGCAGAACGACCCTTCTTTGACGCGCCAGCCATAGTTTCCGCCGGCAACCACAACGTGCACCTCTTCGATGTCACCCTGGCCCACATCGGCGGCATAGAGATCGCCCCTTTCCTTATCAAAGGAGATGCGGAAAGGATTGCGAAATCCCCATGCAAAAATTTCGTCACAAACGCCGTCCGCGCAACCCGCATCGCCCCCAATCGGGGCTTCCCCGCCAGGGAAGAACGGATTGTCCGCGGGAACGCCATATTGCCCATTGGCCGAGTTGGTGCCTAAGGGGTCGATGCGCAAAATGTTGCCCAGTATATTACTCGGATCTTGACCGTTCCCCTGGGCGCTATGGCCGGGGCCTTGGTCATCACGGTTGCCACCATCACCTAAGGCGATGTAAAGCATGCCATCCGGCCCAAAATCGATGGCGCCAGCATTGTGGTTAAACTGCGGCTCGCCGATACGCATCAGCACCCGACGGGTTGATGGGTCGACCACGGAGTCCGGGTCGCCTGGGCTCGGTACCCGCCATTCGGTAATTACAGCGTCATGGTGGGTCGGGTCACCCATGGGCACTGGGAAGTCGGACATACCATTGCCCGGCTCGGACGTGTACGTGTAGAACAGACCATTGCTCTGGTAATCCGGATGAAAGGCGACACCGAGCAGTCCACGTTCATCGAAGGTGTTGGGGCCTCGAAAGCCGAGCGGCACCAGCAGTGCACTGACGTCGGCGAACACGCTCTTCTCACCCGTTTTCACATCGATGGCCCACAAGATTCCGTCCTGATCGGTGACGAACAGGCGCGAGTGGTCACCAGGTGCAGACGTGCCCCAGTTGGGGGCGGTCAGACCCGTAGCCACCGGCTCGAGCCTGACGGTGAGATTGCCCTTAATGGGCTGGGCAATTGGATCATCGAGCGGCGTACCGCCCTGTGCTGACACTGATGTGATAAAAAAAACACTGGTCGCCATGAGGATGACAACCGCGATTAAGCGTTCAAACGATTTCTTAGTGATTTTCTTCATAAGTGAACCCTTTCTATCTCGATTGTGACGTGTCGCAGAGACAAGGTCTACAACGCCGATTGCGACTTGCTCTTAGTTTTTCCTTAACTTTATTCAGAACAAGCGTTGTCCGAGACGAGGTACATTCCTTGTTCCGGGTACAGCTATCGAACGTATTTACGATGAATGCGTTATTGAACGTTAAGACGATTCAAGAAAACGAATAGACTATTGGGTCGGTCCAATAACCAATCACCATAATTGATGTTAGACAATAAATAGGATTAATCGATCGCGTATTCCCGAAAAAAACTGTAAGCGATTACGCTGAACAACGTAAATACATTGATTAACCTGCATTTATCACCAGGCCCGAGCGCCCGCGTGTGTCCTTCACGCCACAAGGGGGGACTAAGGGCCACGGAAAAAAATAATTATCCAACCTTGCTTGTCATTTTGCTCAGCCTCTGCGTTACGGCAAGTGTTGCATATTCCAATATGCGCCACTTGCCGCGCCTTGAATCTGAGCAAAAATCCGGCGCAATTTTGGATAATTATTATTTTCCGCGGCCCTAAGGTGTTCTCACACGAGTAGTGCTCGACGCATCTCCTCCACATGGCTCTGCCGCTATAGGATGCGTAATACCATTTTTCCTGTCTTTAATTAACTTAAATGCCGTTCCAATACCGCGATTTAAGTTTCGTTTAATACTCCCGGTGTAGGCTATCCGTTACTTGTGCAACGGCAAGACGATTAAATGCGTGTCCATGGTGGGGATGTGGTCATGGGACGGAATACCACTCACGCGCTTCGGGGGATTATCGGCACGCGATACGCGCGTTTCTCCGATTTTGTTCATCGCCCCGCCACCGCAATGGTCTATCTCATATATCGTGTCGCGCGTAGCGGTAAGCGCTACATCGGCCACAATCCTGCTGGTGGATTAATGATTATTGCATTACTCTTTACGCTCGTTATAACCTCTTTGTCGGGTTTGGTGGCATACGGCGCCGACGAGCAAGCCTTACCGTGGGCCGGCTTGTTGACCGGTTCTAGTGGGACAGTGATCGATTTTTTTGGAGAAGTACGCGAAGCAGCGGTATATGCGACGATCACATTGGGCCGCGGAAAATAATAATTATCCAAAGATTGCGCCGAATTTTTGCTCAGATTCAAGGCGCGGCAAGTGCCGCATATTGGAATATGCAACACTTGCCGTAACGCAGAAGCTGAGGAGAAAGACAAGCAAGGTTGGATATTTATTTTTTTCCGTGGCCCTTTAGTCGCTCTTCATGTACTCGGAGTCATCGTAGAGAGTCTAATTCGTAAAGGGAATCTGATCCTTTCGGTGGTCACCGAGCGTAAACGCCACCAAGACAGTGGCGTTTACGCGGAGATGTCAAAATGAAACGAACACGGTTAGTACAAATGTCTATACACAAAACCGCGTATATCGTAGCGAGTGCTATCGCTGCAACGTTGTTAATCACATTTATTTACGGATCTGACCGCCTAAAAGCCGACGATGATGCGCTTCGCCTCTTAATGCAAGCGGATAACGTCTTGCCACTCGAAGTCATTATTGAGAAAGCCAAGGATATACAACAAGGACGGTTACTCGAAGTGGAAGTTTACCTCCGACAAGGCGAATTTCTTTATGAAGTGGAAATCCTCGATAATCGCGGGCGCGTATGGGAACTGTACTTCGACGCCAAGTCCGGTGACCTTGTCGAATACAAGGACTTAGCCGACGGAGAAGAGGACGAGTGACGTGAGAATCCTAATAGTCGAGGACGACACGACGTTGAGCGAAAGCCTCGAAAGTGATTTAAGCCACGCCGGCTTTGCCGTGGACACCGTCGAGGACGGTATTGATGGCGAGTTCATGGGTAATGAAGAACCTTACGACGTCGTCGTACTCGACTTAGGTTTACCCGGCAGACCCGGCCTGGAGGTACTTAAGAACTGGCGTTCCAGCGCGAACCCAGTGCCAGTGATTGTGTTAACCGCGCGCGACGCCTGGCATGAAAAAGTAGAAGGCTTTAAGGCGGGCGCGGACGACTACCTCGCTAAACCGTTTCATTTTGAGGAATTGGTAGCACGAATCAATGCACTGGTTAGACGACGCCACGGCACATCAGGCGGAACCTTACGTGTAGCGGGTCTCACATTAGACGAAGATCGGCAAATTGCCGTTGATGAGGCGGGAAACACTGTCGAGCTAACAGGTGTCGAATTTCGCTTGTTAAGGTATTTCATGATGAATCCCGGGCAGATTCTTTCCAAAACACGTTTGACCGAGCACGTCTACGATTTCGACTCTGACAAGGACAGTAACGTTATCGAAGTCTACGTAAATCGCTTGCGCCAAAAATTCGGCAAATCACTAATCAAAACCCGCCGCGGTCAAGGATATATCTTCGGGGCCAGCGCTTAATGCGTTCCCTACAGTCCAGGCTTGGCGTTGGCTTGACAATCAGCCTATTACTGATTTTCGTGGTGCAATGGTTAGTCGTCAGCGCCTCACTGCGACATCTCACTGAGTCCTATGTCCAATCGCGCCTTATACTCGACATCGAAAGTTTGTTGGCCGTCCTCGCTTTCGATGAAAACGGTAGTGCGATCTTAAACCAAGACCGGGTCAATCCAATTTTTCATCGCCCTTTTTCGGGACACTATTATCGTATTATGGCTGAACAAAACGTGGTTCGCTCTCGATCGCTATGGGACCAAGATCTTGACGTTCCGACGATTCCCGTGGGAGACGTTCAAATCCATCGGCCCGTCGGCCCGCAGAATCAATCCCTGATAATGCTCATTGGGGGGTATCGCAAAAAAGGTAAAAACGTTGTCATTGCGGTTGCGGAGGACTATTCGTCTATCGAGGCCGATTTCCTTACCTTTCAATGGCGCTACGTCTCGATATCCGCCGTTGTGTGTATTACGCTGATCATTCTTCAAACCCTAGTAGTGCGTCGTGGCCTGCGCCCGTTGGAACGTGTTCGGCGCGATATTCGAAGAATGGAATACGGTGAGATACGGCAGATCGCCACCGACGCCCCTTTGGAGGTATCTCCCTTGGTTAATGAAATCAACCGTCTGGCAGCGCTCATGGGCCAACGTTTAGAACGGTCGAGGAAGGCTCTTGGCAATCTCGCTCACGCGTTGAAAACCCCGCTAACGGTAATCCACCATCTGCTTGGTAGCGATACGTTAGCACAGCACAGCCAAGTGCAGCGCCAACTCAGCGCGCAGTCGGACCAGATTGGATACTTAATACAACGTGAGTTAAAACGCGCGCGGGTAGCAGGACCCGCCTCGCCTGGTCAACGTTTTGTCGTTCAAAAAGAGCTCGAACCCCTCGCGGCGACGCTTAAGCAAATCTATGCCGATAAACAGCTGGAGTTGGATTATGAGATCCCGCCAAATGTCGAATTTTCCGCCGACCGTGAAGACATGCTGGAGTTATTGGGCAATCTGTTAGACAACGCGTGTAAATGGGCAAAACATCACGTTAGACTTAAAGTTGAGACGGGCAACGGTATTACGTTCTCCGTGGAAGATGACGGACCGGGTGCAGAGCAAGACCAAGTTGACCTGCTCACGGAGCGAGGGGTGAGGATCGACGAATCCGTTACAGGTCATGGATTAGGGTTAGCCATTGTTCAAGATATCGTCAATGATTACGATGGTAAGATTCGTTTTGGCCGTTCGCAATCACTTGGCGGTTTCTTTGTCAGCGTGTCTATCCCGTATCGGAGCGAATATTCCGGATCGAGCTAAATGATGACCCGTATTTTCCATATCAAGAATGGCGGCACACCTGATACGAATGGAAGAGCGTTAAATTTTTCGCTGGCCCGCACACGCGTTTTGCTCATTACGAGTTCTGTTTGCACATTTCCCCTCCTGGCCAGAGGAAATTTCTTATCACGAACGTCATTGACGAACATCAGGCCTAAGATTCGTTCTTAACACGTCAGGCCATTCACTCACCGACATCGTTCTAATAGCCGTGCTCTACCCGGGCTGGTAAGAAATGCGGGCCAGGCATGAGTATCACATGAGTTTCAAAGGAATGGGTAATCCGTATACCCCTTTTCATCCCCGCCGTAGAATGAACTCGGATCCGGCGTATTTAGAGGCGCCTGTTGGCTAAAGCGCTGTGGCAAGTCCGGATTGGCTAAAAACAAACTGGCGAAAGAGACCAGATCAGCACGCCCTTCGCGCAACGCCGCATCGGCGGTTTTACGGTTATATCCGCCATTGGCCATGTAAAGCCCTTTAAAGGCGCAACGCAACGCGTTGAAATCAAACTGCTGACCGGCTGGTGCATCATTACCCGACTCTACGACATGAAGATACGCTAGGTTATACTGATTCAGACTGTTCGCGACATAGGTGAAGGTCTCTTGAGGCTGAGTGTCTCGCATATCATTAAACGGATTCACTGGGGAAATTCGTACGCCAACGCGGTCAGACGCCCACACCTCAACCACGGCATTAATCACTTCATGCAGAAACCGAACGCGGTTTGGCAAAGACCCGCCGTACGCATCGGTACGCTGGTTAGTACCGTCTCGTAGAAACTGGTCGAACAAATACCCGTTGGCGGCGTGCAACTCCACGCCATCGAATCCCGCCTCCAATGCGTACTTCGCGGCCGCCCGAAACTGCTCAACAAGCGCCGGGATCTCGTCAGTGTCCAGTGCACGTGGCATAACAAACGGCTTTAATCCCTCGTAGGTAAACGCCTCGCCGTTAGGCTTGATCGCAGAAGGTGCCACGGGCAACGCGCTATCCGGTTGTAACGATGGATGTGAAATCCGGCCGACATGCCACAACTGAAGGAAAATTCGTCCGCCCTTATGGTGCACTGTTTCAGTAACATGCTTCCATCCCGCCACTTGCTCCGCATTATGAATGCCTGGCGTCATTGGATAGCCAACGCCTTGGGGAGAGACCTGCGTCGCTTCCGTAATGATGAGCCCCGCCGATGCGCGTTGCTCGTAATACAGCGCGTTTATGGGCTGGGGAACGTTTCCGGCGCCGGCTCGGTTGCGTGTCATAGGGGCCATAACGATACGATTAGGCAACCGATACGGGCCCAATTGGACCGGAGTAAAAAGTGAAATATCCGTTGTATTATTTTTTCCTTCCCCAACCATTCTTGTTCTCCTTGTTACGGTATGTCCTTTGTCGTCGGCGATAAACGATGCAGACTTCAGTAAGATATACCCGTGGCGTTTGAGATTTAGGTGTTAAGAGTGCGTCATATTCATTTCGTGGCAAGGCGAAATGACGAGTAATAGCCGGACTATTGCGAGGAGTTTCAACGCAGACATGGAATG
>CALZJI010000085.1 GCA_945787615.1 uncultured Chromatiaceae bacterium | reverse complement strand
GAACTCGCTCTGACGTTAATCAGCCAACAGCCTGCGAATAACGTGCCGCCAGGCCAACCCTTTACCTATACAATTCGAGCGACTAACGTTGATGACGGTGATGGCATTCCCGAATCAATCGGTGTGGGTATTGACGTCAGTGTGAATGGATCACTTATTCGAGCCGATTCGGGCAATCTAACCACCAACGATTGCCGCATCGATCCGAATTTTCCGTTCGCCTTCGCCTGCAACGACCTTCCAGAGGGTGGAAGCCAAACGATCCAATTGACGTGGCTTAATCCTTTCCTCGGCGATTCCACCGTCGTATTTCGTGGAACATGTCAAATCCTGCCGGCGCAGGACCCCCCTGTGCTCTGCCCGACGTTCGGCACCATCGTAGCGACATCCACAACTGTGGATACCTCTTTTTTACAGTTTTCATCCGCCGACTTCGTCGTAAATGAAGACAGCCAAGCGGCGTTTTAACATGGGGAAACGGCGATACCGCTACTAAGTTTGTTTCCTTTACGCTTACGGACGACGCTGACCTCGAGGGCAATGAATCGTTTACTATCACGCTTAGTAATCCTACCGGAGGCGCGAGGCTCGGAACCCCCAATCAGGTTACCGTGACGATTATCGACTTCGAGCCGGGTCTATTGCAGTTCAGCGCTAACAATTATACCGATCGGGAAGATGAAACTACCGCAACCATAACGGTGACCCGAAGCGGCGGGAGCAACGGCGCAATTCGAAACGCGCGACGGGAGCGCAACATCCGGTAATGACTATACTCAAACAAGTGGAGTGCTGAGTTGGTCAGATAATGACAGTTCTCCCAAAACCTTCACGGTATCGATTCTCGACGATAACCTCGCAGAAGGAAACGAAACCGTTGGGCTCGCTCTGGGCAATATAACCGGTGGTGCGACATCAGGTAACCGGGCTAACGCAACATTAACTATCGAAGACGTCGAACCTGCTGGTTTGTTGCAGTTTAGCGAGCCAACGTTCAACATTGACGAAAACGCGGGCGTTGCAACGATTAGCGTATCGCGACAAAATGGTGAGAACGGCGCGGTTTCCGTAGATTAGGGCCGCGGAAAATAATAATTATCCAAAATTGCGCCGGATTTTTACTCAGATTCAAGGCGCGGCAAGTGGCGCATATTGAAATATGTAACACATGCCGTAACGCAGAAGCTGAGTGAAAGGACAAGCAAGGTTGGATAATTATTTTTTTCCGTGACCCTTATGCCACGAGTAGCGGCACGGCGTCGGCGAGCGACTTTGAGCAGGTATCCGGCACCCTCAATTGGGCCAATGGTGACACGGCGGCTAAAACATTCGATGTTCCGATCATTGATGATCAAGCAGCGGAAGGAAACGAAACCGTCGTACTCACTTTAAGTAATCCGACCAACGGTGCAACCCTAGGTGTTACCAATCCCGCCACGCTCGCTATTGTTGATGACGACGTCGTACGCGTCACAGTCACCGCTTCGCGCGCCGTTGCATCAGAAGAAAACCCGACGCAAAACACGGGGGAATTCACATTCTTGCTTGACCAAGCCACACCAAACGGCATTGCCGTGTTCTATAACGTGAGTGGAACGGCGACGGGAAGCGATACCCCAGGTGACTACGTTGCGCTAATAGGAGAGGTCTTTATCGCGCCAGGCGAAACCTCCGCCACGGTAGTCGTACAACCCCGTGATGACGCCATATTCGAAGTCTCGGAAACCGTAATAGTTACACTCACTCCGGCGACAAACCAACTCTATGCTATCGGTCAGCCGAACACGGCCGCCGTTACCATCTCCGACAATGATACGGAACCCCGTCCAAACGTAACGATAAACGCAAGCGACCCAACAGCGGCCGAACAAAATCAGAGCACGGGAACGTTAACGGTAGCGCTTAGCGAACCGGCTGGAGCCGGAGGCCTAAGTGTTTTCTATGATATTACAGGAACCGCAACGCCCGGCAATGATTACCTTTCCTTACCGCTTAGTATAACTGTTGCCGCGAGCTCAACAACGGCGTCTATCATCGTTCGACCCATCGACGACGCAGAAGTCGAAACCGATGAAACCGTCACTGTCACTTTAAGTGAAGATCCTGCCTACGTCGTCGCTTCTCCAAATGCCGCAACCGTGACGATTTCAAACGATGACACTTCTCCCGATGAGACACCTCCACCCCAGGAGATCGTGTCCATACAACTTGTGCAGGGTGACGATACCGCCGCCTTAAGCGAAAACGTGCCAATAACAATTCAAGTCCTCGGTGATAATCAACCACTCCCCGACGCCACCATTGCGTGGTCCCTTGACGAGACCAGCACAAGCCTCGGGGCAATTCTTACACCCACCGATCGCATCACCGACGAAAACGGTAATGCCTCGGCAACGCTTCAAACTTCAAACAGCTGCCGTACCGGCGACCCATGTCATCAGTGTTAGCGCATTAACCACCGATACTGAGGGCAATCAAACCGAGACTAGCGAGAGTTTCAGCATCGCCGGCGGATTGGTTGGAAACGTTGAACAGAACACACCAGAAAGCGCCGCAGCCGAAGCGATGGACACCTTTTGCCCGCAGCTCCAAGGTATCGAAGAACGTAGCGCGGACGAACAAGCATTGGTCGATCGTTGTAACGAGCTGTTCCAGGCCTCTGAGGACGGTCGAGACGCTGAGGTATCCAATGCCTTACGCGCGATCGCACCCGAAGAGGTGGCCGCGCAGAGCGATATGGGTAATACTCTCGCCAATCAACAGCGACAAAATCTTTCTTCACGACTAGACACTTTGCGTGGCGGCGTCACCGGCGGAATATCGCTCGCTGGACTATTGCTTAGAATTAATGGCGAGACGCTACCTCTCTCGGTGTTTAATAATCTTTTCGCAAACGAACGCGGCGCCGCCGCCGGAGACAATGACGGAAATACGTCTAGCGGATTACTCAGCCAGCGACTTGGTATATTTGTTACGGGGACGCTTGGGGTCGGTGATCGAGATACGACGAGTAATGAACGCGGGTTCGAATACGATACCTTAGGCATTACCGCGGGCGCCGATTATCGAATTACCGATCAGCTCTTTGCCGGCGCCGCTTTTGGGCTCGCAACGACAGATCTTGACTATGACAACAACAGCGGCGATCTCGAAGCCGACGGGTACAGCCTCTCCGTCTATGGGCTTTATCACCACACAGAAGCACTGCACTTTAACGGTCTCCTCTCCCTAGGCAAAAATGACTACGACA
Source organism: uncultured Chromatiaceae bacterium (assembly GCA_945787615.1). GTDB lineage: Bacteria > Pseudomonadota > Gammaproteobacteria > JAADHS01 > JAADHS01 > CALZJI01. The sequence goes on along the minus strand of CALZJI010000085.1, from coordinate 1,963 downwards.
CAACCCGTAACATCGATTACAACATTGGCGACGACTCAATAAGGCACACGGCAAGAGGTAATACCGACGCGACAACCTTTTCTTTCAGCGTCGGTGGCGGATACAAATTCGCTCGAGAAGACGGCTTAACAACTGAACTTGTCGCGCGCTACGACTGTGTCTCCAACGACATTAATGGCTACACAGAAAACGGCGCCGCCGAACTCAACATGCGAGTCAATGACCATGAGGTTGATACCACTTACCTGGTGATTGGCGGTCGTCTCTTGAAAGCCATTAGCCAGCAATGGGGCATTGTCATTCCTCAAGCCGAATTTAACTGAGAACGCCAAAAATGGCGACGCCGACACCATTACCGCCACATTTGTCACCGACCCAACGAGTACGTCTTACAGTTCTAAAACCGATAAACCGGACAACAATTACTTTCGATTCAAGATTGGCGTCACTGCCGTTTTTCCTGCCGGTACCTCCGCGTTTATTCAATACGATTCGGTCTTCGCTCGTGAAAACTATACCGAGCAAAATTTTTGGCTATATCCGACTTTCGCAAAAGGAAAAATGGCCTTTGCACCTTACATATATGCATATTTCGTTACTGCGCAATGTGCAAAAAACCGGCGGCATATGCACATAAACTCTATTTAGTACGATAGGTTAGGTGCGCGGCCTCCGTGTGGATAAAGCGTGAATGTCCGTTACACGGACCGTGTGGATAACCAGTGAAAAACATCCCTGTTTTTCACTGGTTATCCACACTCATTCACCCTTTACCCACACTCCGCCGTGAGAGTAACGTTGATCGTGGAGGACTCTTCAACAACAACTGAATTTTTTAACTTATTGAAAATCTATCAGATTTATGTTGCGAAATCCGGATTGACCCAAAAATGGTTCCCTTCATCTTTACGGCGGTCGTTTCACGGTCGTTTTACTTCTCTGCCGATAGAAAACATATCCACCCAGCATCCGCATCCCCAACCGTCGCAGGTTCGAAAACGCCGTTTCCTTCTCCCGTGTCCTCGTCCGTACCTTGCCAATAGACGGTAACGTTACGAAATCCTGCTTCTTCAAGCACCTCCTTAAGCTCTGGTAAGGTCCATAGACGCCATTGGTACGTAAAAGCGCGCCTAATTTTGGATTTGTCGGGGAAAGCAAAATGGATATAACAGACCATTTCACCGTTTATTGGATTATAACTTGCTTGATCCCAGATATAGGTAAACCCATCCTGCTTGGTCTTCTCCTCCAACTCTCGATAGGCTTCGTACCCTCCGAACGCATCTACGAAGAATATACCGTCGTCAACCAGCCCTCGCCGCGCATGGCGAAAGTACGTTCGCAACGTGTCGCGATCGTTGAAAATCTGGTAGCTAAAATTCATTGCGACAATAACGTCAACGGGATTTGTTTTAACCTTAAGCACGTTGTCTCGCAGTAATGTTATGCGCTGTTGAGCAGATGGCTGCAGCCTCTTAATATTATTCGCCCGCCCCCACACGAGCACGTCTTCATCGAGATCGACGCCAATTGCCGCATTCTTCTTACGCTGCCTAACCCACTCGCAGCTCATGTTTGCCGTTCCGCAAAAATCTTCGCGCAATGTTATTGGCCGGCGACGACGTAACCTCTTAAACGTTGAATCGATAAACTCGAACTCCGCTTCCGTATTTTGCACGGATATTTCGTAAAGCGTGTGGCGGTCGGCCTTCTCGGCCATCGTTTTTTTCCGCTTACCTTGCTTTGCTTTGGTCTTGCTTTCTATTTTTCTTTCTTTTCTTCTTGCCATAATAATCTGCCGTGAAATAAGTAAAATACCGAATATTTAAGGGAGCTACATACCGGTGCAACTACCCCATCATGGATCTCTCAACCGAAGGTCGTGTCTAAGGACTCGCGCAAAAATAACACCATATTTTGAACATCGATCCATCCCGCCTTGCTGCGTTACCTACATGGACGT
>CALZJI010000084.1 GCA_945787615.1 uncultured Chromatiaceae bacterium | reverse complement strand
TTGCTCAGCTTCTGCGTTACGGCAATTGTTGCATATTCCAATATGCGCCAATTGCCGCGCCTTGAATCTGAACAAAAATCCGGCGCAATCTTTGGACAATTATTTTTTTCCGCGGCCCTTAGAACAACGATATCCGCGCCCGTAATCCGCGAGTTGATCTCTATGACTTTCTCGTCACGGTCAGGGTCGAGCATGCCGTTACGCAGGTTAATGAAATAGATCCTGGCGTAATTGCCGTCGCTGGGCACCTCGAAAAGACACTGCACGAGAGTGTTATCTGTATTGATAAAATTCGATGTCACAAGGACATTCAGGCCATGAACAGTATAGGTGGAACCAACGGCACTTTTTCCTAAATTCAAAGTGTAAACCAAAAACAGTCAATTGACATCACCAAGGCCAAAACCCATCGAGGAAACGGTCCGATGCAAAAAATCGGAGTATGGTTGGCGTAAATTCACCGCGCCAACGACGCCAGATGGGTTCTTGAGAGAACACAGGCCGTAGACTGCTCTCGGCATGACGTTCCTGAAACGAGTGGGTGTCCGGTGTGGTGGGTGAGTGCGGAATCAAGAGGCTCGAACGCCGGTACTCGAACCCACCGAGTGGACGGCCAGCCCTCATTTGCCACGGGATCTAAGGGATCTCGCTTGATCCTTAGGCACAATTTCAGCGGATATTTCAGCGGATATAATAGATTAGCGCGTTGGGACTGAATTCTCGCGGATCGGCATCCTCGTAAAAGCGGTAAGGATTGCGCCGGTTGTCCAGCCCGGAGGCCAGGTAACGCTGTTGCAGTAAATCATAGTAGACTTCAAGCGTACTCCACAGCACGGGGACTTCGTAGTAATTCAGGGCATGGGCCTCCGCGGTGCGCCATAATTCTCCGTCAAGATCATAGTTGTCCGCCACTGCGATCTGCCAACTGTCTTCATCGAGGTAAAACACCCGCCGGGAATAGACATGGGTCATGCCCGGTTTCAGCGTACCCTCCACCACCCAGACTCGATGTAACTCATAGCGCGCCAGGTTGGGATTGATATGCCTTGGTTTGAGAATTTCACTGTAGCGCAGGTCGTCGCTGTGAATGCGGTAGGCGTTGTAAGGGATGTACAACTCCCGCTTGTCCAGTAACTTCCATTCAAACCGCTCTGGAGAACCGTTGTACAGATCGAACTCATCCACGGTACGTAGGTTGTCGGTATTGAACGCAGGAAAATCATTGCCGATGTAGGGCGCACGCAGTACGCGCCGCAGCGTTGGATTAAAGAACCAGGACTTGCGCGGATCCCGGGTCTGGTCAATGGGGTCAATTACCAGAGAGCGTTCGCCGGCGATGAGCCCCGGCTGGATGAACTTGCTCTTGATCGCCAGTAAGATGTTGGGGAACTTCTCGCGCAGAGCGTCCCTCGGACGGGCGGCGTAGGGAAAGGCGAAGTCCTGGAGCGCGATGGTGACAGTGTAGCGTCCCCTTTGAGTTACGGCGGCCTGACCAAAACTGCGGTTGATACGGATGCCACGCCAGCGCAGATTGTGATTCCATACCACTTCGACACCACTCTTGGGAATTGGGAATGGTGAGCTTACGTTGGCATTGGCAATGCCCCCCTTGCCTTCCCTGATGACCTCCGCGGTTCTCGCGTTCGCCTTGATCGCTTCATAAACCCAGTCGGGGTAGGACGCGGAGCGGCGCGTCGGGTAAACGTCCAGGTGCAGCGTTTCCGGGTGGGCACGCAACAGCGCCTTCTGTCCTTCGCTGAGCTTATCGGCGTAGTCGTCTAGGTTTTCCGCGGTGATACTAAACAACACCGGGTCGCTGGCAAAGGGGTCCGAGTGATGAGTCCCGGGCTTATAATCGGGCGGCGGCGTGGTGATGCCGCCGGTCCATGGCGGGATTGTCCCCTCGGCGTTGCCCTGACGTTCCGCTCCCAGCGGCGTAAACGCCGAACCACCGAGATTGCTTGCTTCCTCTGGCGAGACGGCAGCCGCCGCGACGTTAGCAAGTATCGATGCAAACAGCAGCGAGAGGGTAAATGCACGTGGCAGGCTCATCGGTTGTCCCCTAGAAGGTATAGCTGACCCGGAACCGGACCAAATCCCGGTCGCGCAGCAGGTTGCTGCTGCCGGCACCGAAAAAATTTGTATAGCTCAGGTTGGCCGACACCCGGTTGATGAACCTGAGCCCAAGCCCCAGCGTAACGGACTTGCGTCCCTCCACAAAGGTGTTGACCGGCGCCGGCGTAACGCCGTCGACGTCGTGGGTAAAAAGCGCACGCGGTATGAGGGTCAAACCACCGAAGACGCCTTCGTAGGTCAGCGCCCCACCAAGCCGGTAACCCCAGGAATTGGTCGAGGGCGTCTCCACGGCGTGCAGCGGCAGCTCGTTGCGACCCGGCATGTCATGCACATGCAGCCAGGCAACATCGGCACTGGCAGATGTCTGCGCCGCACCCAGGCGCGCCCCGAAAAGCTGTGTCATCCCCAACGTGGCCTGGGTTCGGTCACGTTTGAGGTAGCCCTTGACGTTGTCATCGGCGCCAAAGCTTCCGAGCGAACTCTCGCCACCCGTGCCGGTGAACTCCATGGGGGATAACACGGCAGAAAACACTTCGGCCAAGCTTATCTGAAATGGAAAGTCGCGGTGATGGGAAATTTCCCCGGAAAGCAGCATACCGCGTTTTAGGGTGGCGGTGTTGAAGCTTAGCCCAACCATGGTGATGTCCTCGGGGTACTCCACCCGGTAACTGGCCTGGTTGGCGTACTGGCTGGTGGTGAGCGCAGCGGCGGTGTCGGAGGCCGCGTCGGCCGCCTCCTCCGGCGTCAGCCCGGTGGATTCATAGTCCGCCACCAGGCTGGTCGCCAAGGCATCGACGGCCTGCTGCGACGTCTGATCGATGGCGTTCTGGCTGGCGGTGTGGCCGCTAATGATGGGCAAACGGCTATGGTAGCGTACCAGGTGCACAGCCACCTTGGTAGCATTGAAATCGGGCAGAATAGCAGAAAACGACAAGCCAAACTGGCCCTGGTCATCAGGATTCTCGACACTCAGGCCAGGCAACTTGAAAAAATCAGGGTCGAAGCCGAGTGTACCTGCGGGTAAGGCGAAGGCCGTGTCCAGGTCCGTACCAAGGTCCGAGAATTGCCCCGCCCCAAGCATGGCAAAGTTGATTCCATTCCCGCCAAGCAGATCATTGGTGGAAAAATAGGACCCTACCGGTGGCAGCCGAGCCCGCTTCCACTCGTACTGGTAGTACGCCTCAAGGGACAAGATTTCTGTTACGTTGGCCGCCCCCCAGAGCATACCTTGGGGGATCAGTAGGTCGCGTGCCGGAATGACCGGCTGGTTGAGGGCCGCCAGGTCAAAGGGATTGATGATGTCGATACCGTCGCGTATGAAGCCGCTCTCCCCCCAATTCAGAACTTGGTCGCCCAATCTGAAAAACAGGGGGATATCCCAGGCAGACGTGCGGAACGACAGGTAATGCTCAAGCATGTCGGCGTCCTTGCCCAGGATGTCTTCGCCAGCCGCGCTCAGTGGCGTACGTTCGCGTTCGCCATCTTCGTTCTCGTGGTCGTAGAAAGCGTAGCCCCGGAGATAGGCACCGAATTGTCTCCAGGCAAGCGTAAACTCTGCATTGAGCCGCAACGCATTGGAGATGATGCCTTTGTCGTAATTTAGCGTCCCGTCATCGTTATTGGCTGAAGCTCTCTGGCCGCCGTTCGCAATCGCTACGATCCGCTCGTCGGTATCCTCCACGCGGACCCCGAGGCCGTAAGCAAGGGTGAGATCCAGCAATCCTTCGACTTCGCCGGCGCGAAAATCAGCGGATAGGCAGGGAGTCACGGGGAGACACCAAACCAACAGCAATAGAATGATCCGGTACTTGCTCATCATCAGGGATTTTTTTGTTTATAACGAACAATATCACACGATGGAGAATAGCGTGCAAGTGAAAGCAAACCGCAGTGTAGATACCCCTATCCTCGATGCGGCGGCACAAGAAGGCATGCCGGGACAGTAAGGTAATGTTCGTACGCGTTTTCTAGGATTGTGGATAGCGACTTTTCCGAGTGGTTTATCCCCAAAATAGCCGCATCATCGTACCGTGGAGTAGAGAACGGCCGACTCAGCGCGGTAGCCGAGTCAACACCCTTTCCCGGGAGGCAATTGCGTTTGTCGCCACGCATGACTTCGCCCCCTTTGCCTTAGGCCAGAGTGTTGCGTTTCGCGTATCGACGGCCTACCATAGATTTAAATTTGCTTTATCTCCGAAATGAACGCTGCCAGAAGGGAGGTGCGCGGTGCCATCCTATAATACCTCAGATATTCGTAACATAGCCTTGGTTGGTCAAGCCGGTTCGGGTAAAACAAGCCTCGTTGAAGCGTTGTTGTATGGATCCGGTGTGATCGGAAGTCAGGGTAGCATTGAAAAAGGCGATACGGTTTGCGATTTTGACCCCCTCGAAAGACGTCATCATCATTCACTAAATACGGCTGTCGTTGGGCTCGACCACAACGGCAAGCGTATCAACATCATTGACACTCCCGGCTATTCCGACTTTCTTGGTCAGGCGTTTAGTGCATTATCGGCCGTGGAGACTATGGCCGTGGTCGTTAATGCGCAATCGGGTATTGAGCCGATGACGCGTCGCATGATGGAGTGGGCGGCTGAACAACACATGTGCTGTATGATTATCGTTAACAAGATCGACACAGATCCTGATCATCTTGCCGGAATCATGCGGGACATTCGTGAAACCTTCGGTAAAGAATGTTTGGCGCTGAATTTGCCTGCGCACCATGGTGACCGCGTTCTCGATTGTTACGAGCACGATAGCGGCGACGCAGACTTTTCCTCCGTAGCCGATGCCCATACAGCACTTTTGGAACAAGTTGTAGAAGTTGACGAGACGTTGATGGAACGTTATTTGGAAGGGGATGATGTCAGCAGCGAGGAGTTGCACGCACCATTTGAGAAGGCGCTTCGCGACGCACATTTGATACCCGTTTGTTTTGTCTCGGCGCGAACGGGCACCGGTATTCCCGAGTTGTTGAACGTGCTGGCCGAGTTGGCGCCCAATCCCTTGGAGGCCTCCCCACATGCGTTTATCGATGAAGATAAGGAGAGCAAAGAACTGTTGGCTGAGCCTGACGACGACAAGCCGGTTCTCGCTCATGTTTTTAAAGTAGATTTCGACCCATTTGTCGGAAAAATGGCGCTCTTTCGTATTCATCAAGGGACGGTTCGAAAAGGCAGTGAACTCCTGATTAACGACGGAAGCACAAGCTTTAAAGTTGCGCATTTGCTACACATACAAGGTAAAGAGCGGTTGGAGATAGACGAAGCCGGTGCCGGCGATATCTGTGCCGTTGCAAAGGTCGATGAGTTGCATCTTGATGCGATTTTACATGACAGGCACGATCAAGATCATGTTCATCCCAGTCCATTGAATCTGCCGACGCCGGTGGTGGGGCTGGCGCTGGAACCAAAACGACGGGGTGACGAGCAGAAGGTTTCCGACGTATTGAATAAAATAACGGAGGAAGACCCTTGCCTAGAGATTGAGCGTGACGTGTCCGCGAACGAAACAGTATTACGAGGCTTAGGTGATTTTCATTTGCGCGTAGCCTTAGAGAAAATGGACGACCGTTACCATGTCCAAGTCGCATCGCGCCCGCCAAGCATTCCATATCGGGAGACCATTACCCGTGCTTCCCAAGGTCATTGTCGCCACAAAAAGCAGACGGGTGGCGCCGGCCAGTTCGGGGAAGTATTTATAGAAGTGGAGCCCTTGCCTAGGGGGACGGGTTTCGAGTTCGTAAACCGCATCACCGGCGGTGCTATTCCGTCCCAATTCATCCCGGCAGTTGAGAAAGGTGTCCGACAAGTGCTCGAGTCGGGCGCTGTCGCCGGCTACCCCATGCAAGACGTCCGTGCGATTGTCTACGATGGCAAATTTCATTCCGTCGACTCCAAAGAAATCGCCTTCGTGGTTGCGGGAAGGAAGGCATTCCTAGATGCGGTGTCTAAAGCCGCGCCGATCATGCTCGAACCCATTGTCAATATCGACGTGTTGGCCCCCGAGGCGAATATGGGCGATATAACCGGCGATATCGCATCGCGGCGGGGCCGAATAAACAGTTCGGACATGGCGGGGAATGGGCAGCTAACGGTTAATGCACGAGTCCCCCTATCGGAGCTGAGTAATTACGCTTCCGTCTTGAAGTCCATAACCGGTGGTGAAGGAAGTTATACACTCGCGCTCAGTGATTACGAACCGGTTCCCGCGAACATGCAACAAAAACTCGCTTCGGAGCATCAGAAAGGCCATTAGCCGACGTTTCGCCGTGAGATTCCCTGCACTAAGGGCTCGCGAAAGAATTACTTCGCATTTTTCGCGCCCAGATTTGGGTCAGGTTTGGACAATCCGATTGAGCAAAACCGCAGGACTAGCCCGGCTAATTCGAGGATTTTGCGATTGAGGATTGCTCAAAGATGGGATGCGAAAATCGTAAGTTATTTTTTCGCGAGCCCTAAGGCAATTTTGTAGATGGACGTACTTATGTTGCGAAGTCATGGATGGCTAGGAGCAGCCGTTGGAAATCGCCGGTCGGGTGCAGTCGTATGGTGCAAAAACTAAAGCGTCACGCGGCGGCTCGAACGTAAAATTTGAGCATGCAACCCAGTCGTTCCTCGCAACGAATAGGCTCATCGTTGGCTGCCGTAACGCCGTTAGGACACAATAATTTGTTAATTTGCTTAGTCGCATTGTCCAAATCTGGGCGCGACAAATACGACGTCAATTTTTTCGCGAGCCCTTAACACAGATCCTTCACATGACTCCGAGCGGAAAACAACGCCGCCGAAATAATCAACACTCCACCAATCCACTCAACGACCTGCACCACCTCGTCCGTTAACAATTGAGCTGAAGCCGCACCTGCGACAATTTCAAACAATAGAATGACAGCTGAACGATGCGCCGGCATATGGGTCACGCCATAGAGCACGGCCAACGTCATCGCGACTATGCCAATCGCCCCCAGCCCAAAGGCGGCCACAAGTGCTTTGCCGTCGGCCTGTGGTACCGGCTGCGCCGTTACCGTTAGCAATAAGACGGCGATGGTAATTACTCCGATCCATGCCACGGCCGCTTTTGTCCAGATGGAGACACCTTGCACTTTGCGCACCATAACGTTAGATAGCGCAAATGCAACTCCCGAAGAGATTGCGAGCCAGTCCGATGCATATTGCGGCCAAGGAAATCCAATATCGGGATTCCATAACATAATCACGGCGCCCGTCATCGCCAGCACAAGGGTAAGCTTTGCTTCTCGTGACAAGGACTCATTCAGGATCAACGTGCCAAATATCACGGTCCACAGTGGTGAGAGATAGAACAGTAACAATACGCGTACCACGTTGCCATCGATGACGGCGAGAATAAACGCGATATTACACCAACCACTGGCCAGCGCCAGGATCAAATAGTGATGCAGGTGGTTAACTTCAATACGATGCTTCCACAGCATCGGCAAACACACCAGCATCGCAGCACCATATAAGATCAGCGTTGACCACAAACCATGCAGACCATTGAGTTCCAGCAGGCGCAGTGGATACCACAGTACACCCCAAAGAGTGGCGCTGAATAACAGCGTGAGTACCGGAATTATTGTCGCCGATGATGACAGCATGCGTTTTTACTTTCTGCTATCGGGTGGATCGTGTCGATATCTCCTGGAAAACACCTGCGCTTGGCATTTGAGCAACCAAGGGCTGTCGGCGTGTGTAATACGCCACTATTCTATCGGTTAAGCGGAACAAATCCTAAAATAGTCGTTGGATATTTATCTGTTATCAATAAAAAACCTTCGTCGTTTACGCGTACAATGCCTTCCCAATTGCGTAAATGCTTAGGTAACAATCGCAGCTGTATTGGCGGCTGATCAACCAGTTTTATACCACCATCCTCATAACGAAACTCAATAAGCCGCTCAACGCCGCCTCTCACTGCGTGGGTCGCCCCTTTCCCATACCTGGCGGTCACGGGATCATTGTTTGTTTGTAGGCGTGTGTTCTTCGGAAAGTTGTAATTGATAGCCCAGAAACGGCCCTCGCTATCCAGTTCGGTGACATCGGTAATACGATAAGGGATATGAGGGAAGACTGTCGTGCCCATTTCTGACAATCAAGCGCCCCCGTTTCCAACAACTCTCGCTCTCGCTCCTCGACGTTCTCCGCTGTCCACGCAACCGCGTTCGCGTTATCCCGTACGACCAGGTTCGCGTACTACCAATTGAACGTTAATATTGACGAAGGCTATGCGTTTTAGGGCCCCGCAAGCACCACTAAAACTGACGGTTATCAGCGTGAAACTTGTGACGCATTTATACATCTCCGGGCGCGAAGACTATTCCGTAACCAGCGGTTAAATATCAAGTAACAACGCGTTTCGGACGATGCAAAGCGGCCCGTGCCGTGCTACACTAATTATGCTTAACACGGCTCCTGGATGAGGAGCTTTAAAGAGTACGAATGCTATCGCTGTTAGAAGGTACGTCTACCAAAGCGGTGTTGCGGGGGGGTTGGCGTTGTATGCGGGTGTACGCAGCGATAAAGAAGCGGCGGTACACGCGCCCATTGCCGCCTCGAACGCGCCGGCATCGCGCCGCGGAACATGGAGATTGTTGCGTGATGAACTGCATGAGCGCGAGTGGTACGCGCATTCTTTGATAGCAATATCCGGGCTGGCCCCGCTTTAGGGAGGAAATTTCAGTAATCGTGGAGAATAAGAGTTGTGAATCCATCAAACACGCCAGAAACGATCCGTGTCGAAGGTAACGACATTAATGTCGAAGATTTGGTACGGCAACACAGCCAATTGCTCGAAGAAAACGAACGCCTTAAAACGAAAGGTAAAAAGGCGTTGACCAAGTATCAACAGGATGAAGCGCTTAAACCCTTCCAAGCCGAACTGATTCGATTGCAGCGGTACCTGGAAGATCATCAGAAGAAAATGATCATCATTTTCGAAGGGCGGGACGCTGCCGGCAAAGGCGGAACAATTCGGCGGGTGTCCCGGTACATGAACGAGAAGCATTATCGAATCGTCGCCTTGGGTAAACCCACCGAGGAACAACGCACCCAATGGTATTATCAGAAGTATATTGCGCATTTCCCACGCGCAGGCGAAATCGTGTTGTTCGACCGAAGTTGGTATAACCGGGCCATGGTGGAAAAGGTGTTTGGCTTTTGCACCGAAGATGAATATCGACATTTCATGCGCGGAGTGGTGGGATTCGAGCGCGATTTAGTGCGCCAAAGTGTGGTGCTGTTAAAGCTCTACTTTAGCGTGACCAAGGAAGAGCAGGCACGCCGTTTCGAGCGCCGCAAAAATGATCCCTTGCGGCAGTGGAAATTAAGCGAGGTGGATTTGCAGGCCCAGGACCGTTGGGACGAGTTTACGGACGTGAAGCACGAAATGCTTAAGCGTACCCACACGATCGATGCGCCCTGGACCGTCATTCGTTCCAATGACAAACACCTTGCGCGATTGAATGCTACTAAAGTAATTCTCAATTCTGTTGCCTACGAAAGGCTAGATGATACTCTTGAGTTTACGCCCGACCCTCAGGTCGTCGTCTCCGGAGCCCGAGAACTCGAACTAATGGAGGCGCAGCGCATTCAAAGCGGCAAATTTATCGGGTAGCCAATATAGGGCTGACGGCTTCGCCGGTATATTGATGGGGTGCAGCCCTGAAACTGCCGTTGGTGTTAAAATCCCATTACCTTCCCGAACGTCTTATATTTTATCCATACACAAGCGCTCGCCGAACTTTTTGCATACAAGCCAATTTTAGTTACCTATTTCGAACGGTTATCACGTGCGAATTATCCAAACACACTTCTAAAAAGTAGCAAAAGCCGGTTGCCTCTTTTGCGTGCTTCGGACATCGACAAAGTATGTGGGGTTCGAATGGCAGTTTCAGGGCTGCACCCCTTTTTCTTTTCTTTACCAGAGTCTTCGGGCGTCACGCCATTAACCACCTCGCCAAAAAACTGCGCTGATTTCGTACTCTCCGACGTTTTTACGATGCGTGCTCCGCGATTTTGTTACGCAACGTGACTCGGAATACACTCGATTTTCCGTAAAGGTGCTTTTTATTCTAGTTATTCTGTGCTTGGTCCGACCCCGGTACATGAGAAGAAGTGCGATGAGGGCACGGCGCCATTGAACGAGTGGTGATCACGGCTTTGCGTTGCTCGCCGTGGGCGATTTCGACATAGTTACCGGGTGTTGCCTGCATCACGGCGGCGTCGTTGTCCATCTAGGCCGGATCCGGGAGGGCGCCGTTTAACATGTAGACGATGTGCGTGAAGTCAGGTTGGCCGGACAGTGAATATTTCACAGCGCGCCACGGGTATGAGTGCTATGGTTCTAAGACAGCAATAGCCGAAGTCTTGGAACAATAAAGGATTTCTAACAATGACACGCCTCGCCGCTTTTATCGTGCTTTTCGCCTACGCCACCTGGCTTCCCGCCGTCGAAGTTCAACAGGGACAACTCTACGCACCCGGCACCTTGATCGAATCCAGCGAAGTGGGTGCAGCCTTTACTATTCCCCCGGGTTGGCAGGGCGCGTGGCCGCCGGGCTCGCAGTTTTTTATATTGGAATCCCAGGCGCTGAAGGCCAGTCTTTTCATGCTTTTCGACCAGAGCAACGAGCAACAGCTACGGCACCAGATGTCTCAAGCCATTCCCCTGGATGCCACGGTCACGTTCTCGCCGGTCAGCGGACCGAAGAAAACGTCTGGCGGTGCCCTAACCGCGCAATACCGTGTCGCCGGACAGCCGTCGCTAGCAGGCTTCGTGGCGGCCAGGGAGTTCCGCGCGGGCTTTTCGGTCGCCGTCATCGCGCTGTCGCAACAGTCGACCAGTCAGCAGGTCAACACCCTCACCGAACAACTGGTCCGATCCATCGAATCCAGGAAAGTCGCGGCACAATCACGCCCGTCCACCCAGGGTGGTCAACCCTGGCAGGAGTACATGCGGGGCCGCTACATTGCGCGCTACTACAGCGGCTCGAGCTACGGTGAGAAGGAGGAGCTGTGGCTATGCAGTGACGGTACGTTCTACCACTCCTTCGGCTCCGGTGGGTTCAGCATGAACGGTGCCAGCGGCGCCGGCCAAAGCCAGGGCCAAGGTCGCTGGAAAGCCGAAGGAAGCACCGGGCGCCAGGGCACCTTGATCCTGCAATTCGGCGCGGGTGCAGAGTTTCGTGGCAGTGCGCCCGGGTTCGAATGGGGAGAGTCCGGTCCGGGCGGCGAGCGCTGGAACTATCAGCTCGCGTTGGCCGACAAACTCTATCTGAATGGGGACCAATGGCTTCGCGGTGATAACGAATACTGCCGCTAGCGCAAATCTCTAACAGGGACGGGCGAAAATCGCGCAGGGATTTACAAACTACGTCCCTGTAGTTCGCCCTAACGGGCCGCTAGGCGTTCAAAATCGCTCCTGGCGATTCCCGCGAGAGATGTAGGCGAGAAAAACCTACAACCAAATCATAAATCCTGTTTCGAAGGGCTGACTAAGCGAGGTGTGGAAAGGGAATATGCGTATTCGGTAGTACTGTAATCCTGGGAGTGCCGGTTTCAGGTCAACTTCGAAGATCGTCTCGTTACCCTCGACTGCCGCTGCCGCTGCCGCCGTCAGCGTCTGGGTGGAATGGGTGACGAACTCTTGATGTTCGTTTTCAGTTCCGACTAAGCACTCCACTTTTACGTCGTCACTGGATAAACCGTTTAGCGTGGCCGCAACGCGAATAGGTAGGCTATCACCGGCGAATAGCTCTGTGCTCGATTCATCGATACGCCTTATCTTTACGTCGCTCCAACACTGTGACACTTTCCGTTTCCATTCCGCAAGCTCTTTGGCTGGGGCGGCGTTATCCGCGGAAAAATGCTTGTGTTGCTTCGCTGCTGGTCCGTAGAAGCCTTCAACATAGTTCATGACCATACGTTGCGCATTAAAACGCGGTATCGTTGATTTCATCGAAGCTTTCGACCGCTTGACCCATTCCGCAGGATAACCGTGTCCTTGGCGGTCGTAGTAAAGAGGGACGACTTGATGTTCCAATATGTCTAGCAATGCATCGGACTCTTCACGATTACGGTAAGCGGCGTCGTACTGAGGACCGTGCGGGGTAATGGCCCAGCCGTTTTCTCCGTCGTAACCTTCTCCCCACCAGCCATCTAGCACGCTAAGGTTGATAACGCCATTTATGCCGGCTTTCTGACCTGAGGTTCCGCTAGCTTCCATTGGATATTCTGGTGTATTGATCCATACGTCGACGCCAGTAACCAAATGACGTCCGAGCGCTAAATCGTACCCTTCGACGAGCACGATTCGTCCCTCGAATTCCGGTCGCCGTGAAAAATCATGAATAACTTGTATCAAGTGCTGTCCGGGCTGGTCATTGGGATGCGCCTTGCCCGCAAAAATTAAAATCACCGGTCGCTCCGGATTGTTGAGAATGCGGGCCAAACGTTCAGGATCGCTGAACAGTAGCGTGGCTCTTTTATAGGTGGCGAATCGCCTGGCAAATCCAAGGATCAGCGTATCGGTCTCATCCGGATTTAGATGTTTGGTGAGTGCCTCTATCTGAGCTTCGCTCGCGCAATTACGTTTGAGTTGCACCATAGAACGGCGACGGACTTCCGCCAGTAAGAACGATTTTAACGACTGGCGTAAGCTCCAGTAACTATGGTCCGGAATATCATCGACTCGTTGCCAATAATCCACGTTACGTAGCTCGTTGCGCCACTCACCGCCAAAGCGCATATCGAAGAGGTTTACCCACTCGCGCGACAAAAATGTCGGAACGTGGACGCCGTTAGTGACGTAGCTGATGGGGTTTTCATCGTGCGGAATCTGTGGCCATATGTAACTTTCCATTCGCGCCGCCACTTCGCCATGGATTCGACTGACTCCGTTATGGAAGCGCGAGCCGCGTAGCGCCAGCGCGGTCATATTGAAGCCGCTCTGATTACTTGGGCTCTCACCCAATGCAAGAAACTTATTAAACGCAATACCGAGTTGCTTGTCCAGATCCGTGAAGTATGTGGCGATCAAGTCATGGGAGAAGATATCATGGCCGGCGGGGACCGGCGTGTGGGTTGTAAATACTGTGTTAGCGGCAACCAATTCCCACGCGCTTTCGAAATCCATGTTCTTTTCTTCGACGATTTCTCGGCAGCGTTCGAGGATCTGGAATGCGGCGTGTCCTTCATTGATGTGCCAGACCGTAGGGCTTCGATCTAAAGCGCGCAACGCGCGCGCCCCGCCAATGCCCAGTACAATTTCCTGCTTAATGCGTGTTTCGGTTCCGCCTCCGTAAAGCTGGTAGGTAATGGCGCGGTCATCATTGTTGTTTTCTGGTAAATCGCTGTCCAGGAGGTAGAGCGTGATGTGGCCGGCTTTTACTTCCCAAATTTTTAGTGCAACGGTCCTGCCCGGCAGTGCAATGTGCACGTGAAGGTCAGTGCCGCTCGCTGTTCGAACGGGCGTAATCGGTAAGTCGTCGAAGTTTACTGGCGTATAATGGGCGACTTGGTTGCCATGACCGTCGATAGTTTGAGTAAAATAACCCTTGCGGTACAGCATGCCGACCGCAACAAAAGGAATGCAAAGGTCGCTCGCCGCCTTGCAATGGTCGCCCGCCAAAATGCCGAGTCCCCCCGAGTAGGTTGGGAGACTCTCGTGCAGACCGAATTCCGCACAGAAATACCCGACGAGGTCCTGATTGGGATTTAGATGACGCTCGAAATGAGACGTGATCGTGATTTCATGGTAGGTGTCGTAGGTGGAAAGTACGCGATTATAATCCTCCATGAAGAGGTGGTTTTTAGCGGCGTTTTCCAGGATGCCCTGGGATACACGACGTAGAAATACCTTAGGATTATGACCGCATTTCTCCCACAGTATAGGGTCAAGGCGAAAGAATAATCGCCTCACGGCCCGGTCCCAACTGTAGAGTAGGTTGCTAGCGAGCTCGGAAAGGCGTTTCAGCTTTTTCGGTATCTGCGGTTGAACTTCCAGTGTAAAGCGCGTTCCTGCCATGAGTTTTTTCCATAGTTCTTAGTTAGTTAACGATGGCGTTGTTTCTGGAGTTCGTCACCTTGTTTAGGGGTGGCGCGATAATTCTTGCCATCCGACCTGGTATAAGCGACTCCATATCCCTATATCGTTAGATGACGTTCGG
>CALZJI010000083.1 GCA_945787615.1 uncultured Chromatiaceae bacterium | reverse complement strand
GTTGTCTCAGCGGCGCGCCGAGACCGTCGCCGAGGGCATGGCGGCCCAGCATCCAGGCTTGGCCGGGCGGTTGTGTGTGAGCGGTCGTGGGGAGGCGCGTTTGCTATACCCCGGCGATAGCCAAGCCGATCACCGTTTAAATCGGCGCGTGGAAGTCAAAGCTGTGGAACGATGTACGTCGTGAGGTGGGGGCCATGTGGTTAGATCCTGAGGTATACCCACGAAATTTACGCCCGGTGAGTGCTTATTTGTAGCCGGGATGGCGCTTGCGGAATCCAGGGAAAATTACACCGTCGCCCCCGGGTTCCGCAAGCTTCACCCGGGCTACGAAGCTTGCTGACGCGACGCTCGCCGGCGGTGGCAGCTCTTCACCCGCAACAAAATAAAACCGCCCCTCCAGCGACGAGCTTTCCCAAGGGATTTGGCGACTGCGCGTTTCGCGCCTGACGCTGGTGCGCACCTGGCGGAACATGTGGCCGATCTCCAACCCCGGCGTTTCCATGTGTTCGAGCAAGTGCTTGGTGAATGTCCCGTTGCGCCCTTTCCCGTCGGCCGCGACCCGACCGGCGGCGGTGGCGTAGGCGATCAAGGTTCCCAGCGGCGCTTGGACTTCCGCTAGGCCGCGGGCGCTGGAGCGAAAACTGCGCGGAAACGGGTTGTCGCGGCAGGCATCCAGAATAACGATATTAAGCCGATTGCCCGCCGACGCCATTTTCTCCAATACGCGGCCCAATTCAAAGGTTTCGAACTTCACCTCGTCTTCGTGCTTGACGTTGGCGCCGATAGGAATGAGAAAGTTAGCGCCTTTAACCTGCGTACCGTGGCCAGCGTAGTAGAACAATCCGACCCCGCCTTGTTTAAGGCGCTCACCGAAGGTGCGAACGTCATCGATCATGCCCCTCAAGTCGCGATTCGCCCTGTGAATGACTTCAAAGCCCGAGCGACGCAACGCATTGGCGACATCGGTCGCATCGTTGGCGGGATTGGAAAGGGGCGCCGAGGCGTAGGCCGAATTGCCAATCACCACGGCGTGGCGCGCCTCATCGGCGGACGCCCCTTCCACGATGCGGACGAAGGCCCGATCGGAGGCCAGCGGCTGCGCCGCGAATAGAGCCGGCAAAACCCATAACCCCACCACTACCCCGATGAACTGCGCCGCTCTGTCCATACCCGTCCTTGCTCGCGTTTCCACCGTATCGATCCGTCTAACCTGAGATACGAATAGTTTGATTCATAGGCGGCTTCGAGTCCACTCTCGATCTCGAGCGCCGGACGGCAGACTGAAAGGTGGATCCGCTGCGCTTGATCCACCCTACCTTTTTTTCGCGTTCGCGCCGTATCGCGAAAGTCGGGGTATCGATAAACCGGCTTCGCCAATGTGGGGATAATGTAGTTCGAAAAATAAGATTTATCGCGTCAGGTTTTCAATTCCTATAGGAGATTAATGAAACATTCTCACCGTTAACCACTAATTGGAATGAATTGCAGCCTTCAAGACTCGTTTTTCAATACCTAACGCTTCCTAAACCGTGGATGGCCCCTTATCTCTCAACCAAATCCGTCGTGCTGAAAGGTATGTCGGTTTCGTTTCTCTCATTGGTTACGCCTTAAGGGCTCGCGAAAAATAACTTCGTATTCTTCGCGCCCAGATTTGGGTCAGATTTGGACAATCCGATTGAGCAAAACCGCAGGACTAGCCCGGCTAATTCGAGGTTTTTGCGATTGAGGATTGTTCAAAGATGGCCCGAAAATGGGATGCGAAAATCGTAAGTTATTTTTTCGCTAGCCCTAAGCCAGTAGCCGAGGATCACGCCGACTGAACTAAATGCCCACTTTTTCGATTGTATGCCGGCGTCCCTGCCAGCGGCAATCTGCTTATGCGCTTATCGCGGTACGCTTCCGGAATAGTCTTAGGCTCATGTAGAACCGTTACTTAATAGTGGGTCAGAATATATGCTCCTGACGGTGCGCCCGAATCAATCCAATCGGTCAGCGAGTTAAGCTCTGGATTTGTAAGGCAGTACTTGCCAACACAATTTTTTGGCATGTACGCAGTGGTGCCGCTTACGTAGGTATAAAGAATACTGCCTAAACCGTCATGGGGCGTGATATAACTCATGACGCTGTCGTAACTGGATCCTTTCTGCAATATAAGGTTCTGCGGTACGGATCGGTCGGGATTATTCGGATAGTGGCACCAGGCACACTTGCTTTGAAGGATAGGCTCGATGATTTCAGGGAACGTTCGATCAACTATACTTGTTGCTTGGAGACTACCGAAGTGTAGTGTTGGCGTCTCATTGGCATGAACACTACGCAAATTCGACGCTGAAATCACGGCTGTTTGGCTTGTCCCTCCCGGCCCGTTTATTGAATTTGGGTTGCCACATAGGTTTGCTATCCATCCGTTCTCGGTGGTGCCGAAGGTGTTCCCGAATGAATCTAATAGCTCGTTTTGGCCGCTCAACCAGAAATTGTTGTACGTCACCAACGAATGGGGCATGACATAGGCTGAACAAATCAGCGCCTGGATGCTCCCTAGACGGTCGACCACATCGGATTTATTTCTGAAACGATACGGAAAGCCCTTGGTTCCCTGCAAGGTCGTTGGCTTCAAGGTGCTGGCGATGTGGCAGTTTCGGCATGATTTGGCGATTACATTTTTATAGAAATCACGGCTGGTGTCGTCCGTATCCCATCCCGGTACGACAAAGTCCTCAATTTGTACTACGCTTCCGTGCTCGTACATTTTTTCAATGACCTCCTCTATGGCTTTGCCCGGATTCGTGGACATGACGATTTCCTTGTTGAGGAGTCTGAACGCGTATTGTTGATCGGATTTGGTATATCCCGGGATCGACGAAAACGTAAAGGTTGGCAGGTCAAAGGGGAGAAACTTTGAATCCAGCTTTATGTCGTTTTCCGTACGAAACTCCGCGACCCCATAAGCATCTACGTTTCCCTTTAAGCTGCCGCCATGACACATCATACAGAGCTGCGGGACCGGACGAGGACCCAACCCATCGAGATCCGCCGCCCCCACTCGGTTGCCGTTTTCATCATAGACGTAAAATTTAACCACCGGTTCCGTATCCGTATCGGAGATCGGTGAATACTCCATTGCGACCGTTGCAACCAACTGTGTGCTGTCTTGTAGGACGGCTGCATCAGCGTCAGCGCTGTCTGGAGAGGTGAAGTCAAGATTATCGCTGGCATCTTTTGGAAAGTAATTGCTTACATAACATGCAATGTGGCTGCTATCCCGTCGAAGGCAATGCATGTCTCTTCCGAATCCGAGATCCGCGGAGTTCGCATACCGTGCGTTAATCGGTGCGCCCGAAAAAACGATATCTATTATATCCGCGCCGGTTGTCCAATTCGCGTTTACCTCACTCTCGATGCTGGCCGAAGCCAAAGACCGTTGTGTCGTGCCTTCAGCAGCGGCGGACGTGCGGAGCCGTGCAAGGTCGGGTAGATCGATATCCGGTAAGTTCGTGTCGTTATCGTCATTTTTGAGAACGGCGCAAGGCAAATTAGAAAACCCATTTACCGATTTAAAGCAGGCTAGTGTTTGGCGTTTGCCATCCGGATCTATGAGTTCGTAGTAGTTTTGCGTCTCTGCATTGATGTCGTCGACGATCCAGGTTGGCAACGAACGTCCTAGGTTGCGTGCCACGAAGGTTTTTTGCTCGAAGTCGTGATTCCCGTATTGAAGCCCGTGCAAAAAGGCGTCCGTCGGGTACGGCGGCGTCCCGTTGATTAGTCGCTCTTCTAAGGCGAATGCACTGGTTGTCCACCATCCCAGTAGCGCGAACATAATGCTCATTATGACAATGTAATTCCGCATTGAGTGGTGCCGGAATCGGAGTGGTCTATTCATCGCATAGGATTTCAATACAAATCTCCTTTAAAGAAATATTGGTTACATGACAACAAAAGGCGGTTTCCGCTTTTGTTTTGAGGGAGAAGGTGCTGGCCTATATACAAGCGTCTTGACCGGGGTCTGCCACTGACGCGACTAAGTGCGTGACTCTCCAGAAGTGTAACTAAACGCGAGTTGCAAACAGTGTATTCCTCGTACCGTTTGCCCCTTTTCTTCAGATAGAGAACATTGATCTCTATCAACGAACGAACGTGGGCCCGCAGCTATTAATGTGACAAATAGCCAGTGCGCTTTCTGTGACCTGATGCTAGGAAAAAACGTATACTAATTACGTTGACAGTTTGTGTTCAACTCTTTGCTGCAACGCCGTGGGGGAGAGAAAATTTTGGATATCGACGTCCGAGTTCACCTCCGCTGCTCGTGGGGAGCTGGAAGTAACAAGCGGACAATGCAGAGACTACCATTAAAGGTTGGCTAGAATCGCTTAAGAGTGCTTCGGAACGCGCCAAGTTAAAATGAGCGTTTTACCGGACAGAAGACGAGCCGATGGATACGGACGACACGAAGAGGTTAGCGTATAATAGATACGAATTATTGAAAAAACGCGAAACGCTGGCGTAGTTTTACTGAGTTGCCTATCCTCAGAAGGGTGGTTGGATGTCCCAACTTTTCTTTGTAAAACTTTTTTCGAATACCTAGGAGCGATTTATGGTTATCAGAAAAGTCGTGCGATCCTTGGTAACACTGGCTACAACAATGACGCTCGCTTCCTGCTTTTACGCGCGGGAATATGTAGTGGAACACCCCAGTCATGTTCCCTATCGGCTCAATCTGCCCAATCTTACATGCAAAGCGATGAAGCATGAAGTTTTAGGCAACAGTGTGTTGTTTAAAGTGGACATCAAAAACGCTGGGAGTCGCGCCTCGGGGCCATTTGATGTCTATCTATGGCTGAGATTGACTGACAATAACGGCCAGACGCGCGCATACAGTCTTGATCAAGTTCGATGGGGTGCGTTAGACGCAGGAGATTCGCAAAGACGTGAACATACGCCGACTATTTCGATAACGGGCTTGGCGCGTCCCATTGCCGTTCTTGGTTGGCTAGAGATCGATACCCCTATACGCGGTGGCGGCCAGGTGCGTGAGTCAAATGAGGGTGATAACGTCTGCATTCGAGCCGGTCATCCCGAGAATCCTAATGTACCCTGGGAGATTAACTAGTCCTCGGAAACGGAGGATTGGCGTACAAGGATATCTTCACTGACTCGGATGTGTTCATGGTAGTTGATCTAGCCGGCATTTCTCACAGTAGCTACGCGATTTTTATGCGGCGTTGTGAGGAAAGCGGGCTAGGCTCAAAAAGAAGCCTGGCTAGGCGTCGTGAGGTGAACAGCGTACCGAAGAGCCATGCGATTCATGGCATAACCCAGCGTTGTTTTTGTTCTGGAGAGAGCGAACATCGTCCACGATCCGAATTGCTTTCCACTTTTTGCGAGATAAGTTTGCTCAGTGGATTCGCGCCGCCGACGTATTGGCCGTCAATCCAAATTTGCGGTACCGTAACGGGCGTTTTCGACCCGATTAGGGGCTTGACGCGCGCGAGCATTTCGTACAAGGCGCGGGGATCGTGAATCACATTGTGGTACTGGTACTCTAAACCGGCGTTGTCCAGGTAACGTTTGCCGCGTTGGCAATGGGGGCAAGTGTCTTTACCAAACAGGTGGTTTCCGGCCAATGGTGTACGAGCTGAGTGTACCTCGACTACGGCTTGGGTAAGCAGACCTCGGTTCAGAGCACTCCCTTGACTGATTACCCGTCCTTCAACCATGACGATTGGAGCATGCCAGCCACTTCTCGCTAACGGTCGCCACCAATTGCTCAACCATTCTTGGATATCGAGGTTGACCGGGATACCGGCCAATTCCTTAGCTAGCGTGTCGAGAATAACGTCTTTAGTCAACGCGCACTCGCCACAGGGTATCTTAATTTTGAAAGGCCCCCATGATCCGGCCCAACGATATAGCGTGACCCTAACCGCCCTTTCTGTCATGTTGTTCACCTTAAGGCTCGCGTTATAATAACCGTACATTTCTTGGCGTCGATACAATGCGCCTTACCAGACGAACAACCCCACCGCCCTAAAATATGGAACGACTATTAACGAGCCTTTAACTGGCCGAGAATATGATGCCCACTACTATATTTGAACCTGGGGCTAGGGCAAAGTTGCACTGTAGCGACCACGGTTGGGGATTTCAAAGAAAGAGCCCGATTGATTCTATTTTCCGGGCCTCAATGATTTACCAATCTGGTTATGGAACGAGGTCGTGCTAAGGGCCACGGGAAAAAATAATTATCCAACCTTGCTTGTCTTTTTGCTCAGCTTCTGCGTTACGGCAATCGTTGCATATTCCGATATGCGCCACTTGCCGCGCCTGGAATCTGATCAAAAATCCGGCGCAATCTTTGGATAATGATTATTTTCCGAGGCCCTTAAAAATCGGTAGCTTAAAATAAAATATGGCCCCCGAATTCTCATGCCTTTCATAGCCTATTTCGCCGCCCATTCTCTCAACAAACTTTTTCGCGATACTTAGCCCCAACCCGGTACCGCTCCTTCGTCTCGAGCTTGATGAGTCCAGCTGCGTGAATTGTTTAAATAACTCAGATTCAAATTCTTTCGGCACACCTTTGCCCTGATCCCTTACTGATACTCTGACGAATTCCCCTTTAATATTGGCGTCAACAAACACATCACCGCCCTCGGGAGAAAATTTGGCCGCATTGGACAAAAGATTTGTCAGCACCTGAACCGACCGCTCGTAATCAGCTTGTACCTTCATCCCGAGACAGTCTGCATTGACAAGATATCGCACGCGATAGATTTCCGCATAGGGTCGATTAAGCTCTATAGCATCCTTTATCAAGGTTTCTACTTCAAATGGCGTCATATTCATTACAAATTGACCGGAAGCCAGCTTCTCAAAATCCAACAACTCATCCACCAACATTTTGAGACGTAGACTGTTCTTGTTTGCGATCTCCACTAATCCCTTAATCTCATTACCGACATCCGCCCCGGCAAGACGTGCAATCAAACCAATTGCGCCATGGATTGCCGTTAGCGGGGTTCGTAATTCATGGCTAACCACAGAGACAAATTCATTTTTCATCTTGTCCAATTGTTTTCGCTCTGATATGTCTCGCATTGTCGCAATCACCAATAGCTGATCTTTCAGCGATATACTGGAAAACGCTACCTCAACAGGTATTTCTTCACCGGTCTTGCTCAAACAAATTGTTTCTTTCAAATGATTAATATCACCAGGGTTTTCCTGGTCGGAAAGCGTTTGCAGAAGTTGGCGACATTCCACGCGGCATGGCTCGGCGATTAAGATTTCAATGTGTTGGCCAACCACCTCGTCTTCTGAATAAGAAAGGGATCGTTCAGCTGCGGCATTAAAGGATTCGATTCTCCCGTCTTCATAGATGGTAATAATGGCGTCATGAGTATTCTGTAGGATGTTATTCAGGCGTGCAGAGTGTTTTTCGCTCCTGTCTTCCGCAAATTTACGATCAGTAATATCTGTCCAGTAACCAATCAATTCAATTGGAGTGCCAGCTTCATCTTTGACTAATCTCAGCTCATCATGCATCCAGCGGTAATTGCCATCAGCATGCAAGAAACGATATTCATGGATATGACTACCATGGTCAAATATCTGATCGAGCTCACTCAGAATCCGGTCCCGGTCATCTGGATGAATATGGTTAAACCAGAATTTCGAATCGCCAAGAAACTGCTCAGTCGTATAACCTAGCTGTTGTTTGATATTCGGACTGATGAACGTCGCGCCAAAATCACCATCTGCTTTACACGCATAGAGTACTGCAGGACCATCACTGATCAGTCGTAGCGCTCGCTCAATAATTTTTTCCTGATCATCCATAAACATTCAACTTTCGTGCTCCTGCTTCAGAGCAACAACAAATAAAAAGCGCTAAAAAACTATCGGTGGCCTTAGGGCCGCGGAAAATAATAATTATCCAAAGATTGCGCCGGATTTTTGCCCAGATTCAAGGCGCGGCAAGTGGCGCCTATTGGAATATGCAACACTTGCCGTAACGCAGAAGCTGAGCAAAAATATAAGCAAGGTTGGATAATTATTTTTTTCCGTGGCCCTTAGTCAATGCTCACGATCCGTGGCTTACTGGCAGAGTGACCGCCATCGAAGTGTAGAAACTCTAAACGATGCTTTACGCCGAATTCGAGTGTATCGCAGATCGTCTCGCGCGACAAAATCTCGGCGAGTAATCATCAGCGCAGTACGTAAGCGTTGAATGATCAGGACCATTTAGCGCCACCGGGCCCGTCAAGGCGCTCATCAAGACCGACGCACATGGACGTGCAAGTGTCGCGGGAGGGCATGGAGCCCATAGTGAGGGCAGGAGAGTTCGAGCAACGCAGGACGCAGTTGCCGAGATAGAATCACGCCGGGAGCAGTGGTCGAGAGCATTGCAGGACGCCTACATCCCTGTAGGCGTGCTCCCGCCCCTTACCTACGTCCGTGTGGGTAATGCAGGAGCAATTACCGAGTAATTGCCGAGGTAGGGGGTGAGAAATGCGGGCTAGGGTGTGCCCTTTTCGACAACTGATATGTTATTAGTTTTCGGGACTTACAACCTCCAGGACGATTACCACCCCCTCGTTTCCGCACGCCCCAACCAGGCTACCGGCTGGACAATCTGATAGACTCGTTGTTAGGGCAATCAGAGGGTGGCTTTTAACGCAACCCCAGTTGACAACAAATAAGGGTAACACCATGGCGACGATTACTTTTCAGGATAAGCAATATGAAAAGCGGCCTAACGAATCCGTATTGGATTGTTTGGCGCGGCAGGACATCATGGTTCCGCATGCGTGTCGAGTAGGAACATGCCAAACATGCCTAATGAGGGCAATACGCGGCGAACCTCCGGCCGACGCCCAAAAGGGTTTGAAAGACACGTTACGATTACAAGGTTATTTTCTATCGTGCCAATGTAAGCCGGAGAGTGATCTTGAGGTTTCGCTACCCGATCGAAGTGTCATTCATCGTGTCGCAACGGAGGTCGTTGGGAAAGAAAAACTCAGTTCCAACACGCTAAGATTGCGTTTACAATGTCAAGAGGACTTTGAGTACCGTCCGGGCCAATTTCTCCATTTGTATCGAGAAGATAACCTGGTGCGCAGCTACTCCATCGCAAGCCTACCACAATACGGCGAACCGTTGGAGCTTCATATACGTAAAATCGCTGGCGGTCGGTTGTCGACTTGGGTTCATGAGCACCTTCAATTGGGTGATGCGTTGGAGGTGGGTGGCCCGTTTGGTGAGTGTTTTTACGTATCGGGTAAACCGGAACAAGCCATACTGCTGGTCGGCACAGGATGTGGGCTAGCACCCTTGTGGGGTATTGTTCGAGATGCGTTAGACCAGGGGCACGAGGGACCAATACATCTTTTTCATGGTAGCCATGAGGCGAGTGGTCTTTATTTAGTGGGCGAAATGCGAGCCCTGGAAAAACAGTACCGTAATTTCCACTATACACCGTGTATCTCTGGGCCAGATGTGCCGTCAGGCTACGCTTCGGGACGCAACAATGACGTTGCGTTGACTGCGATCCCTAAACTGGCGGGTTGGCGAGTATTTTTATGTGGCCATCCCGGAATGGTCAAGGATATGCAAAAAAAGGCATTTCTTGCCGGTGCAGCCCTGTCTGAAATTTATGCGGATCCTTTCGTATTCAGCCGGAACAGTTGATAGCCTAACCGATGTAGAAAGAGACCACGTCAATGGGCCTTGAATCATCGACAAGTTGGTCTTGTTTTGGAACAATTTTGCTTAAATACAAAAATACCCGACCGCCTCTAACGCCTCCGGGTGCCATCTACTTTCGTAGAGAGACGGTCGTTCACAATTAAGGGAGCTACTGACAATGAGAAACCTGGTGTTTGCCATTTTCTGTTTTCTAACCGTCAACGCAATTCCGGCGCAGTCCGCGTTTGCTAATCCGACTGCGGGACCTTCCATCGCCAACATAGACAACGTCCCCGACGCGGTCGCCCAGATTAGCGCGACCCTCGAGAGCCAGGGGTTTGAGATCGTATTAGTGGTGGATCACTCGGCTGCGGCCGCACGCGTTGGGCTGGATCTCGCACCGACGCAAGTCGTCTTCGCGAGACCGGCTCGTAACTTTGAGCGACGCCTGCTCAGGCGAAGCCATACTATTGGCGTCGATCTGCCACTTAAGTTCCTGGTATTTGAGAAAGACGGCGAGATACAGGTCAGTTCTAACGCGCTCGGCTATTTGGTGGATCGGCACGATATCGCGGTCAACGATCCGCTGTTGAGGCTATTGGGCATTACGGTGACGCAGTTTGGTGATGCACCAAACGGTTTGATAACGGTGGAAAGCCTGCAGACGGTTGAAGACACCGTTCAAAGCTTGCAGGTAGCACTGTCTTCGAATCCCGCTTTTCGTATTCCACTGGTTTTAGATTACGAGCTTAACGCCGATCTGGCAGGTTTTAAGCGAAATCGCCGCGCGCCGATCTTGGTCGTGTTCGGCAATCCGAACGTTGGTACGCCGCTAATGCAAGCCGATCAGCGCATCGGCATCGACTTACCGCAAAAGTTCCTGGTGTGGGGAGATCGCCAAGGGACGGTTAATATTAGCTACAATGACCCGTTCTTTGTCGCTGCGCGTCATAACATCCAAGGACAGGAAGCGCGACTTGAATTAATCGCAGGTGCCCTAAACAGATTTGCGCTGATCGGAGCCGGTAAATAGATACGTACATAAAATGGGGATCTGTAAAAACTCGGCACTCACCTATAACACTGCGTTAGTGTAGAATGACAAAAATTACATCGACTACTAGGGATTAACGATGAATTACCCAGCATGCACCTCAGAAGAGGCTCGAAC
>CALZJI010000082.1 GCA_945787615.1 uncultured Chromatiaceae bacterium | reverse complement strand
GCGAAACTCAACCATCCCGCTTGCCAGAAATGTAGGGTGAGTTAGGCGCGTCTTTTTGCGCCGTAACCCACCAGTCATGCCGCCGGGCACTCATTAAAGAAACAGGTTGAGTTGCTACGCAACGCTTGGCGGGTTACGCAAAAAGACGCTAACCCGCCCTACGTTTTAGGTTTAGCAAGCGCCATTGGAACACGGCCCCGTAAGTCTTCGCTGCATACGAAGTAGTGGGAGGGCCAAACGTGTGCGGATTTTACCTTCGACGGCGCTTGCTTGGTAAATGTATTGTGTAGCCCGGATGGAGCGTGCGGAATCCGGGCTACGAAGCCCACCAGTGGCATTGGTTAAGCCATGGTCAGTACGAACATGGCAGCCGTATGGTCGCCGAGATCGGCCGGTTGCTCGGGGGTTGGCTTCGCCAGGTACAGCGAGCCGAAAGAAAAGGCGCCCCGGGGTGAAACACCCAGGGGGCGCCTTGGTCGTCTATTCGCCCGAAGGTCGAAATAACCCTGCAGACGGGACGCACCCGCGCCATTCCGCCGCTTCCACCGCACCTCGCCGACCGTGGTGAGCGAGGCCTGTCGGTATCCGGAAGGTTGGCGGGATGTGGGACGCACGAACCACACGAAAACCAACATTGTTGTTGCGGTTGTCTGGGTCGTTCCTGTTGCGGTTAGCGGCGCGCGCATTGTCTGGATTGTTGATCCAAGAGCCGCCGCGCAACACCCGAAGCGTGCTCATCGGGTTGCCCCACCGGTCACCCGGCAAGGGTAATTGTAGCAAAAAATCGCGCGCCGTTGCTACGCGGCGGACAGGGAACAGTGGGTCAGTGACCAGTGGCCAGCGTCACCGTGATCAGCGGACAATGGGGGACGCACGAACCACACGAAAACCAACATTGTTGTAGCGGTCGTCCGGGCCGCCCCAGCTACGGCGGGCGGCGCGCGCACCGTCAGGAAGGAAGATCCAAGAGCCGCCGCGCAACACCCGAAGCGTGCAATCCCCGGTAGACCACGCGCTTCCGTCTTCAGGCGCTCTTTTATAGTTCTTATTCCAACAATCCTGGGTCCACTCCCACACGTTGCCGTGCACGTTATAAAGCCCCCAAGGATTCGGCTCAAAAGCATCGACGAGCGCGGTGTACTCCCATTCGGCCTCCGTGGGCAGCCGATAGGTCTCCCCCGTTTTTTCCGATAACCACTTTGTGTAGTCCACCGCGTCTTGCCATGAGACATTAATCACCGGCCGACGGCCTCGCCCCCAGCCCTCATCATCAGGGAGTTTGCGTCCCATGGCGAGGGCGAAAGTGTCGTATTCTTCGAAGGTGACGGCGTACTTGCCCATGGCGAAGGGGGCAGCGAACTGGACACGGTGCTGCGGTTTTTCGTCACGCTGCGCCATTTCGTCATCCTCCGGCGAACCCATGAGGAACGAACCGGCAGGAATGACCACCAACTCGGGCACGGGAATGCCGAGCTTGCTGACATCCGTCGCCCGCTTGTCGACGTCGGTGGCCTTAACCAATTGGTTTTCTAACGCTTTGATCTTGCCGCGAAGGTCCTCGACCTGCTGCGCCGATTGGGATTGGAGGAGTTGGGCGTTCTTGTCGATGACCAATTGGGCTTGGTCTTGCGGACGTGCCAACTCGCCGGCGACGCGCCGGTTTTCTTTTTCCAGCTGTAGGTTCTTATCGCGAAGCGTGGCGATGATCGCCTCGACCTCGGTGGTCGCATCCGCCTGTATTTGGTCTAGTTGCTCCGCGAGCCGGTCTTTCTCCGCGACGATCTCAGCGTGTTGTGTTAAGAGTTGATTAAATCTGTCCGCCGTGATTTCGCTGCGGGTTTCCGCATCTAGCCTCGCCTCGACGGCTGCGAAGCGCGCCTGTTCGGCGAGGAGGTATTGCCGCAAGCTGATGGCCGTCGCCGCCAGTAACACCGCGGCCAGTACGCCGGCCACGGCGCATAACAACCGCTTAGGCACGCGAAACGGTCGGTTTTCCATGACGGGCTTGGCCAAGCTGTCGTGGGTGAGCTCGTAGGCGAACCCCCCGAGGCGCGGCTCCTTGCGCAGGAGGCGCTCATTGACCAGAACATTGAGTTGCGACTCGTCGAGGCCGTATTCTTGCTGGATTTTCCGCCCGCTCATGCTGTCGCGGACACCCTCTTTGGTTAACAGACCAAACTCACACAGCCGCCGCGCTGCGCGGCGGGCTTTCTTGCTGGGCAGAGCGTCTAACGCCGATAGATAAAAACCCTTGAGAATTCGCTCCGCATGCTGGCGGTCTGTCAAGTAGGAGGCGTCCACGGTCAACACTTGGCCGGGGGCGGCGCGTTTTCGGACTTGGCTCTCGATATATTGGCAGAGCACTTGAAGCTGGAAAGGTTCGATGACGCCGGTAGCGCCCTTGAGCACGGCGAACAGCAGATCAATCGTCTCCTGGCTGTAGTCAAAGGGCGGCGTGGCGTAGCGAGGTTCTTTTTTTGCCGCGGGCGCTTTCACCGCCTGCTCGGCCTGGTTTTGGGTCATGGGGGCGAGGCGGGCCCGCTCGCTGAGGATGTTGGGCACCTCCGGGAAGAGTTCCTGTAGCGCCCCGACGTATTCCTCCCGCAAACTGATGACCACTTTGATATCCGGCGGCTTTTCAGTGAAACGCGAGGTTTCTCCGTCCCGCAGTCGTCGCCGGATTCGCGCCGGAATGCCGCCGCTCACCAGTTGGCCGATTTCGGCGGCGATGGCGTGGCGTCGTTGTGGGGTTTGGCGGGTGAAGATTTCCTCGAATTGGTCCAGTACCAACACGGGCGTTAGCCAGGCGCCGCCCTTTCAGAAGGACGCCATCTTCACAGTCGGGCCACGCTTTTGCAGTGGCAACAACCGGGCGATGTGATCTTCAGCCGTGCCCCGGAACTGGTCACGCTGGTTGGGCTTGCGCCTACGTCATCGGTGCTTTATTCCGATCCGCCCCTTGGTGTTGAAGAGGTCCGCACCCTGACCACGACGGGCATCACCGTCACCACGCCCCTCGAACGCCTGGCCAGGGAACGACCGCTGAGCGGTAAAAACATTGCCCTCTCCATGTCGGAGAGCACGGATATCAGACGCTTTGGCTTTGACAACATCCACTTCGAAGCGGCGATGCTTGAGCTAACGCGTTATCTGTTGGTTAAAGGCGCTACCCTTGTCTACGGTGGCCATCTCGGCTCGGCGGGTTACACCGTTAAGCTGGCCGAGCTCGTTCGAGCGCATAACCAAAGCGAAGGCGTCGACCCGGTTGAACGCATCGTTAGTTACATCGGGTGGCCGCTACCCTTGGATAAGAAACTGCAATCCCGATACAAGGGCGTCGCAACACTGAAACGCATCCCGCGACCCGAGGGTATCGACGAACACATGCATGGGAATTTCAGCGCAAATCCGTCGTTTTTTCCCGGGGACAAATCCCCTGAGCATCGCTATGCCTGGGCTCGCGGTATGACGGCCATGCGAATGGCGGAAACGAACGAGACCTGCGCCCGTATCGTCCTCGGCGGGACCTTTGGCCCGACCGTGAAAGTGCAAGCGGACGGCAGCCGATCTGAGCAGTGGTACTTTGGCCGCATTCCAGGATTATTGGAAGAGTTACTGCTCTCCATCGAAGCGGATCAACCTGTTTTCCTCATTGGCGCGTTCGGCGGCGTCGCTTCATTGGTCATCGACATTATCGAAGGTCGCGATCGCGCGGAAATCACCTGGGACTACCAAAAACACGCCCCGCACGCAGAGGCGATGCGGGCGCTCTACGACGCGCGCCACGAAAGCTGGTGGGACTACCCCGAAATGGTTAAATTCCTGCGCGGCAAGGGCATCGCTGGCCTTAATCCTCACCTTACGGAAGAGGAACACAGGGAACTGTTCCGTACCCGAGATATCATGCGTATGGTTCAACTGATCGTGCAGGGGCTGGATGGGGTGTGATCGGCATCTCAGCAAATCCTAGCGCCCCGCCAGCGTGGAACGCCATTCTCGAAATATCCTGGGGTGTTGTCACGTATAACCGTGAAAGAACGAAAATTCGTATGCAGAAGAGACGCTTCTCAGGTGAAGCGCCGCACCCGAATCCGAACTTCACATTTTATCATTCTTGGTTTTACCACCAAGAATTACCTTATTGAATAAGGGAAGATCTTTAGAAGGGGTGAATAGAAGTGAAACAAAGTTTGAAAAATGCGCCGGAACATAGGGTAGTAGAGTCGATTGGCCAAGTAATCCTTCCTGTATTAGACTTATTTTGCTAGGTTCACACAAACGGGGAAATCTGTCATGCGGATATATCACTCGCTTCTGGTCGGATTGATGTGCTTCTACAGCGCCGCGTTCGCAGACCAGGATACGCTCCGCTTGGCAACCACAACGTCCACCGCAAATTCCGGTTTGCTTGATCTGTTGTTGCCAACATTCGAGGCAACCAGTGGCTATGCCGTCAAGGCGAGTGCGGTGGGCACGGGAGCCGCTCTGCGTATGGGCCGCGGCGGGAAGGTTGATGCGCTGCTCGTGCATGCCCCGACCGCGGAGCAGAAGTTCATTGAAGCCGGCCATGGTTTGACCAGACATCAAGTGATGTATAATGACTTCGTACTGGTCGGCCCGCCCGATGATCCGGCTCAGATTAAGGGCCTCGATGATGTAGTGCAGGCGTTGGTCAGAATTTCCGCGGAGCGTGCCCTATTTGTATCGCGTGCTGACGACTCCGGTACCAACAAGAAGGAACTTAGCTTGTGGCGCGAGGCCGGCGTCGATCCCTACGGCGCGGACTGGTACCTGGAAACTGGGAGCGGTATGGCTGCCACGCTTGAGCTCGCCGGTACCCGCATCGGCTATACTCTCACAGACCGCGGTACGTGGCTGGCGAGGCGAACGCAGTTGTCTTTGCGCCTGCTAGCAGTAGGGGACAAGCGCTTGCACAATCCCTATGCGGCTATCGTGGTTAATCCCGTCAAACATCCGGAAACGAACGTTGACGCCGCAGAGGCCTTCGTGAACTGGCTGCTTTCTTCTGAAGCCCAAGGACTTATCCGGGAATTCCGTGTAGATGGAGAGCAGTTATTTATTCCAGTCCTTGCTGAAAAATCGATACCCCACCCTTAGCCGAAGCCCCTACCCAGTTTACCGGAGTGATTGTGTGAACATAAGTATCAGAGGCAAGATCGTCCTGTTCTTTGTCACTACAGTGATCGTCTTGTTGAGTGGTTTCGGCTACTCATTCTATATACACGAGTCCACCGTATCCAAAACCCAGCAGATCCGATCGTCCACCGCTAAACGTTTTGAACTTACGCAGGATGCAGAACTGAATCTCAGCAGAACGATCACCGCTTGGAAGAGCGTTCTATTGCACGGGCAGGAGACTGGTGACTATCACAGGTACCTTGCTGAATTCTATGAGCATGAACGCCAGACGGCCAACTCACTGCAAGTGCTGCACGAATCGTTGCAGGGTGAGCCGAGGTTGTTGTCGCTGGCCGAGCAGTTGATCAAAGCCCACCGAGAAGGCGGACGTATCTATCGAGAGGCGATTCGCGTTTATCATAACGAGGATAGCAATGCCCATGTGGTTGCAGACCGATTTGTTCAACAGATTAAAGTTGATCCAGCGGAAATCTTGACCGAGATTGTTGCGCTTTCTACACAGCTTAGAGACCAGCGCCTGAATGCGCTGCAGCGCGAGAAGTCTGAACAAGACCGGCTGATAATCCTCTCATTGCTTGGCGTCGTCAGCATAGCCACCCTCATGTTCTTGTGGCTTGTTGACCGTAACGTTGGCCAACCGGCTGCACAGGCTATTACTTTGGGGCGGATCATTGACCAAGCACAGCAGGTAGCCAAGTTCGGCAGCCGCAGCTGGGGAAGCAAAGGCGATGACACCTATTGGTCGAGCGGGGTGTACCGCATTCTCGGCACGCAGCAGCTGGGGACTCCCTCGGAGGCAAATTACTTAAGTGCGGTCCATCCGAGTGACCGCGCGGAGCTTCAGCGGACACTTGACTCCGCTCTGCGAGGAACAAGTGGTTATGAGATTGACTACCGGCTCATCGATGCTGATGGCAATGAACATGTCATTCAGGAGCGGGGGCAAACGGTCATAGAAAAGCCAGGTGGTACAGTTAGGGTCGTCGCCATCATCTACGACATCACCGACCGCAAGCAGGCTGAAGAACAGCTCCGGAGCAACGAGGCAGCCCTGCGCCGCCTGCATGCGATCACAAGCTCCCAGTCGCTGAAGTTTCAGCAAAAGATACGCGAGTTGTTGGAGATGGGAGCCGAACAGTTTGGGTTACCGATCGCCATCCTGTCGCGTATTCAGGGTGAGCGCTACGAGGTCGTGGAGACCGTCAACCGCAATGGGGCCATCCGCGCTGGGGACGTCTTCGAGTTGGGGCAGACCTACTGCAGCGAGACCCTGAAAGCCGGTGGACCCATTTACTTTGAGAAGGCCAGCGGCAGCGAGTGGCGAACTCACACGGCATACCAGAACTTCCAGCGTGAAGCCTATATCGGCGTGCCCCTCATTTTGGAGGATAAGACCTATGGCACTCTCAACTTCTCCGACCCAGAACCGCGCGAGGTGGCCTTCTCAGCGAATGATATCGAGATTCTCAAACTGATGGGCCAGTGGATATCAGGCGAACTCGAGCGTGAACAAGCTGAGGAGGCCCTACGTAACAGCGAGGGGCGATTTCGCACCTTGGCGACGGTTTCACCGGTGGGTATCTTCAGAACGGATGCCGGCGGTGAGTGCGTCTACGTCAATGAGCGCTGGGCGGACATCGCCGGGCTCGATGTGGAGCAGGCTCGCGGACGCGGATGGGCGCAGGCCCTGCATCCCGATGACCGGGACGCGGTGTTCGCGCGGTGGACCGAGGCCGCTAATGAGAACCGACCGTTTACCAGCGAATATCGTTTTCGTCGTCCTGATGGCAAGACCACCTGGGTATTCGGCCAAGCTGTGGCAGAACGAGACGCCAACGGCGAGATCACCGGCTACGTCGGCACCGTCACCGACATTACCGAACGCAAGCGCTTCGAAGTGGAGTTGCAGGCCTATCGTATTCAACTCGAAGAGAAAGTACGAGAGCGAACCGCTGCGCTTGAAGCAAGTAATCGAGAACTGGAGTCGTATAGTTATTCAATTGCGCACGACTTACGGGCCCCTTTACGTTCCGTAACGGGTTTTACTCAAATACTTAACGAGGAATTGTACTCCTCGGTAACTGAAGAACAAAAAGACTACCTTCGTCGTGTTATTGACGCTAGCAAATATATGGCCGAATTGATTGATGATATTCTTGAATTATCGCGCATTACTCGTGCTAGTTTACACAGGTCGGCACTCAGTTTGACGGATCTTGCGCGAGAAATCCTAAAACAACTACAGTCGAATCAACCGCAAAGAGAGGTGGAATTCGAGATTCAAAGTAACCTACACGTCAATGGAGACCCTAACTTAGTGCGCTTATTGATGTCGAATATACTCGAAAATGCCTGGAAATATACCGCGAAAGTGAATGAGCCCAGGATAGTTGTTGGTGTAACTAAGGGCAATGAGGAAGCTATCTTCTATGTCAAGGATAACGGCGTAGGTTTTGATATGAGCCATGCCGATCAGATCTTCAAGCCTTTTCACCGCTTGCACCGTTACGGAGAGTACGAAGGCACAGGCGTGGGTTTAGCGACAGTTCAACGCGTTGTTCATCGCCATCATGGTCGCGTGTGGGCCGAAGCGAAGCAAAACCAGGGGACAGCTATTTACTTTACTCTAGGACGAGAAGAGCAGGGAGACTACGGTAACAAAGAGGTTGGGGCCAAGGAAATAGCATAAGGGAACTGGCCATCATTGGGTCCGTTTAATCAAAAGTCGAAAACCGCGGCGGATTCATTAGCAAAGAAAAATAGGCCAAATAGGACACGGTCAAGCGGCGAAAATCTCGGCGCCCTTCGATGCGAACGACTCATGACGAGTAATTGATGTTTAATCAACAATGTCTCGACCATCACCGCTTTTGTGCCCCCAGGCCGGGTTGGTTCCGCCATTGCCACGAAATGAATTATCAATAAGAAACCGGCCCGTTGAAGTGATGTACAAGACTGCGATTTTCATCGGATATACGCTAGGATTGTGAATTTGCTATGGACAGGGTGGCTAAACCGACCGAACCGACAAAGACGTGGGCCGCCATTATCGAAATAGCCTGGGGTATAATCACGTATTAGCGGGTTTTTCCGTAACTCATACCCCCTACTGGACGACGAATGCGGAATACATAACGACAACCATAATCCAGAAAAGACGCCTCGCACACACAGCGTTGGGCCTACACGCGACCCCATAAATACCCTCGCAAAACAAAATATTACGTCCAATTTGCTAAAATATAGGAGTACCTTAATGCCACCACAGAGCTGTCACAGTTTCCTCGATTACAGATCGGTGGATATTTATTTCGTTTTCTCGTTTGTTTTTGATTTTTTGGAGCCCTACGAGGAATTAGTGGAGCGGTTAGAAGGCCTTGGATGGACGCAGGGAACCCCGGAAGACCGCCAAGGGCGTCCACCCTTTCTTGTTATTAAGAGGAAACCTAACGGTGATCGAGAGAAGTATACGAGCAACTCCCTGTTTAAGTGTCTTTTACCCAATACGCGAGTCGAGCTACTCTACCAGGAACTAGACGCCAAAAAGGATTGGCGGTGGGACGCGGCGTTTGACGTCAGCGTCGAAGCGGTAGCGCGGCTATTTGACAACGGCGCCGGTTCCATTACGTTTAAGGTTAGCTGCGATGACGATATTGACTTCGTAAAGGTGTACCAACTTCTCTCCTTATCTCAGCGCCAATACAAGAAAGACAGAATTCTCTCCAGGATACGCTTTCCGGACGAAAAACAACCCGACGAGCTGTACCGATTGTTCGTACGATTGCTGCGAGAAAGCATTTCGGCCATCAACACCTATGAGAAGCACTATGTCGCGCTTCAGGACGAGGAGATCATGGATCTCAATGACCGTGAGACCCACGCGCAGAATCCATACGTCCTTTCCCTGGTCGAACTCAACATTTCAAACGAAAAGACACCGTTCTTCCATCAAGCTGCGCTTGACGATTTTAGGTATAAAGAACTCGCGTCGATATTATTTCGTCTCATATTCCCCCATGGCTTCTCGGAGAATGTAAGGGAGCATATTTCAAACACCAGAATCCCGTACGGTTTGCTCAATGAAGCGGGTCACTTGCGCAATTTCGCTTGGGATAACCGAGTCTTAATGTGTTTCTCGCAGACATCGAGCTTACTGGGTTGCCTTGAGAAGAACGAAACACCCGCGCTAGTCATTCGTCGGTCCATGTTGGACATTATCGAGATCTTGCGCACGCGCTGGCACATGAGCGTGCTCATCAATGCGCAGCTCGACCAAGATTTAGAGAGCTTCAGGCTGGAGCGATCGGGCGATAACATTGACGTCTTGGGAAGGTTGATTAAACGCCGCCGCCGGTTCGCTTCTTTCCTGCACGATCCACTGCCGTATAGCTTTGAAGGGGGATCGGTTTCGAGGCTTTCGGCCGTCGCCACAGAGGAAATGGCGCTACCCTCGCTTCGTCAGATGACATTCGAGAAACTGAACACATTGGACCGGTTGCACGCCGACCAAATGAAATATCTCAAATTGAAAGACTTTGACAGCTACATCGATTCAATGCGTTCTAAGAAGGAAAGCGAGTATTGATAGCGTAAAGTCAGCGAGGACTCAACATGGCAGACGGCGCCAGGGAACGTAGGGCATTTTTCGTTGCCGAACAACTTCTCCGCCCAATAGCGGCAAGCACGGACGACCTCCTAACCTATCTCTCTAGGATCAGCGTCCAAACCAAATGGTCCGACATCGATGGCGTCATCGAATTGGTACACCGTATGTATACTCGGATCAAAGAGATGGTCGGTCCTGACGCGTTTCTTACTATCCTCGAGGACGAAGCGGAGTTCATGGAGGAAGTGAAGCCGAGGCTAGAGGAGTACGACTCTTATACACGGTACATACGAGCGTTACGCGAAACCGCGGGAAAGATGGTTAGTGTAAGCGGCGATGATAACGCATTTCAGGACTTAGCAGCGGGGCTACACCAGCGGTATGATGCCGCAAGACGATACTACGAGAGTCCTGAAGAAGAACAAAAACACCAGGAGAAGATCTTTATTTTGGCCGAACGAATCTCTGGGTTCCTATTCGGATATCAAAGTGGCAGCCCAGACGAGATCATGCGAATCGTAGAAGAACTCCAATCGGTGAGTCTTACCACGATGCCAACCACCGTAATCGATGCTTCCCAGCCACCTGCGCGGCGAAGACATGTAAGGGATAGGGATACCGACACCACTGCACCTGCTGATCGAGGCGAGCGCTTCGATGTTTTTCTTTGCCATAACAGTAAGGACAAACCTGCGGTGCGCGAACTCGCGGTGCAACTGACGAAACGCAGACTTAGAGTCTGGCTGGATGAAGATCAAATACCGCCGGGAACGAGAACGGGTAAGGGGCTGGAAGAAGGCG
The DNA here is from genome assembly GCA_945787615.1 of uncultured Chromatiaceae bacterium. GTDB lineage: Bacteria > Pseudomonadota > Gammaproteobacteria > JAADHS01 > JAADHS01 > CALZJI01. The sequence continues at coordinate 6,719 of CALZJI010000082.1, read as the reverse complement.
TAAATAAAAGTGCGTCCGCGCTTGTTCTGGTGGGTGGCGATGGGCTTGGCCCTTGGCAAAGTGAAGAGCAGGAGGCGTTAATCAAGTTAAGTGTAGAACAAGGTCTACGCGTGATACCCGTCTTACTCCCCGACGCGCCGACGGAGAAACCTAAGTTACCCCTATTTCTCGGGACGCGCACCTACGTGGATCTTCGCGATGAGGGCATTACCAAAGCAACACTCGATAAACTTCAGTGGGGTATAACCGGTATCAAGCCCGAGTAGACGCTGATCCGCAAGTCTCACCGACGATCGCTGGTCGAAAATGAAGGCTATTATCTCGTCCACGCAGCCCTTATGCGAGGCGTCGGTCTATTTTCCTTCCCAATGAATGATACGCTCACTGACCAGGCTTATGAGTTTGTTGACAGCATAGCCAAGCGCACCCGCCAAAATAATCGCCGCGTACATTTCCGGTGTCTTAAACAACAGTTGCATATCGAGTATGGTACGCCCAAGTCCGCGGTCTGTACTAATAAGCATTTCAGCGACGACCGTGATAATTAATGCAAGTGAAATACTAATACGCAAACCCGTCGCAACGGCGGGCAGCACCTCGGGAAGGATAACCTTGTGGAAGATTTGAAACCGGGTCGCGCCTAGTATCTGCGCCGTCATGGCGCGTGTCGGATTTCGGTTTCGAACGCCCGCGGCGGTGTGAACGATCACGACAAGCGCGCAAGAGAACCCGACGAGCAGTACTTTTGACGTATTGCCGATACCAAAGGCCAACATGAACGGCGGCAGCAGCGCCGCGGCGGGCAAGGAGCGGAAGAACTCAATCAAGAACTCAAAAAGTAAATAAATAGAACGGAACCACCCGAGAAGTATCCCCAGCATGACCCCTGTAACGGCGCCAATGAGAAAGCCTGCCATCGCACGAACGAATGTTAAGAGAACGTCCTCACTGAGGCTCTGAAGGCTGTTAATGTCGAGATAAACGGCAAAAACCGTAATTGGCGTGGGTAGCAACAGCGGATTAATAAGCCCGGACATGCAGACCAGTTGCCACAACACAAGGACCAGCAGCGGGCCAAAAATGTTACGAAATAATCGGACCACGGCCATATAGCTCGCTCTCAAACACACGCAAGATCTCACTTCGAAGCTCGAAAAAATCCTTCGAATACTCAACCTCGCGTTTTCGCGGCCGCTCGAGTGGCACCTCCACCACGTCGAGTACATTTGCCGGTCGTTTGCTCAACAACACAACGACGTCGGCCATGTAAACCGCCTCCCAAACGCTGTGAGAGATGAACAGCACCCGAAATTTAAGTTCTTCCCAAGCCTTGATCAGCACATCTTGCATAAGATAACGGGTATCATGATCGAGCGCCGCGAACGACTCGTCGAGCAACAGTAAGTCGGGTCTAACAATAAGGGCTCGCGAAAACGCGATAAGTTGTTGTTGGCCGCCGCTTAATTCATAGGGATATTTTTTATAGTCGTTCTCGGAGAGGACATCCGAACCGATTTCGGCCAATAACGACCGTGCGGCATCATTTCGCTCTTTTTTAGACACACCGCTCAGCTCAAGTGGAAAAGCAATATTCTGAAGGACGTCCTTCCAGGGGAAAAGGGAGTCACGGTAGTTTTGAAAGATTAAATCAATCCGCATGTCCGGACGCGGTTTCTCGATGATACCCGAATCAGGCGCCTCTAGCCCCGCGATAATCTTTAGTAGCGTGGTTTTGCCGGACGCGTTCGGCCCGAACAGCACCACAAACTTGTCTCGGGGGATATCGAACGTGATCTCTTTGAGCACCTGGCGTTTAACGGGCTCACCGGTTTTGGAATCTTTGAGTAAAAACGATTTTGAAATGCCCTGTACGCGGAACGTACCGTCGGCCTTTGTATCTCCCTGCGTTGCCGCTGTAGGCGCCTCGTTGTTTGTCATTGGGGATTTGATTTAATCTGGAACGTAGTAAATATTGGCCGTGTCGATTTTGCGTGAAATAATGCCGAATTCAAGATAAAGGTCGGCTAATCGTTGTACAGCATCGCGATCAACTTCGGTTGATTTTTGTTGAGCCGGTTGGTTTAATTTCTGTGCTAACGAGGGCTCAATTTCTGTGTACGACGGAATTGTGCCCGACGCGTTGTCACGGTTCGTACGGATATAATCAATGGCCTTAAACCACGCGCGCACTATTTTTTGCGCTGTCTCTCCGTGTCTGTTCAAATACTCCGTGGTGAAGCAATACGTGGCAACCGGAAAGGGTTCGAAGATATGCTTCGCCCAAGGCGAATCCTCGACGATTTCGGCTACTCCTTTGGCCAACGCTATAGAAGTCGTTGGTTCATAGGAAATCAAGGCGTCCACATCCCCTATGGTAAGGGCCTGCAACTGGATTGGCGGCGTCATCCGCACGATGCTCACATCAATGTCTGGATTTAAGTGGTCCTTCAAAAGAAGTTTTGTGATGGCCTGATTTAAAGAACCCGGAAACACGCCAATCTTCTTTCCCTTCAGATCGCCATACCCTTTGATGCCGGATCCTTTACGCGCGATTAATGACTCGAGAAATTCTGTTGTGGTGTGGACCTGGAAACCGAAACATTTTAACGTCCCCGGCGACCTTTCTTCGATATTAAACAACACCGTCATCGTCGTTGCGCTGTCGGTCGCGATATCTCCACGGAGCATCGCTTCGGCTGCGTTGTTGGACGAATCGAATCGTATAGCTTCAACGTCCAGACCTTGTTCCGCAAAGAAACTTTTTTCTCTTCCTGGAAGAACCTCATTGGCAACATAAAAAGCCCAGCTTCCGGCTAAGGCCTGGTAACCAATTTTAACGCTGTGGGCAGTTTGCGTTGTGCTTTGTCGTGCAGCGTAGTAGAGGCCACTTGCAGCAACGGCAATAATAATGACCCCTAGAAGCAGAATAATGTTTTTTCTTTTCATCCTACAGTCTATCCGTTTCCAGAAGTTCCCCCCGGAGTACAGAATAGGAAAATGCGCCTTTTCGAAGCAGTTGAGCTTCCTTCATCGTCGATGGCTACCACAATAGAGGTACGATTTCTCACTCGAATAATAGCAAATAGGCCACCTCTATGAAACGAAATATAATTTTGTCCAGTATAGTGTTGAATTGAGCGGTAGAAAACGTGAAAACCGGTCGCGAGCCGCGTCACTAAAAGGCGGATTTATACGATGACATCGCCGGGACCATTCTCCCAGGAGTGGAATGCGAGCTTCGCGCATCCCTGTGAGAGATGCGGGGGTCGAAACGACCGGTTTGTTGGGTTTCGTTCCTCAACCCAACCTACATAGAAAAATCCAATAACGCTGTCTGTGTACGCATTAGAGGAACTCCGAAACTTGACTACGAACTACGCGGGCAGCAGAGGTGGGATGTTAACTTCTAGCCAGTATTTTCCTATTTGTTCGAGCTTTCTCGTGAAAACGTGAAAATCGACGGGCTTCTGAACGTAGCTATTCGTTCCGAGCTCGTAACCCTGGTGTATGTCCCGCGGTTCGTCAGAGGTCGTCAGGATGACAACCGGAATATACCGCGTTCTTTCTGTTGCTCGGATTTGTCGTAGAACTTCTAAACCGTCCATCTTAGGTAGGTTCAGGTCCAACAGTACGAGCGAGGGTAATTCGTCGGCCGCGTTACTCGAAAGAAAAGACAAGGCCTCAGCGCCGTCTCGTTTTACAATGATTGTGTTCACGACGTTCTGCTTTTTAAACGCCCTCAACGTCAGTGCGATGTCGTCTTCATTGTCTTCGATCAAGAGTATCCTGTTTCTAGCGGCGCGCATTACCGGCCTCTCATTACCCTCCGCGGCGGCGTCTTGAACAGGCTCCATATGCACCTTGACTGAATGAAAACCGATCTCTTGGCACCAACTCAGTGCGGCATCGGCCGTTCGGAAAACGCGAGGGCCGCCTCGTTTGGCAGATAGAATCTGAGCTGTCGCCGTTCCGCTAGCGGGTACGAGCAACACGTTCCAGCCATGGTTAGCCGCATCAGAAACCACTTTCGCACTTTTCCAATGCCCCGCTTTGAATAACAGACGAGCGTCCCGTTCTTGCATAAACGACCTGTTCTTCTTGTTTATAAAGACTACTATATCCCAAATTTAAAATAATGGGAAAGCCATCTTCGAAGGCGCGTTAATGCAGGTATCTAAAATGCCGGAGTGGCAGATTGCTGCCCATGGAGATCACACGTAAACCGTTACTTCATCAAAACCAACTTTTTGGCACCAACGAAGCGCTGCATCACTCGTTCGAAAGATGCGCGTCTTTTTGGTATGTTTTACAACCAGTTCATCCGTTTCATGATGTATCGTCTGCAACATCACCGTCCAGCCGGCCTGGTCGCCACGCCGTTTGACTACCGCTCCGGTTAATTCACCTGACTTGAACAGTAGCGTCGCATCCCGCTCTTGCATTACTGGGCTCCCGGCAATAAATAAACGGGGGTATTTTGCATCTTTTCCCGATAGTAGTAAAGGGAATCGGGACGGAGAAAGAGGTCGCAAGTACGTGAGGCAGTTAGATTCGAGTTTGTGTGAAAAGTTAGAGAACTCGCTCGTTAGCGGATTAACGATCGATTAGTGGCCGCGTTTCATTGTCCAGTTTGCATACCACTGGCTCACCGTGTCGGCTACGCAGACATAATAACTGCCGAGGATTCAGCTTCCTTTAGGGCTCGCGTCAAAATTTATTCACATTTTGGGCGATGGCCGATCCGAGCAAACTAGAAAAACTTACATTTATTGTCACAATTCCGCCGATTGCCCTTAGAATCCCTTCTCGGACAGGGTTAGCTCCAGCTACGCTATCACAGAGTAAATGGGGTGCTAGGCAATGTTTTATGACGAACGCTCTGGATGTTTGGGCCGCGGAAAATAATAATTATCCAAGGGTTGCACCGGGTTTTTGCTCAGATTCAAGGCGCGGCAAGTGGCGCATATTGAAATATGTAACACGTGCCGAAACGCAGAAGCAGCGTAAAAAGACAAGCAAGGTTGGATAATTATTTTTTTCGTGGCTCTTAGGCACTTGACGTTATTGGCTTGCGACGAATGCGGCCATTACCAACAGTTCGTTTACGCCGCCATCGCTCCGCGCACTAACTGAACGGCAAACCCTAGATCAGCTGTCGTAGAAAGATGATACGCGTTGACATGTTGAGCGATGCGGACCGCCGCCGCTAGCCCCTTATTCGGATGAGCGAGTTGATTGAGGGTATTGGCGTATATACGCGCGGCGGCTTCGCTAGGCGACACAGCACTCAGCGAGGGTCTGGACAGTTCCGGTTTGAATTCAATAAAAAAGATTGCGGTGAGCGGCGACGACCTTGATTGAAAGCCGCCGGGTAGGCACCTCACAGGTACATGAAAAATCGGATGGGTAAAAACCGTTTCGCGCGGCAAGCGATACGGCTCAGGTGGCCTCGATTTTAAACCGAGCGCATATGGATACGACGAGACCCGCATCGCCGTTAAATCAACCGGCGCCAACTCATCGCTTAAGTAACAAAAGCCATGGTTTACCAATGCCCAGGTTGTCGTCGATTTCCCCGTACCTGACGGTGCAATAAGAAGACAGCATTTACCGTCGAGGCTTAATGAAGCTGCGTGAATAAAATACCAATGGGCGTGACTACGCTGCAACGACAGCTCTATGTCTTTCTCAAGGTTGTAAAGAAGCTCGCTCTCGGTGTGCGCATTACCGCTCCGTAGCTCAAAGGTGTTGAGTCTGTACCCTCTCCCACCGGCATCTCCGCGGATGCAATACCTTAGTAAAATGGGAATAGGCCCATTACTCAGAAACGCCGAGTAACTATCGAACAATAGCTGGCGCACTTTTTTATCGTAATATTGAACTTCAATGCCTATCCCGAGGATCTCAAGAGTCAGACTATTTTTCCGATTTGAGCTTGGAGAATTCTGGCGTTTCGGAAGCGTTTTCTTTACCGTGGGATTCTTGTCGCGCATTAGGAGGTATGATTAAAATTTTAACTAGTTGGGGTCTCTCAGTTCGACTAAGTTTGCGGTTGCTAGCTGGTCAACAAGCTCTCTCACATCGTGCTCTGCCAATTCTTGTGTTACATCAAAGTGTTGAACAAGCTCTTCTGCAATGGACTCGATAGAGTGATAGCCATCACAATGCTCCAATATCCACACCGCGGTTGGATTGAGTTGATGAATATGATTCTCCTCTGAATCGAGAATCAGCGCCTCATCGCCTACGTGCTCAATAGTTACATTAGCTTTTAGTTTCGGATACATAACAGCAAACCAACGTGAAATAAGGGCGTTCGAATGGTCACCTGTTCATCGTCGATCTAACAAATGGCAATTTGCGTGCCGATAACCCTTAACAATGCCAAACGTTTGAATGCAATACACAACCCGCGCCATAACAGGTAAATCGATGGGACCTCATCAACGACACTGTAAACATTATCGACACGTTAAAGTGTCTTGCAAGTCGAGGGATCACGGGCAGGGTGCTCCATTAGGGCCGCGGAAAATAACAATTATCCAAAGATTGCGCCGGATTTTTGCTCAGATTCAAGGCGCGGCAAGTGCCACATATTGAAATATACCCGTGGCGTTTGAGATTTAGGTGTTAAGAGTGCGTCATATTCATTTCGTGGCAAGGCGAAATGACGAGTAATAGCCGGACTATTGCGAGGAGTTTCAACGCAGACATGGAAT
>CALZJI010000081.1 GCA_945787615.1 uncultured Chromatiaceae bacterium | reverse complement strand
TTTCACTCAGCTTCTGCGTTACGGCAAGTGTTACATATTTCAATATGCGCCACTTGCCGCGCCTTGAATCTGAGCAAAAATCCGGCGCAATTTTTGGATAATTATTATTTTCCGCGGCCCTAAAGCGTACGTTGCAAGAGTATATCCATAATTATGATCATTTTCGTACGCACCTTTCGTCAAGCAAAGATCCGCCGACAAGGCAAGCAATATACCCTCCTCAAAACGGAAAAGTTTTCGCGCTCCCAAAACTTGGCGGACAACATCATCATTATGATCGGCGCGCGGCGTAGCGCAACCAATCGGACCGTGTTGCTCGGATTAATAGATAGAAGTGACGGGTTATATTGCCAACTCTCTAGTTATTAAATGTTTGAAAGTATCAAGCATTAAAACTTGATCATCGGGTGATACCATAACACAATGTCGGATAGCGTTTTGAGAGGAACTACGTCCATGATTGATGCTCTCCGTGCTTGGTAGTCACATATGAAATCTGTCCAATGTCTAGATTATCTTGTTGTGGGTTTGGGGAATCCGGGGAGGAGCCAGCATTTCTCACGGCACAACAGTGGATCTCTTGCTGCCAGAATTCTTCACGGCGAAATGAGTGGAGCGACGAAGTTCCAGTATAGAAAACAATTCCTGATCGCAACTGGGCAGGTCGGTCAAACACGCGTTGCGATCGGATTGCCACGCACCTACATGAATTCTAGCGGATTAGTTGTCGTGAAAATGATGCGCGAACTCGGGCTTCAGCCGGAACAAATCCTAGTCCTCCACGATGAAGCGGACTTCCCAATGGGCAAGTGCCAGGTGGCCAAGGGTAGAGGAAGTGGCGGTCACCGCGGTATCGATTCTGTGATTACGCACCTTGGCTCGGATACTTTTTACCGCGTAAGAATCGGGATCGGTAGACCTAAGGACGATGCTGTTGACATGACGTCACACGTAATGGAGCAGACTCAAGAGGAAGAACGCCGCAAGTTGATACGAGCTGCGGCGTGGGGTGCGGAAACGTGCCGGTATGTGCTCTCCCGCGGCGGCGTTGACAAAACAATCATGACAATTAATCAGCGAAACACCAAAAACATCATTCGATCAATGGTGCAGGAGCGGGAGGCGTGCGCGTGGAAAATAGCGCACGGGACGAAAATACGCTTGAACTGGGGAGTTCGGCTGTCGGAGCTGTGGTATATAGTCGCGTCTTACTTTGCGTTTCTGGGAATTCGTACCTGGCGTAGGTTGATGCGCGCGCGCGTTATCGCCATTACGGGAAGCTTCGCGAAAACGGCCACGAAGGACACATTGGGAGCTATTTTGCAGGGGCTCGGCCCCACGCATTCCACTTGGGGGAATGCAAACCTCCGTATGGGAATATTTCGTACCCTTGGCGCTCTAAGGTGGCGTCACCGATTTTGTGTCGTAGAGGTAGCCACGGTGTCCCCCGGCACAATGCTCAAAGCCGCGAGGTTAGTGAAACCGGATATCGCCGTGATTACTTGGGTGGCAGGAGCGCATTCCAATGTCTTCCGGAATCTAGATGCTACCGCCAAAGAAAAATCTATGCTGGTGCGTGAAACAGGACGACGGGGCTTGGTGGTACTTAATGCAGACGATCCACGAGTCGTAGCCATGCAGGAGCTAACTCAGGCAAGAACCGTGACTTACGGTCTATCTGAAGATGCAGATTACCGCATTGTCGATCCATCATCTCAGTGGCCAGGCCGTTTACAGTTCAAACTTACCCATCTTGACGAAAGCATTCAGGTACAAACCCAAATGGTAGGAACGCATTGGTCTCACGCCGTAGCAGCGGCGATTGCTGTAGCGCACGAATGTGGCATGTCCCTTGCGGAAGCCGTTAGTGCGGCAGGGAGGGTTGAGCCCCGCGTCGGAAGGCTGCAGCCGGTGCCCCTACCAAATGGAGTCGTTTTTCTTCGCGACGAGGTTGATCCTTCAATCTATTCCGCGCGAGCGGCATTTACGATACTAGCGTCAGCTCGGACACAAGGCCGGAGAATCGTCGTGGCAAGCCCGCTCAAAGACATCGAACTCTCTCACGCTAAACAGGACCGCCAACTGGCTAAAGAGGCGGCAGCGTGCGCAGACTTAGTCGTCTTTATTGATCACGCGGAGAGTCTCCGCACCAAGGTAGCCTCGGCCGTGGAAGCGGGACTCCCTATCGAGCGAGTTCGGGGTTTTCGGAGTGTTAGAGAAGTCGCGGAGTTTCTGCGCTCTGAGCTCAAGAGCGGGGACCTCGTCCTCCTCAAAGGACGAACCAGTGACCATCTGACCAGGATTCTATACTTCCAAACGGGCCATGTCGCATGTTGGGTAAAGGAGTGCAGGATAAGGAACGTTTGTGACCACTGCCCAGAGTTGGGTTATTTTCCTACCTAAACCGCATAATCGTTACCCGTCGGTAATGTTTCGGGTTTCCCACCACGACGCTGGGCTCGATTGCGAGCCCCAAAGCGCCCGAACTCAACCAAACGTGACTTCCGCGGATGGAGATTCAACGTGAACTTCTCAAGAGGCCCGCTCAGATCTGCCAGGAACCGCTTAGCGTCATCAGCGTATCGAAAAGTGTCATCGATCCCGTTGTCATTGAGGTCTGGCTTCATACCCAGCAGTTGCAAGAAGATCCGAGTCTTTAAGGGCCCTTGCACAAACTCTCGAAGGTCAGGGTCGACGTATTTCGCATCGAGATCAGTGACAGTGGCCACGAAATAGAATCGTGTCGACGGAAACAAACCGAGAACATGTCCCTCAGGGCGGTATTCCATTCTAGCCGGACTTATCGCACCTCCAATTGGGGGAGGCGTGATGAGCCCTCCCTGACAATCTGGATCAGGCTCGATAATGAAGTCGACGGCACGTTTTTCTGCCAGGTTACCGACCGTCACAACCGTCTCGTTGGCGCGTGGCCTTGATCCGCTAGGCGCTACAGCCATCACGCCTCCTTGTAAATCTCACCGCCCTCTTCTTTAAACTGTTTTGCTTTCTCGGCTAGTCCTTCAGCGACGGCCACTTTTATATCGCCAATGCCTTTCTCCGCCGCGTAATCGCGCACATCCTGGGTGATTTTCATGGAGCAAAAGTTAGGCCCGCACATGGAACAGAAATGGGCCACTTTATGGGCATCTTTCGGAAGGGTCGCGTCATGATAGTCACGGGCGCGCTCCGGATCGAGACCTAGATTGAACTGATCATCCCAACGAAATTCAAAGCGTGCCTTCGACAGGGCATTATCACGAATTTGTGCGGCAGGGTGGCCTTTAGCCAAATCAGCGGCGTGTGCGGCGATTTTATAGGCGATGATCCCCTCACGGACGTCTTCCTTATTGGGCAATCCTAAATGTTCCTTCGGCGTCACATAACACAACATGGCGGTACCGTACCAGCCAATCATGGCCGCGCCGATGGCCGAGGTAATGTGGTCGTAGCCCGGCGCAATATCCGTAGTCAGCGGGCCCAACGTGTAAAAGGGCGCTTCTCCGCATTCGCGCAACTGTTTATCCATGTTTTCCTTGATCATGTGCATCGGAACGTGGCCAGGGCCTTCGATCATCGTCTGTACATCATGTTTCCACGCAATTTGGGTTAACTGGCCAAGGGTTTCCAGCTCCCCAAACTGTGCTTCATCGTTGGCATCAGCAATGGAGCCGGGGCGTAGCCCATCCCCCAGTGAAAAAGACACATCGTAAGCCTTCATGATCTCGCAGATTTCTTCAAAATGCGTATACAGAAAATTCTCTTCATGGTGCGCCAAACACCACTTGGCCAAAATAGACCCACCCCGCGACACGATGCCGGTGACACGCTTCGCCGTCAATGGCACATAGCGCAACAGCACGCCTGCATGAATCGTAAAATAGTCAACGCCCTGCTCTGCTTGTTCTACTAGGGTGTCGCGGAAAATTTCCCAGGTGAGCTCCTCCGCTTTGCCATCCACTTTCTCCAGTGCCTGATAAATGGGCACGGTACCGATCGGCACCGGTGAATTGCGGATTATCCACTCGCGGGTCTCGTGAATATGTTTGCCCGTCGATAAATCCATGACGGTATCAGCGCCCCAGCGAATGGCCCAGGTCATCTTCTCCACTTCCTCTTCGATCGAAGACGTCACTGCTGAATTCCCAAGGTTTCCGTTAATTTTTACCAGGAAATTCCGGCCGATAATCATGGGCTCCGATTCAGGATGATTGATATTGGCTGGGATGATCGCACGGCCACGCGCCACTTCGTCGCGCACAAACTCCGGTGTAATCGTCTCCGGCAGCACGGCCCCAAAAGCTTGGCCGACGTGGCGATGGCCGACTACGCCGTGGTCGCGCGCGTGTTGTAGCCGGCAGTTCTCGCGAATGGCGACGTATTCCATTTCGGGCGTAATAATGCCCTTCTTGGCGTAATGCATCTGAGTCACATTACATCCGGATTTAGCGCGGCGCGGTGTAGCGATATGCGTGAAGCGTAGCGCGTCGAGCTCTGGCGCCGCCGCACGTTCCCGACCGTAGTTCGAACTCAGATCGGGCAGAACTTCCGTATCCGCACGCCCTTCTATCCACACGGAGCGCGTTCGATCAAGGCCCTTGCGCAGATCGATGGAGACAGCGGGATCGGTATAAGGTCCCGACGTATCGTAAACCGCTACGGGCGCATTGGGCTCAGCGCTGAGGGCACCGGGTGTTTCTGATAGAGATATCTCGCGCATCGGTACGCGAACATCAAAACACTCGCCTTTAATGTGGACTTTACGGGATCGAGGGAACGGCTGAACGGTCGATTCGTTGGAATTCGCTTTTATATTCGATGGCCTGTCTGGTACCGTGCTCATATCGGTCTCCTGTTTCCATTGGTTAGCAACTACCCGTGGCGAGGAAACGAACCGAAGAAAAAACAAAGAAGAAACAAACATTAGCCCAAAATGCGGGGCCTAAACTTTGCTGCTTTCCTACACCGGCATAACCCGGATCAGGTTCAAAGGGTTTACTCTCAGCCAATTCAACAAGGGCAACTTAATCTCGCCCTACCTGTGGCACCCCCAGCCGCACGGACAAGACAAAATAGCCTATCGGAAGCGCGGTTGCAAGGAATGGTAGCGTGATTCCGCCTCTTAGGTCTTTCGATGTCGCTGCGCATCCCTGACGTGTTAGCAACAACGCCAGGCTTTTGGCCATTGAAACCGAGACAATCGCACCCATGCCTATTCTATAATCTCTATTAAGAGACCGGTTTCTCGACTGACAGGGACGACAGAATTAGCCCGCGCATCCCCACTCGGCTGCGGCTGAGGAAGAAAAATTACTCAAAAATCGATGAAAAGCAGCCAGGAATCTGGGCTAAATCTTGCTTTACGGATATAATCTCCGTAATCTACAATCTTCAGAAAAATATAGACAATAAACAACACAATAGAGAAAACACGATGAATGTCGAGCAAGCCCGTTTCAATATGATCGAGCAACAGATACGGCCCTGGGACGTGTTAGATGACCGGGTGCTGTCGTTGTTAACCGAAGTACCACGAGAACGTTTTGTACCGGAATCCGAACGTAAACTCGCGTTCGCAGATGTCGCCATACCACTGGATCACGGCCAATTCATGATGCCGCCCCGTGTTGAAGCCCGGGCGCTACAGGCGTTGGCGGTTGGCCAAAACGATACCGTGCTTGAAATCGGCACCGGAAGCGGCTATTTAACGGCGCTGCTGGCCAGTTTAGCAAAACACGTATTTAGCGTAGATATTTTTTCTGACTTCACAACCAGTGCCGAAACCAAGCTCGCAACGGCGGGTATAAAGAACGTTACCCTCGAAACAGGAGACGCCGCCAACGGGTGGGAACAGCACGCACCCTACGACGTTATTGCCGTGACGGGCTCCTGCCCGGTGCTCCCGAGTTCATTTCAAAAGATGCTCAAGATTGGTGGGAGACTTTTCGTTATTGTGGGCGACGCGCCGATTATGGAGGCGCTGCTCATCGCACGAACAAGTGAGAACGCATGGAGCCGGGAAAGCCTTTTCGAGACGGAGGTCCCGCCTTTGCTAAATATTGCAAAACCGCAAAAGTTTATCTTTTAGTGCATTGTTATGGCTAAGTTGTAACGGTCATGCGACAGATAAGCGCACCGGAACTCAAGGCGTACCTGGACACGGAAAATAGGCCCGTGTTGCTAGACGTCCGAGAACCGTGGGAATACGAAACATGTCATATTAAGGGATCGGTTCACATACCGATGGGTGAAATTCCCAGCCAACACGGAGAGCTCAACCCCGGACACGAAACGGTCGTGATTTGTCACCATGGAATGCGTAGCCTACAAGTTTGTCAACTTCTTGAGAAAATGGGTTTTGAAAACGTCGTTAATCTCAGCGGTGGCCTGGACGCCTGGGCGCGTGAAGTCGATCTAACCATGCCGGTCTACTAACACCCACGGGCAAGCAGCTGCTTTCGGTCAACGCCTCATCGCGATGTGCGCGCAATTAGAACAGCAGGCGTCGCATCGCCGCACGCGGCGTTGGTCGAGAGACATGTTCAAAAGCAAGAACGTACCCTGGCCGTAAATAATATACGAGAATTACTAGAACAAAATAATATGCACTTGCGCCGGAAATCGAGTAAATTGGTAGCGGATTGACAATCTGACAACACTGCAACGACGAAAATATGAACGATACGCATTATACCCGATGGAAGTTTCTCCTCTGGCTGCCTCTGCTTAGCCTGCCACATTTTGCTATTGCCGATGATTTGCTCGACGTTTATCGCGTAGCGGAACGTAACGATACCGAACTGCGTAGCGCAGACGCGGGACGACGGGCCGCCGAGCAACGCCATAAGCAAGCCGTCGCCCAACTCATCGTTCAAGCGGATCTCAATGCCGATGTAACCAGTTCTCGGAGAGAAATTGGCGATGATGAAGATGACAGCACCAGTAGCGGTTACTCGCTATCGCTAATACAGCCGATTTACCACCACGACACGTACAAGCTAATGGCGCAGACGGACGCGTTAGTAGCGCAGGCGAAGGCGAACTACGAAGCAGTACGGCAGAATTTAATCACGCGTGTAGCGGAACGCTATTTCAACGTCTTAGCCGCCAATGACAATTTGGAATTTACGCGAGCGGAGAAAGAAGCCAATGCCCGCCAGTTGGAGCAAACTACGCAACGGTTTGAAGTCGGCCTCATCGCGATTACCGATGTTCACGAATCGCAAGCGGCGTTTGATCTATCCGTCGCTCAAGAGATTTCTGCAAGAAATATATTGACCAATGCCCACGAAGCACTTCGTGAGTTAACCGGCGAGTATCATCAGAATTTAGCCCTGTTAGTCGACGAAATCCCGCTTATCACCCCGGAACCCGCCGACCCGCAAGCGTGGGTTGACATGGCGTTAAAGGAAAATTACCAGGTGATTGCCGCACAAGCGGCAGTTGAGTCGGCGCGCCAGGAGATCAAAAAGCAGCAAGCAGAACATCTACCGTTTTTTGATTTGGTGGGATCACACAGCTATACCGACGATGGCAGCTCGACGTTTTTAGGTGACGAAGACATTACTACAAGTTCTATCAGCTTTCAGATGACGCTTCCCCTGTCCCGAGGCGGAGGCACCATGGCGCGCGTAAGGGAAAGCGAAGCCCTCTATAGCCAGCAGCGCGAAAGCTTGGAGCAAGTCGTCCGGGCCATACAGCGTCAAGCAAGCGAAGCTTTTCACAGTGTTATCGCTCGCGTTAGCGAGGTTAAAGCCTTCAAACAAGGCATAATATCGACACAAAGCGCGTTAGATGCGTCGGAAGCGGGACTCGAGGTGGGTACGAGAACCACCGTTGACGTGCTTAATGTGCGGCGCGAATTGTTTCGCGCCCAACGGGATCACGCGCGAGCGCGATACGACTACATATTGAGCACGTTAAGTCTACGGGAGGCCGCGGGTAGCCTTTCTGTCGAGATTTTCGAAAGAATCAACGAATTTCTGAAGTAGAGAGACCAAGCAGTCTGTCAATCTGCGCAACAATGCGTGCCGTCGCACCTTTGTTCTTCGTTATTATTTCTTGCCCGCGTTGCCCGGCCTGCTGGCGCAAATCGGGGTGAGTGAGCAGTTGCGTGATGGCGTCGGCAAGCCCCTTAGAATCCTGTACTTGCCGTACAGCACCGGCTTCTACCAGTAACCGCGTTATGTCGGCAAAGTTGAAAGTATGCGGACCTGTGACGCTGGGAATACCTACCGCGGCGGGTTCCAACATGTTGTGCCCCCCCGTTGCCACTAGGCTACCTCCAACAAACGCGACATCCGATGCGCTGAACAACAGCAACAGCTCACCCATGGTGTCGCCAAGGTAAACGGCCGTATTCGAACTCGGACATTGCGACGCGCTGCGGCGCGCGACCTCATAACCCCGCCGCCTACACAACTGAGCCACGTCTTCAAAGCGCTCGGGATGACGAGGCACCAGCACCAATAAAACATTTGGCACATCTGCCTTGACGGAACGCAGCGCATCCAACACGTGTTCGTCTTCGCCGGCGTGGGTGCTCGCGGCGATCCATACCGGTCGACCCTCGCCCCACTCAGATCGCAACCTCGCCCCGTTGGCAGCCAACTCTACCGGCAGTTGAACATCAAACTTAACGTTACCTGTCACTTGTATACGCTGTGCACCCATGCCAAGGGCAACAAATCGCTGTGCATCCGGCTCGGCTTGCACACCTAAATAGGAAATGCGCGACAACGTCTCCCGCGTTAATGATGTGAAACGCTGGTATCCTCTCGCAGAACGAGCCGAAAGTCTCGCGTTAGCCACTACAATGGGGACTCGGCGACGCTGGCACTGGTAGAACAAATTGGGCCACAACTCCGTCTCCATGATCACGGCGATGCTAGGCCGAACCCGTGTTAGAAATCGATTAATCGCACCGGGCAGGTCGTACGGTAAATGGCCATAGATAACAGCGTCACCCAAGCTGCTTTTCACCTGTTCCAGACCGGTCGGCGTCGTGGTCGTCACCACCACCGGTCGATCTTCGTGTTTCTCCAGCAACGCTTTGATAACGGGTAACGCCGCTTGAACCTCACCAACGGATACCGCATGCACCCAAAGGCAAGGACGTTCTAACCGCGCCGCGAAAAAGCCAAACCGTTCCGGCCACCGCCGCCAATAGGCCGGCGCCTTTGTTCCCCGATAGGCCAGACGTAACAACACCAAAGGAGTAAGACAATAAAGGATCAGCGTATAAACAAATCTCATAAACCGAAGCGAACCAACCAAAAAGGCGGGCGAGTCCGCCCGCGATGAAAAGTAACCGTTTCGAGAGTTAGTGAGGGTTCATCTCGGAATCAGCGACTCCTTCCTAGCTACTGGACACCCTCAACGCACTAAAAAAATGCGCATTAGCCTTTGCTATCTCTTATGGCGTTGATCATCGTCGTGGTTGAACATCCGTTCTTAAACTCCAATATCACGACCTCGCCGCCGTTTTTCTCCACACAAGTCCCACCGGCGACTTCGTGGACCTCATAGTCACCGCCCTTAACCAAAATATCCGGCAAAATGGCGCAAATGAGGCGTTCTGGCGTATCCTCTGAAAAGGGGACCACCCAGTCGACGCTCTCCAACGCGGCCACTACCGCCATACGATTCTCAAGCGTATTAATGGGCCTTCCTACGCCTTTGAGACGCGTAACTGAAGCGTCGTCGTTGACGGCGACGATGAGTCGATCACCACGTTTGCGCGCCTCCTCGAGGTATCGCACGTGCCCGGCATGAAGAATATCAAAACAACCGTTGGTCATCACCAGCGTTTCACCCCGCGTTTTGGCGTCTTGAACAATGGCGATAAGCTCTTGTTCGGGTAGGATCCCATAACGATACTCATGGAGCGTATTGAGCGCACGATGCAGCTCAGGTACGGTAACCGTTGCCGTTCCTAGCTTAGTGACGACAATACCCGCTGCAACGTTGGCAAGGAATGTCGCCATCTCCAACTCCTCTCCAGCGGCGAGCGCTGCACTTAACACGGAAACGACCGTGTCGCCAGCGCCGGTCACATCAAAGACTTCCTTGGCCTGGGTGGGAAGGTGTATCGGTGCTTCATTGGCTTGCAATAACGTCATCCCCTGTTCACCGCGAGTCACAAGCAACGCCTCCCAGCTGTGCGCGACAATTAACTTCTGCCCTTTTGCTACGATCTCTGTCTCATCACGACAGGGCCCCACCACCGCTTCGAATTCGGCAACATTGGGAGTGACGATGGTCGCGCCACGATAGCGGCTGAAGTCTTTGCTTTTAGGATCCACCAACACCAGCTTGCGTGCGTCCCGAGCCGCGTCGATCAATGGCCGCGGTCTACTGAGTACACCTTTGCCGTAATCGGAAAGAACAACAACATCCACATCATTGAGGCACGAGCGCATACGCGCCAGTAATTGGCCTACGGGCACACACTCGAAATCGTCCTCAAAATCGAGACGAATCAACTGCTGATGGCGGCTGATTACACGGAGCTTAGTCACCGTTGGATAGGTATCATGGGGCACTAGCAGGCTATTTACTTGAGCTTGATTCAAGCGCTCTGCTAGCAAATTAGCCGCCTCATCACGCCCAACGACACCCAGAACCGTCGCGCGTCCCCCTAGGGCGGATATATTCAGGGCAACATTGCCGGCACCACCGACACGTTCTTCAACCTCCTGGATGTGGACCACGGGCACGGGCGCTTCGGGCGAAATGCGGGATGTCCCACCGTGCCAATACCGGTCTAGCATCACGTCACCGATCACTAAAACGCGCGCATTGCCCCAATTCGGCAATGTTACTCTCATCTCACCAAAATCCGGCTAAAACGTTACAGACGCCTTTGCGCCCCGAAATTCGCACCAAAATCTCAACAGCAAGACAGGCGCAACGACGGACGACACTTAGCTTTCTCTCTTAATATCAATAAATTAAACAACCGCGCGACGGCAAGAATTCGATCCGGTCGCGAGAGGGCTTCCAGGTCATTCGGCCCACCAAATTCAGCAACTTACGGTACGTCTTTAAACGTTACCGTCCAACACCAATCGCAAAGTCTACCACAAGGTATGTGGATACCGTCCCTAGACGCCAATATTGAACCTGGAGCAAAGAATCCTGCCAACCCATTTGTACCGCTTGTGTAAGCCCTGTAGAATTTGTTATCGCGCTATACTTCTTACTTAACCGTGACAACAAATACGAATACCCCCTCGCAACGTTATCTTACCCCCAATTACTGGCTGACTTGGGTCGGTGTCGGCCTTCTATGGTGCATCGGCAAGTTGCCTTTTTCCTGGCAACCTTATGTTGGCGCTGCACTTGGGCGGTTAATCATGCCGTTTGCGCGCCGCCGTCGACACATCGCTGCGGTGAATATATCCCTATGCTTCCCTGAGCTAAGTGACGAAAAGAAACGAAAGCTTGTCGCTCGCCATTTTGAATCCTTAGGTAAAGGCCTAGTGGAATGTGCGTTGGCATGGTGGGGTAAGCAGGAAACCTTAGAGAAAATCGTCAATTTGGAAGGCCTTGAGCATTTACGGCGCGCGGTAGGTCGCGGCAAAGGCGTTATTCTGCTGGGCGGTCACTACACGACACTAGAGATCAGTGGCGCCCTAATGGCGATCGCTTGCCCTATACCGTTCCAACTCGTCTACCGACCCCACGAAAACCCGCTGCTAAATAAAGTGATTCGCAATGGTCGAAAGAAAAGACTGGGTACGCCCATCGCGCGAAACGACATGAAAACCATGCTACGAGCACTTAAGAAGGGTAAAGTAGTGTGGTTTGCCTCTGATCAGAATTTTAGGCATCGTAACAGTGTATTTTCGCCTTTTTTCAACGTACCCGCGGCTACCAACACTGCTCCGGTACGGTTGGTAAAAGTGTCCGGCGCTAGCGTATTGCCGTTCTCGTCTCACCGCTCAGCCGATGGCAAGCGCTACGTGCTAAGAATCCGCCCCCCTTTGGCCGATTTCCCAAGCGACGACCCACAGCGGGACATGGCGCGAGTAAATAGAACAATCGAAGAACAGGTCCGCGAGTTTCCCGAGCAGTATTTATGGATACATCGACGTTTTAAAAGTCGCCCACCAGGATGTCCCGATGTCTATGGTGCACCACGTCGAGCGTCACTACGGTTTCACTGTTGATGTGCCGTTTCTTAGCGCTCGTGTCATAATTACGTTACACTTTTCGGCGTTGAGGCGCTCGCCTGTCATAGCTTCCGCGTCCTCGATTGCCGTTCCCGACGCAGTTCTACCTCCTGCGTCCGTGCAGTCGTGCTAACGCCCCTTGCCCACATCCATGTAGGCAAGGGGCTAAAACAATGGAATAGAAATATCTTTCACGTTTTTGAAATGCAGTCGGGCGAGATGGATTGGCGTCCAAAATGTGAAGTAATTTTGACGCAAGCCCTTAGGGCTCGTGCACCGTCGTTAAAAGCTAATTTAGTCGAATGTGACGGAACAGTGCGCGACATAGCTCTTCTTCACAGCCACTCATAAATAGGAATAATAGTGCGATCCAACGCCACTAAAGAAAAAAAGCACTCCGGATACGGGCACGATTCGAACGTAACTTCTGTAGACAGCAAGGAACTCTACTTAAGACTCCTTAGCTACGTCAAACCCTACTGGCGTACCTTTTTAATATCCATCGTGGCAATGGTTGTGTTGGCAGCAACGGAGCCGGCCATGCCCGCGCTAATGAAGCCGCTCTTAGACGGTAGCTTTGTCGAAAAAGACCCGGGGCTCATCCGTCTTATGCCAATCTTATTGGTTTTACTTTTCGTTGTACGCGGTGTATCAAACTACATCAGTACCGTCGCACTGACATGGGTCGCCAACAAGGTCGTCATGGATCTACGTGAAGAAATGTTTCATCGACTGATCACCCTCCCTAGTAAATATTATGATGACCATGCCTCCGGAAGTCTAATATCTAAAGTGACGTATGACGTCCTACAAGTGCGAACCGCTGCAACCAATGTACTCATCGTACTAGTTCGCGATAGTTTGGCGGTGCTGGGTCTGTTAGGCTTGATGCTCTATTACAACTGGAAATTAACCCTTATAATTTTTGCCGTCGCTCCGCTGATCGCGCTCGTCGTCAAATTGATCAGCCATCGATTGCGAAAAATGAGCCGCTTACAACAGGAAGCCATGGGGGACATAACCCACGTTCTGGAAGAAGCGATCAACGCCAACAAAATCGTCAAGATGTTTGACGGCGCACCCTCCGAGCGTAAACGCTTTCACGCAACCGCAAACTGGCTACGCCGTTATCAGATGAAGTTCACCGTGACGTCGGCCGCAAATGTTCCAATTGTCCAATTCATTACTGTTAGCGCATTGGCGATCATCGTCTATATCGCGTCGCTGCAATCCCTGGAGAACGAGATAACGGTGGGCGGTTTTGTGTCATTTATAGGCGCCATGGCCCTAATGTTCTCGCCCATTAAACGCCTTGCTAGCCTTAACGAACATATTCAAAAAGGACTGGCTGCAGCACAAAGCGTGTTCGGGCTGATCGACGAACCGGGGGAGCCGGATGCGGGGACGCGAACATTGACTCAAGTACACGGCGAGTTAACGTTCAAGAACGTCACGGTTAGCTATGGTACCAAGGAAAGCAACGCGTTGCGAAACCTCTCTCTGACAATATCGCCGGGCGAAACAGTGGCGCTCGTTGGCGCCTCCGGAAGCGGGAAAAGCACGCTCGTTAACCTCCTACCGCGGTTTTACCAACCTACAGAAGGTCAGATTCTTTTCGATGGCGTCGATATACAAGAACTATCGCTAGCTCAACTTCGGCAACATATCGCTCTCGTTAGCCAGGAAATTGTTCTATTTAACGATACGGTGGCGGCCAACATCGCATACGGCGGAATGCGCGGCGCGCGAGAAGCGGATATTATCGCCGCCGCCGAGGCAGCACACGCCATGGAGTTCATTGGCCATATGCCGCACGGCCTAAATACTATAATTGGCGAGAAAGGCGTGCGTTTATCGGGAGGGCAGCGACAGCGCCTGGCGATTGCCCGTGCGCTGCTCAAAGACGCAAAAATTCTCATACTGGACGAAGCCACGTCTTCCCTTGATACGGAATCGGAACGTCACGTTCAAGCGGCGTTAGATGCCGTTAAACAAGGGCGAACCTCAATTGTCATAGCGCACCGGCTATCCACTGTCGAAAATGCTGACCGCGTTATCGTTCTGGATAAAGGTGAAATCGTCGAATCGGGCACCCACAATGAATTGCTACGAAAAGCCGGAAAATATGCACAACTCTACAACGCCCAGTTCTCCGACAACGATGCAGTATAGCGCTCGGCCCAGGTTTCTTGGGACGTATATATTCGCCGTCGCGAACAGGTTTCAGCGCAAATCGCAACCAAAGAAAAACCCGTGGCGTACCCCCTCCTCTATTTATTTTTTTCCTTTTTATTTTGTACATATAAAAAAATATCGAAGCGGAAAATTAGATGCTTTAACGCTATTATTGTTTTTATAAAATTTATTTAAAATAACATCTA
>CALZJI010000080.1 GCA_945787615.1 uncultured Chromatiaceae bacterium | reverse complement strand
TTGCCGGTCGCGAAAACGTCGAAAATACGTGTTATACGCGCCATCGTCACGCGCGAACTACAACGCGTGTTGACTTCGTGTCCGGGAAAAAGAACGAATTAGATTCACTCGCGGGAGCGCGTTAGCGCCATCACACGATCTCGTCATTGAGGAGCGAAAAAAGCAGACTGCTACCGTCGGCCAGTTTTAGTGATGGCCTTTTGAGCCTTTACCCTAAACGCGTTCATTGGCTTCGTTCTTATACGTCTGCAGGTATTCGCCGTAGCAAATAACATACCATCGCGCTTTGACTGCATAGCGAAATTCGAAGAGCTTTGGCTATGTCTTTACAACGTTCTGATTATAATTGGGAAAGACTAAGCGTGGCGTCATTGCTGGCAAAAACGATAGATGCAATTGAACAGGTATCAAAATGCATAGAGATTTCCGAGTGTAAAGAAAATCGACACATTCTGCGCTTCTAAAGAGGGCGTTGGGCGCACAGAATGCTCGAAACTAAACCGTTAGCGAAGAGCGCAAAAGCCAAATTCGAGGTTGCTGTTCGCGGCTAGTATCTGGTTCCACGAGACACCCGATGCCGTCATCATGTCCCCTTGCTGCTGCCAACGGGCATTCCACAACTCTCGTATACGCCCGTCCACAGGGAACGTTACTTGCCACGCTACAGGTTTCGAGTCATTGTTGGACACCTTAACCGTTGCGCAATAGCCGTTAATCCAGTCGCTGGAGATGTCGACTCGTACAGAGAGTGATTTCGCATCGGGCAGCGGTTGCGACGTGGGGTCTTCTTCGGTGATCGGCGGCGATCCAAGCGTCGGCTCAGGCTCCGGTGGCGATACAGCCTCACTGCGATTCGCGCAAAACCCCCACGTCGTGCGTTGAGCAGGTTCTAAAATAGCGTTCCAGCTCTCCCCTGTAGCGTTGAGTACGAAACCCTCTTGGGTCCAGTTCGCACTCCACACGTCACTAACCTGACCATCAACGTCAATGGTCACTTCCCAGCGCTGCTC
>CALZJI010000079.1 GCA_945787615.1 uncultured Chromatiaceae bacterium | reverse complement strand
TTGGATTTGTTACGCTTCTTTTTAAATCACAAACCGTTTTTGAGAAGCAGCAAACCTCATCGCCAAGGTAAATCGCCTGCTGAAATACTCTCAGGAAAAGCGCACCCACATTGGCTGGAGACGCTGGGTTATTCGCGATTTCGTCGAGCCGCTTAACTAAAACTACTCGCTTTTCCGAAACATCCGAGAATGACTATTATGCCAAGTTTTTGGTAGGTTAAACTGTGCCCAAGTGTTACCCTAAAACGGCTGTTTTTGAACCATGCCCGCATTTCTTACGGGGCCGCATCGTCACAAACCAAGGGGATGTCTATGTCGTGAGTACCTTGGGTTCAGGGCTTTCCAGTAATTCGCGTTGCGCGACAATTATGCCATCACTATCGGAGTATAGGTAATGCCCTGGGTGAAAGGTTATACCCGCAAAATGTAGTTGGACATTTTTGTCGCCGAGCCCGCGTTTTTTACTTTTTCTGGGAGAAGTATTGAGCGCTTTAACGCCAATAGGGATCTGGCGTATTTCGTCCGAATCACGAATGCAGCCATTAACGAGCAGTCCCGCCCAGTTGTTGTCGTGCGCAAGGGTGGCAAGGCGGTCACCCATCAAGGCGCAGCCAAGGGATTTGCCGCCATCGACGACCAGCACGCGACCTTCTCCGTCAGTCTCTAAGAATTCGTTTACTAACACATTGTCTTCCCAAACCCTTGCTGTCGCCATGGGCCCGAAGAAGCATTTCTTTTCACCGTAATCGTTGAACCATGATTCGGCAACATCGACCTCCGAGGAGAAGGCGTCAAATAAATCCGCTGTTTTAAAATGCATCGTTTAACTCTATTTTGTTGTTCGTATTTTACGTGTGACTAGCCCGCATTTCTCACACCCAACCTCGGCAATTGCTCCTGCATTACCCTACCACCTACATCCATGTAGGCGTCCTGCATTGCTCTCGATCACCTGCTTCCGCCGTGGTGCTAGCTCGGCAACTGCCTCCTGCGTTGCTCTAACTCCTGCATTCGTGTAGTCCTCCTCCATCTCTGGAGTCGTATTTCCTGCGGTTACTTCGGGCCCCTCGGCAACCGCTCCCTGCGTTGCTCTAACTCGTGCATCCATGCACTCGTGCCCTTTAGTGACACTCGCACATCCATGTGCTATGCGGCATCAGACCTTCCATGATCGAGAAATCTTCAATGTCCTAGACCCATTCGCGACGATCAGGTTTGAGAAATGCGGGCTAGATCGGTTCGCGTTGGGTTAGCGCTGATTTCCGAAACCGTTTAGACGCGTTACCGAACATTAGACTACGGCTACTGTATTCGCGTCAAAGGGTTGTTAGTGAAGCAACCTCTTGGGGCGTGGTTTTTGCATCGTAGCTTGGAAGCCGATTTGCGGACCCCCATCCGCGTAGAGTTCGAATGTTTTAGCTTAAGCAGTGAATTGAAGCGTTTTTTTTTTTTTGGGAATTGGTAATTGACAGCCTACACAGCACGAGCAAACCAATGGTCTATCCATGGACCATTGGGGTGAGCTTGCGGAGGCGTTAGCTATTCGCGGAAACTTTCCCGTATCGCGGGTTCCAGCGAAGGGACACCGCCACTGGGTTTCTCCTCGTTAGGGGAGGAGGGAGGGTTATTCTGTTCACGGGGTGGGCGTGGCGAACGACCTTCCATTATGTCGTTGACTTGGTCCTTATCCAGCGTTTCGTATTCGACTAATGCGTCCGCCATATTATGAAGAATGTCTATTCGTTCTTCGAGAATACTTTGCGCTCGGTCATAGTTCTTTGTGATGACCGCCTGAATCTCTTCGTCGATGGCTTCAGCGGTGCTGTTTGCCACTGACGTCTCGGCATGGCCTTGGCCTAAATAGCCAGCCCCCTCTTCCTCAAGGAACGCGCGCGGGCCAACCACATTTGACAGGCCCCATTTTTTCACCATGTTCGTAGCTAATTCCGTGGCCCGTTGAATGTCATTGCTCGCGCCGGTGGTCACTGCATCGGCGCCGAAGATTAATTGTTCCGCGATACGCCCGCCGAACAAGCTCGCCAATTGGCTTTCCAGTCGCCTCTTGCTGTAACTAACGCGGTCCTCTTCGGGTAAATACATCGTGACGCCCAGGGCGCGTCCGCGCGGGATAATGCTCACTTTGTGAACAGGATCATGTTCGGGCACGGACAGTCCCACGATGGTGTGCCCCGCTTCATGATAGGCGGTTATCTTCTTCTCCGACTCGCTCATGACCATGGAGCGGCGTTCCGCCCCCATCATAATCTTGTCTTTTGCACGCTCGAAGTCTTCTCTGGTTACGATGTCGCGATGGGCACGTGCCGCGAACAAAGCAGCTTCGTTTACCAGGTTTGCGAGATCGGCACCCGAGAATCCCGGCGTGCCGCGAGCGATGACCGAGGGCTCCATATTTTCAGCCGTGGGTACCTTGCGCATATGTACGCGGAGTATTTGCTCCCGACCGCGAACATCCGGTAACGGCACCGTCACCTGACGGTCAAAACGCCCGGGCCTCAATAAAGCTTTGTCGAGGACGTCGGGACGGTTCGTGGCAGCGATGACGATAATGCCCTCTGTGCCTTCGAATCCGTCCATTTCGACGAGCAACTGGTTGAGCGTTTGCTCACGCTCATCGTTACCGCCGCCGATGCCTGAGCCGCGCTTGCGCCCCACGGCATCGATTTCGTCGATAAATACGATGCAGGGCGCTGATTTTTTCGCTTCCACAAACAGGTCGCGAACGCGAGAGGCGCCGACACCGACAAACATTTCAACGAAATCAGAGCCTGAAATAAAGAAGAAAGGCACTTCCGCCTCACCAGCGATGGCTTTGGCCAACAACGTCTTACCGGTGCCGGGCGCACCGACCATGAGTACACCGCGGGGGATTCGACCGCCAACTTTAGAAAAGCGTTCAGAGTCACGCAAGAAATCGACAACTTCGGCGACCTCTTCTTTGGCCTCTTCTACGCCAGCGACGTCGGCGAATTTAACATTTACTTGACCTGCATTAAAGGTTTTCGCCGTTGTTTTGCCGAATTTGAACGCTCCGCCTTGGCCGCCGGGCTGGGCTCTGCGGATGAAATAGATCCACAGCGCTATGATGATGATGAACGGGAACCAGGAAACGAGCAGATTGCTGAAAAACGAAGGTTTTTCTTTAGGAGCGGAGTTGACAACGACATTATTGGCCAACAAGTCTCCCATTAATCCCGGGTCATTTGGCGCGTGGGCTTTAAACGGGTTGCGATCCGTGTCGAAGCCGTAAATCACCCCTTCGTCGATATACACCTCTACGATTTGATGTTCATTGATCTTTGACAAGAACTCCGAGTAAGGAATGGTATACCGAGTTTCTTCGATATTCGCCGTCGAATTGACAAGGAAGAAAACCGACAGTAAAGCGAAGGTTACTGTCAAGATTATGGCCGGGATGCCAAAGTTTTTCATAGTTTATTCCTCGATAGATTTAAAGAAATGGATGCCGTACCTACGTTTTGTTGCACATCGACGTCCACCTTCACCGTTTCGCGTTATCCATTAATTCAGTCTTGCCTAAAGGGATAATATTCTTCGACGCTATAGAAGGTCCAGAACAGAATGTTTCAGCTCGCTGATATTTCCCCAACCAGCGCAATCATCGCAATGCAATTAACAGACCGGTATTTTTTTTGAGAGTATTTCAGCGTATTTTAGTTCCGCTCCGGAGCAGCGGTTATGGGTGTAACGGATTAATAATTTGAGAAAAAAAGAGGAGTTAGGATCAGTCAATGATCATTTTCCTCGGTAAACTGTGTGAATGGATCGAGCTCCGTGAATGCGCGAAAACGATTTATTGACTGCCACGTGACGTTTTCATGCCGGTACGGGAAGAAGGGTTTAAGCCAAATTTGTCGCTATCGCGCCCCGCTACGAGGCGGCCGAAAGAACTCCTGATGGTTGGTAAATCGAAGTTTTGTTTGGTTCGCTAACGCGTCGCGAGCACGACCGTTGGTGTTTTAGTCTTCGCCAGGCATCGGCTTCTCACAGCGCCGTATTTGCGTAAGAGCGGTACACACCATCAAGCGAGCCTGCGTGGAGCACGTGCGGTCCAGGCCGATCGGAGTAGCGTCGCAACGAATATACGACTTATGCCATAGATGGTGACGTTATTTCGAGCTTAAGCGCGTACTAAAATCGAGGGCAAATGCAGTGCCGCAAACAATTATTGCGCTGCCGCATGCTTTATTGGCTCCTCGCCTTCCGGTAGCATAATGTTCAATTCCAGAATCTCGCAATCACCATCCCGGTCTAGGTTGACTTGTATCTTGTCTAAGTCGACTTCCACGTAGCGGCTCACGACCTCTAGTAATTCCCGTTTCATTGCAGGTAAATAATCAGGGCCGTCCCGATCGCTGTGTTCGCGCGCAAGAATAATTTGCAGGCGATCTTTGGCGACGGCGGCTGATCTTTTTTGTCTACGGAGTAGGTAATCAAGTATCGACATAGGCTAGGTTCCAAATAGACGGCTGAGAAGGCTCTTTTTTTCTTCGTCAACAAACCGCATGGGTTTGTTTTCTCCAAGAAAACGAGCGACCACATCTGTATACGCTTGTCCGCTGATACTCTTTTCGTTATGTATAACGGGAATGCCCGAGTTTGAAGCTTGGAGCACGCTTTCCGATTCGGGGATAACGCCGATCAAGGGGATACCTAACAATTCTTGGACATCACTGATGCTGAGCATCTCGCCAATACTAACGCGGCGCGGTGAGTAGCGTGTGATCAGTAAGTGTTCCTTGATTGGCTCTTCTTCACCTTGCTCGGCGCGTCTTGATTTCGCGGCTAGAATACCCAATATTCGATCGGAATCCCGAACAGAAGAAACTTCCGGATTCGTGACGACGACGGCTTCATCGGCGTAATAGAGCGCCATCACCGCGCCTCTCTCTATGCCGGCTGGCGAGTCGCAAACAATGAAGTCAAAGCTCTCTTTAAGTTCGTCCAGTACTTTCCCCACGCCTTCTTGGGTAAGCGCGTCTTTATCGCGCGTTTGCGAGGCGGGGAGGACATACAAATTGTCCGAACGCTTGTCGCGTATGAGAGCTTGTTTTAATGAAGCCTCGCCCTGTAGAACATTAACGAAGTCGTATACGACACGGCGTTCGCAACCCATGACAAGGTCAAGATTGCGCAGCCCAATATCAAAGTCGATCACGACGGTCTTCTTCTCACGTTGGGCGAGGCCGGTGGCAATGTTTGCGCAGGTCGTCGTCTTGCCGACCCCGCCTTTACCTGAGGTCACAACAATTACTTTTGCCAATGCTGCTGTCTCCTTGTCCAATCCAACGGCTCGTGATTAGGGTCCGCGAAATACGCGAACCCCCCTATAAAAAAATTATGCGAGTAGGCTGATGTTTAGTTGCTCATCATCGAGATAGAACTGTACCGCTTTGCTCTGATACTCTGGCGGAACTTGATCCTCAAAAACACGGTAATGACCGGCGATGGCAACAAGCTCGGCGTCCATGTGCTGGCAGAAAATTCTTGCCTTGGTGTCCCCGGTGACGCCGGCGAGTGCTCGGCCGCGCAACGGGGCGTAGATATGAATGTTCCCGTCAGCCACGATTTCCGCGCCCGCATTGACAGCGGCCATAACGATCAAATCACCGCCACGTGCATAAATCTGTTGTCCTGAACGGATGGGCTGGTAAATAACCTTCGTTGCTTTGGCCTTAACATCCGTCGATTCGGCTGTTTCCGCCGTCGGCGGAGGCGGTGGTGGCTTCTTCGGCTTAGCCGGCTTTTCTGCCTTAGGGGCCGGTTGGGTGACGCTGGGCAAGTCCTTTATTACCCCGCCCTTCATTAACGCAAAACCTGCTCCGAGTGCAGCCTTTTGATGGTCATGGCTCCCGTGTCGTAATCCCACTGGGACGAGTCGCAGCTTTCGCAACACCTCCACGAGTGCCGGGAAATCAACCTCGAGTGCTTGATCCTTGAGAATCTCGACGTCCACGACAATCGGTGCATCCTCAAAAAAACGCGGGCCTAGCGCCAGCCGCTCTTCTAGCTCGCGCTCGACGTCGGCTAGATCGTTACTTTGCAGCCGCAATACTGTGAGCGTGAAAACCGAACCTTTGAGGTCAATGGCTGGTTTCTGTTCTTTAGGCAGGAACAGATCAGGATTGTCGTTCTGATCTGTGTTGGACATGGTTTTCATTATTCTCTGTCGGTTCCCTGGCCCGTTCTAGTCACGTAATTGAGGCTATTGTACGCAGTACACTTCATCCGCACAATCCCGATTCCCGAATAGCCGTTGATGTTGTCCTCGGGTACAGTGGTCGTGGTTTAAGGGCTCTCGTCATAATTAATTCACATTTTGACGCGAGCCCTAAGTTAATCCAAACGGCTCATCGTCGAGGCCATTAGTAAATGGCTTACTCGTAGCGAAACTCGCTGATCTGCAGGGCGTTTCCGTTAGCGTCGCTGACGATAACCTGCCACGCGCCTATTTTGGAAGGCTCCAAGTATTTGCTCGAATAGACGCGCCAACGGTTGGCTCCTATCTTAAATTGAACATCAGCCACGATTTTACCTTCATATTGCCAGCGATGGGTAACCGTTTCGCCCTTCAACTCTCGTAATTCGGTAAAGAAAAAGAGGCGCTTAATATTTTCCCGATCCGCTGTCACAAGGTTGCCAAGATTATCAACGGGTTCGCGTTGGTCTATGCGAGTGGTGAATTGAGCGCGGGCAACCTTAGAGCTTGGTTGCGCCGGTGTTGCCGTTCTCGCCTTCTGTTTCTCTGGAGCGTGTGCCATTGTCGCGGGCTCGGGCGGTATCTTATCTTCAACTGATGGTTGAGTTGACGGTGCTGGTGAGGACGCAGGCGCATTCGATGCGGCGACCGTTATCGATTGGGCTGACGGTTGGCTTGGCGTAGCGCCAATCGCACCGGCGATGGGTAGTTCGGTTACGTCCTCGGCGAGACGGGCACGTGGTTTTTCCCTCTCACTCTTCGTTGACAGTTGTGGAGGTTCCGTGTCCTGATGATCGCCGGCCGCCGAACGATTGCTGGCAATAGGGTTGCTGGGTGGAATTCTTTCAGGAGTAACCGCCTGGGACGCGGGGGCGGCTGATGGTTCAAGGTCCTGTTGTGCCGCTTCTAATCGGGTTGCGTTCTCCTTAGGTACAGGTACTTTTTCCTCTTCAGAGGTAATAAAAAATCCAATCGCCGCTAGCAGTGCGAGGGCGCCCAGACCTAACGAGATTTTCTTGTTATTTGGCCACCAATGGCTTGTTCGGTCTTTACGATGGGGGTCGTTTGCTGCGCGATGAGTTGACGGTGTTGTACGACACGAGGCATGCTCGGGCGACAGCGTGATCTTGATCTTTAGGGTACGCGCTGACATGAGGCGGTACTCTAACATTGTTTTCGTTCAGGTGACTACCCCAAGGCTGGTGTTATTTCACAGTTGAGCCTCCGGGCCGCCGTGAATGCAATGGATCCATCATGTTAGAAGATGGCTTAGATAAAATATGTTAGAAAACGCTCATTACCTTTTGAGTCCGTGCGTAAAACCTGGCCCCTTGCATAGCGGAGAGACCAGAACAGCACGAGATGGATTGTGACGTTGACGCCGCAACGATCACAGCCGTCGTTTCGCGGCGAGAAATACATAGCGAAAACCGTAAAGGTTTAAAAAACGGGCCTGTGCAGCGTCGTTTACTGGCTCCGCTTTCTCGAGCAGTGGCCGGGCGAGCCCGTAGTCGCGCTCATTGCATCTCTTGCCGCCGAGTTTCAGCGTGTTCGTGGAGAACAAATAGTGGACTTAAAT
>CALZJI010000078.1 GCA_945787615.1 uncultured Chromatiaceae bacterium | reverse complement strand
CAGTAGTATACGCGTGTTGACCCAGCCAAGGCCATGCCCGAGCTTAATCCATGCCCGATAGACCGGCGATAGCGTATTCGGTAAGCTAAGTCCCCAAACGCAAAACAACGCGGCTAGGGCCCAGGGCCAAACTGGAATGGTTAAATCCCAGATCCAGGGGATTAACAGCCCAAAAAATAACGCGATCATCGTTCCCATTATTAGGCCGAAGTTGCGTAATTGTTGCCTCGTAGGAGTGTTGGAAATGCTATGCATTGAGGTACCCTGCGCCTTAATCTAACTCGAACTCGTCCATCCACGAATCGTCTTTTTTCCAGGGAGTTTGCTCCGCTTTACTCATAAAGACGTTTTCTATGACTAGATAGTCCATCTCGGTTCGCATGAAACAGCGGTAAGCATCACTGGGTGTGCATACAATGGGTTCTCCACGAACGTTAAAAGAAGTGTTCACCAAAACACCGCAATCCGTACGCTCACTAAAGGTTCGTAACAGTTCGTGGTATCTCGGATTCGTTTCCGAATGGACGCTTTGTACGCGAGCGGAGTAATCCACATGTGTGACCGCTGGCAGTTCTGAACGTTTAACGTGGAGTTTGTCAATGCCGAATAGCGTTTCTTGCTCTTCGGTCATCGGAATGAGTAAGTCTTTTTTAACGGGGGCGACAATGAGCATATATGGGCTTCGACGATCCAACTCAAAAAAGTCAGAGACGCGTTCGGCTAATACCGAAGGCGCAAAGGGGCGAAATGATTCTCGATATTTTATCTTGAGATTCATCACCGACTGCATCTTTTCGCTTCGCGGATCGCCAATTATCGAACGCGCACCTAGCGCCCTTGGCCCAAACTCCATACGATTTTGGAACCAACCGATCACGTTGCCTCCGTCGAGAAGTTCGGCGAGCCGAGGCATTAGCGATTCGTCGGTGAGCTGTGTATACTGAGCGCCCATCGCATCCAGTTGTTGGCGGATCTCATCGCCGTCAAACTTGGGCCCTAAGTAGGCACCTCGCATACTGTCCGCTCCATTGACTTCTCGCGCCCCACCGTTATACTCATGCCACGCGACCAATGCCGCACCAAGAGCGCCGCCGGCGTCCCCTGCTGCGGGTTGGATCCAAATATCCTTGAAGCGGCCGTCACGCAACACCTTTCCGTTCGCTACGCAGTTAAGAGCAACGCCACCCGCTAAGCACAAATATTGTTCTCCCGTTTCGTCTTGCAGCGTACGAGCGAGCCGCAATACCACTTCTTCGGTTACGGCTTGGATCGATGCCGCAATATCCATCTCGCGTTGGCTGATCGCTGTTTCCGGCCTACGAGGTGGACCACCGAATAACGTGTCGAAGTTGTGATTAGTCATGGTCAAACCGGTGCAATAGTTGAAATAACGCATGTCCAGACGAAATGTACCGTCATTTTTAAGGTCTACCAGTTCGTCCAAAATGACATCGACGTAACGAGGCTTGCCGTAAGGCGCTAAGCCCATTAGTTTGTATTCCCCGGAATTAACCTTGAAACCCGTATAATAGGTGAACGCAGAGTAGAGTAAACCGAGCGAATGGGGAAAATCGATTTCCCACAGAGGCGTTAGCTTGTTTCCTTCTCCTACCCACGCGGACGTCGTCGCCCATTCGCCTACGCCATCCAGGCAGAGCACTGCGGCCTTCTCAAAGGGGCTAGGAAAAAAAGCGGAGGCAGCGTGGGATTGATGGTGTTCCGCAAATAAGAGAGTGGGTAGTTCTTTGATCTGGCATTGTGCCAACGCTGCTAATTCTCTCTTGAGCGTGCTCTTCAAATAAAGTTTTTCTTTTAGCCAGATGGGCATAGCGGCGATAAATGAACGCAGACCTTTTGGCGCGTAGCTTAGATACGTCTCGAGCAGCCGCTCGAACTTAACCAGCGGTTTGTCATAGAACACGATCTGGTCGACATCGGTGAGGGAAGTACCTGCCTCGTCAAGACAATAGGATATCGCGCTAGCGGGAAAACGAGCATCGTGTTTCTTTCGCGAAAATCGCTCCTCCTGGGCGGCGGCAACAATGCACCCATTTTCTAAAAGAGCGGCAGCGCTATCGTGGTAGTAAGCGGAAATACCTAATATCTTTTTGCTTTGAACTGGATTCATCTGATTCCTTAATGCGGAGGGCTAATCTCGCATACGGCGCGTTATTTTTTCTTATCAGTTAGGGCTCGCGCAAAAAAATTTTCACGTTTTGAACATCGATCCATCCCGCCTGGCTGCGTTACGAAAATTTGGAATATTTGCATATTCCTCCCTTTTCGCGCCTTGCCAGGCGGGCGCCTCAACGCTCAGAAATGTAAACTTATTTTTGCGCGAGCCCTTAGGGCTAGTACCCAGCCCGGCGGAACCGGCTTTTCATTACCCTATGATGCCAATAATTTTTCTGTGTTTTTAGAATAATGATTATAGCCTACAGAGCAGACGAACACTATCGCGAGCCTGTGCCGCCGATCTATCGATCGGCACTTCCCCGACGATTCCTATATAGCCCCGTTGCCTTTCTATACTGAACCGGCAACTCGCCTAGGGCGTAGATTGCGCCAGCTACGATGTCGCGTGATCATTTTTTCTCATTTTGATTCAATCCGCTACTAACCGGTAGTGCTAATCTGATAACATCCCGATCAAAGTTAAAAAAAACGGGGAGATGAGGTAGGTGATGGGATTAGATGAGAAGAATGACGGCGCCGCACCTCAACTCATCGCCATGTTTACGCCGGTGAGTATGCAAACCAATGAGGCTAAAGACGTTGACCATTTTAAAGCGGTCACTGGTTTTGAACCCCGCTTTATAGCAAACACCCTCGATTATCGAGTAGTCCTCCGGCGGAGTGATTTGGTTAAGTATGCGTCAGGTTGCGGTGGGGAAGTTGCGTTATTTCTTCACGGGGAGGTCTACGCCAGTGAAGGAGAAAGCAGCCCCCCTCCGGAGCAACGGTTACTCGATGAGTACCTTCGTTCTGGAGTGTTCCAATTCGCCAAATCGATACATGGTTCTTGTGCGGTGCTGATTGTTGACTCAAGGCACAATCGCATTGCGTTCGTGACCGACAGAGTAAACTCTAAGAAACTTTTTGTTACCCAACACGGATTACATTTTTGGGTTTCCACTTCCCTGCGACGCATGCCGGCGTGTGAAATTGACCCCGCTGGAGTCGCGTCGTATATGATTAACCGATATGTGTATCTAGGACGAACTGTATTGAAAGATGTGGTTTGTCTCGAAGGCGCAAATGTTCACGTTCTTGAGCGGGGCGGAGTGACGGCGGAACCGTATTGGCGTTTTGAGTTCGCGGATTCCGCCCCTAAAGGCGAACACAAAACAAGGGAAGATTTGAGCGGTGGCTTGTCAGAGCTTTTGGAGCAAGCTGTTGTTCGAAGGCTTCGCGGGGATGGTCGCGTTGTTTGTTCGCTCAGTGGCGGCCTTGATTCACGCGTCATCTTCAGACTTTTACTTCGCAATGAACGCCTCCGCCCGCGCCTTCACACGCTGATCTATGGAGAAGCAGGCGACGACCCTGACGTTGCCACACTTCTCGCTGAGGAGTATGGCGTTCCCCAATTCCGATATGGCTTTAACGGCGATATGGAGGAGGCTCTGAAAATCAACGGCGAATATTGTGAAGGCGCGGTCTTCTTTTACCCTAGACTGCCCGGCTTTGTTAATCTTGGGCGCGATTTCTCTCGCAGTGACGTCCTTTTTGTTGGAGATGAATGTTTTGGCTGGCAAAATATGCCTTTAGCGTCATTCGACGATGTTCTAACTAAAGCGATTGGCATCCGATCCCCTGTTACGATACCTAACTATTACGACTACGGAAAGTCGTCCAGTCAGGATATCCAAGAGGTACTTAATTCGGATAACCTACGCCTTCAGGAGCAATTTCGAGGTAGCACGAATTGGCACGATATAAAGGACATCTTGTATCTGACACAACGCTTGCCTTATATGCTCTTGACATGGCGCGAGTTTCACGCGAGCAGCGTAATTAACGTGGCAAACCCGTGGCTGGATAACGATATTCTCGATTTCATGCGTACCGTTCCTACTGAACTCAGGCTCGATAAGCAATTGTTTCGTATGACGGCCGCCGATATGTTCAATGACCTAACGCGTATACGTTTCGCGAAACCGGGGGGGTTGCCGAATTCTGCCGTTCACTTATCGCTGTTATTACAGCGAGAATCCATTAAGCCTTTCATCACGTCATACGACAGCATGTTAGATGACGTTTTTCCACCGGATCTTATCATGATGGCGCTGTTGGACCTTACAAACCAGTTAAGATTAGATACCTGGCGGATACCGAAAATGGTACGAATGGGATTGGTAAGGCTGATGCGAAAGTATCGCCAAACTCACATGTATTTCGGCGCTTCGCCAACGACCAGGCAGCG
Organism: uncultured Chromatiaceae bacterium; assembly: GCA_945787615.1. GTDB lineage: Bacteria > Pseudomonadota > Gammaproteobacteria > JAADHS01 > JAADHS01 > CALZJI01. The sequence continues at coordinate 4,836 of CALZJI010000078.1, read as the reverse complement.
CCGAGGTAGGACCGGGAGAGGTCTTATGTCGCTTGGGCCACTGCAAATCGAAGCCTTGTTAGCGCTGAGAAGCTTCCTACGCAAGGATTAGCCCGCATCTCTCATTAGTACGGGCTTTCTCGGGGCTATATGGATAATGAGCTTGCGGATTTGGCCATAATACGCGGGCATTGCGCAGCGCATCATTGGCCATGGCCACATTTCTGGGTTATTTGGCCCCAATGAAATCGTAGTAACGTATAAGGCGCAACGTGAGGTTTGCGCTCTTTTAGGCGTTTGTTTAGGGCGGTCTTTAGGTCAACGCTATTCAAACTCCGGCGAACTGTGAGGAAAAGCCAAGATGTTAATTTTCGTAAAATAGCGCTGAATGACTTCAAATTCTAGTTTTAAAAGTACACAATCTGAGGCTCATAACAATTAGAGCGCTTGAGAGGAGGATACGATGGAATTGCTAAACACGATTTTGAATGCCAATAATGGTTCCGTCCTTAGGCAATTAGCGGACACCTTTGGAATAGGCGAAGAAGACGCCAAAAACGCGGTGACGAAACTGTCTCCGGAGCTTGCAAAAAATATAAAGAATAATGCGGGATCATCCGACGGATTTCGGTCGCTAATTAATGCGCTAAATAATGGCGACCATCAGCGATATCTTAAAAATCCTGAGACCCTTAGTCGCGAAGACGCCATAAACGAAGGTAATGGAATACTTGGGCATGTCCTAGGCGGTAAAGATGCGAGTCGTCAACTTGCAAACGATGCTGCCGGCAGTACAGGCCTCGATACAGGCATTGTTAAGAAGATGCTGCCGATGGTTGCCACCCTAGTTATGGGGTCATTAAGCAAACAGGCGTCAGGTTCGAATATGATGAGCCAGTTAAACCAAGATAGCCCCGACAGCGGTATTCTTGGGCAGTTTGTTTCGTTCCTTGATGCCGATAACGACGGGTCCGTTGTCGATGATGTAATAGGGTTAGCCCGTCGATTTTTCTAGATACGTTGATAATTGAAATCCCTAGTATCCGAAACGCAACGCTAGTTTAGAATAGTCTGCTATGCGGATACGGCTTCCAGAAGGAGTTCTGGGCGGTCGGACAGCGCCTCTATCGGGCCGCTGGCGCAGTCGTTTGCGTTGGTGGCCCATCGCTTTGTTTGGGGTATTCTTTGCGTGTTACTATCTTAGGTAATCAAGAGGAAGTGCCTCTCAGGGGCCGCACACAATTGGTCGATTTGTCCCGTGAACGCGGCTGAAGGGAGGCAAGAGGTAGAATTGGACTCGCGTCAAAATTAATTCACATTTTGGACGTCGATCCATCTCGCCTGGCTGCGATTTTTGCGCGATCCCTAAAGGCCGATAAACTCCAAGGGGTCAATATTGTCAGGTGGTCGTTCGCCGCTGCCTTCAATAAAAAGCTGGTGCCATAGCGCAAACTGCAGCAAAGCCCAGACCATGCGGTTGCTCGGGCCAGTGGGCTGGTATTGGTCTAATAGAGTCTTCACCCCTTTCGGTTGGAACCACGCGCTAATTGCGGGATGGTGAGGTAATACGGTCTTGAGGCGAGCCAGATAGTCACCTTGAAGCCACTCTCCGACCGGCACGTAAAAACCACGTTTGCGACCGTACAAGTGTTCTTTGGGCAAGAATCGTGTTGCCCAGCGCTTTAGGAAAGCCTTGCCTTGTTTGCCTTCTACTTTTAACCGATCGGGTAAGGCGAGACCAAACTCGACGACGCGATGATCTAAAAACGGGACACGCCCTTCCACGCCCCAGCCCATTAACATGCGGTCGGCCTTGACTAAAAGATTGTCGGGCAAGGCGGTGACAAGATCGGTATATTGCATGCGCTGCAATTCACTCCATACGCGCGGCGTTTCCTGCCAGGCGCTGATAAAGGGTTCACGTGCCTTTTGGGCCGCATTGAGGAGTTCGGGTGTAAATAGAGCGCGTGGCCAGTTGCGAGAAAATGTACCGCTGGTTCTAAAACCCCCAGATCCTGGCGCAATTGTCGCTTTCAACCAGCGCTCTAGTCTGGACGTACGATAGCGTCCATAGCCGGCAAATACCTCGTCACCGCCTTCACCGCTGAAGACTACTTTGACTTCTTGTCCGGCGGCGTGTGCCAGCAGGTTCGTTGGAAGGTTGGCGTTATCGCGCATCAGGTCATCGGCAGCCCATACTGTATAGGGTAGGCATTGAAAGATCGCGTCCCGACTGGGCCGGATCTCGCTGTGGCGGACAGGGAAGCGTTGGGCTATGGTCCTTGCCATGGGGAGTTCGTCTGTTAGACGCGTATTCTCAAAACCGACTGAAAAAGTACGAATCGGGTCTTCCGTGTAGCGGTTGAGCAGCGCCAGTAATATGGCGGAGTCGACGCCCCCCGAGAGGAACAAACCGTAGGGTACGTCTGATCGCATGTGCTGCTGCATGACCGTTGCCATGAGCTCGTCGAAGCGGTTTTGCGCGTCATCGAAATCCGTGTCTGACGGTTTAACGTGCAACGCCGACCAGTAGCGCCAGCGTTTGACCACATGTCCTCGTTCGATACACACCGCTTCACCCGGCAGTATGCGTTCGATTCCTTTAAAGATTGTCGTGCGCCCGCTACTGAATTGATTTTGAAGAAATTCCGCGAGTCCTGCCGCATTGATTTCCGGGCGTTGATCACAGAGCGGCAGCAACGCCTTCAGCTCTGAGCCAAAGCCCAAACCCTTGGGGAGGTGAGCAAGGAATAACGGCTTGATGCCCAACCGATCTCGCGCCAATACCAAACGTCGTTGTTTTATGTCATATAACGCGAAAGCAAACATGCCATGGAGGTGGTTCAAGAAATCGTCACCGTATTCGACGTAGGCGTGAAGAATGGCTTCGCAGTCGGAATGGGTGGCAAAGCAGTGACCGAGTCGTTCAAGATCGGCGCGCAGCTCCACGTGATTGTAGATCTCACCGTTGGCGATTAGAGCCAGTTGGTTGCTGCGGGCAAACAACGGTTGGTGGCCGCCCGACAGATCGATAATGGAAAGCCGAGTATGGGCCATACCGAAGGCGCCGTGAACAAAGTTGCCTAAATCGTCTGGGCCGCGATGTTTCAGCGTCTGCGCGGAGCGTTGCAGGCGGGACTTGTCAATTTCGCCGCCATTAAGGTATAGACCGGTAATGCCACACACTGTGCGTTACTCGCTGGCCATAGAAACAGCAAAGGGCTCAAACGCCGAATTTTTGTGCAACATTAAGGTATCGTACGGATTTCTTGGTTTCAGGCCTAAAACAAAAAATAAAAATTCTTGATCAGCGCATACGAATTCTCGTTGACGTGGCCGCCTTTGCTATTTCATCATCGATGTGGAACGAACAATCGGTTAGATGCTCTTCAATGATGCGCCAGCTGTCACGAATTCGCTTCTGCGCAACGGATGTGACGAGGATAACGCCGTAATCCCACTCCTGCAGATACCCGAACAGCTTTCTGTCCACCGGGATTGATTCGGATTTTTGATTGGTGAGATGCTCATATAGACCTCGCGAGTAACGCAGCGCAAACTCCGGCTCCGTGTTCTTATCTTGGGAAAACACAAGCACCGGCTCCGTCGCTCGATCTGAGCACTCCATTGCCTGTATGCTCCAATAGCGATCCACAGTTTGTTCGGCGACCCGGTCCATTCTGAAAAACGCGACCACCATATAGATAATGGAAACAAATACGATGGTGGTAAACGTAACGATAACCCAACTCCTGTCGGGCGAGTCTACGGGTTTTGTCTGTTCCATTGTAGGCTTTGAGTTTAAGGTTTAGGTGACAACATCTTATGTTATGACCATACATTTTAACCTATTTCTCATTTCTTATCCTTAAACTCCGGTGATAATGGCGCAAGGGCGGTCGAGGGAGGGCTTTCGCATGTTGCTCAAACCTGGTACACTTCGGCGCTGCGCAAACGGGAGTCGCGTACTCCCAAGTAACTGTTTCAAAAGGAGTGAGGGGCTGGAGAAATGTCCGAGTCCCGCTACCGAGGGATAGGGTCAGGTGCGTGCGCGTGAGATTGGATAACTCACAGGGGATGAGGGCGTTCGGTTTATATTGACGAGGCGTACTGACGCTTCTTTTGGCGGAATCGGGGGGCGTCTCGGCGGCGTGACATAAGGGCCGCGGAAAATAAAAATCATCCAAAGATTGCGCCGGGTTTTTGCTCAGCTTCAGCGTTACGGCAAGTGTTGCATATTCCAATATGCGCCACTTGCCGCTCCTTGAATCTGAGCAAAAAGGCAAGCAAGGTTGGATAATTATTTTTTTCCGTGGCCCTAAGGTGGTCCAAGAGCTATTCCTTACCTAGGGCTCGCGCCATAATTACTTCACATTATTGGGCATTGAGGCGCTCGCCTGGCAAAGCTTCCGCCTCCTGCTCCACGCCCCTTGCCTACATCCATGTAGGCAAGGGGCAAAAACGCTGGAATATAAATATCTTTCAAGTTCTTGCAACGTGGCCACGAGCGATGGATCGACGTCCAAAATGTGAAGTAATTTTGACGCGAGCTCGTTATCAAGAGTGCGTTACGCATATCGAGTTATGGTGGCTCGCGTCGGTCTCCCGACAACGATAGATCGCAAACCCCGTCAGGCCCGGAAGGGAGCAGCGGTAGCGGTTGATTCGTGTGTTGGGGTTGGGCGGGCGGGGGCCGCCTCCATTATTAAATACCCTACGCCAACCCGTTTTCCCATCCTTGGGGCGCGGCAATGCAATCCGCGTGTCCGACTCTCGATCACTCCCTGTTATACGCTTTATACTTGCTTTGTTAGAGCGCCATCTGACGTGAAGTAGAATGGGCGTTACTCCTTTATT
>CALZJI010000077.1 GCA_945787615.1 uncultured Chromatiaceae bacterium | reverse complement strand
TCCGCCGACCGTACATGTCTCGCGACGGAGAGCCGGAGCGTGCGTCGCCGCTGTAAACGTGCAGTTTGTCGGATTCATTCACCGCTATTTATCGGTACGGAGCGTCTCTAAAGACGTTGGCGGGTCAATTGACCGCGTTAGTCCGTGCAACGACTAAGAGTTAGGTATGCCGTCAGCATTGCAGAGTTTGTTGGGTGTTTTCGTTCTGCTCACGTTAACCTGGCTTGTCAGCGAGCGCCGTGCCGATGTGCCGTGGAAAACCGTGCTTGCCGGGTTGGCCTTACAGTTCGCTCTCGCGGCCGCAATGCTATGGCTCCCACCGGTTAAGAACCTGCTCGTCGGTTTGAATAATATACTCCTGGCGTTGGAGAACGCGACACAGGCGGGGACGGCGTTTGTCTTTGGTTACGTGGGCGGCGCACCGTTA
>CALZJI010000076.1 GCA_945787615.1 uncultured Chromatiaceae bacterium | reverse complement strand
CTATTAGAACATTCGGTGAAGTCACTTTTAGCACGCGAAGCAACGTTTGGGATAGGAGAGGTAACGAATACACGCCAGTCAACGCGACCTGTTGTTGGTCGAGTATTTTCAACCACGGTGTTAGCAACTCAGTATTTGTTACCGCAGCACACAGTACGTTATCATCACGCCGTCCTTGCTGCTCGCGGTCTTGTATTTCGGTATAACGATAAGGCGTGTTACGAAACAGCCGCTCGCTGTGCCGTTTTAGAACCGTTTCTCTGTCCTTTCCGATAACATGGGGAACATGCCCGAGTTTATACTCTTCATCTATGAGATCGACAAGAACGTAGGTGGTGATCCCAGGGTTCTCGTTGAACGCTTCAGCGAATTCCTTCTTTCCTTTCTCGTCGGGCGAAAACCGCGCACTTACGGTGCATCGGTTGGCATCCCAAGAATGTAGGGTTGCGCCTTCCGCTGTAAGATAAACAAGGCGTTTCTGTCGCATCTTAGAATGTCACCGTGGTAAGGGTTTCGTATATCGGGCCGAATACCGACAAAATAACCCATCCCAATAGAACGCCGAGAATAACGGTCAGCGCAGGCCCTATCATCGCCTGCATTTTTTCCAAAGCGTCGCGGACGTCGCGGTTATAGAAGTAGCTTATGTTCAACAACGCCGTATCGAGCGCACCGGTAGACTCGCCGACCTTCAGCATACGAACGACTAAACGAGGAAACAGCCCCGTGGCGTCAAAGCTAGCGCTTATGGGCTGACCCTCTTCAATACGCCGGCCCGCTTGCTGAATCGCTTCGGATATAACTCTATTGCCGACGATGTCTTCGCTGATCTTAAGGCATTCGATTACAGTAATCCCGGCCCTATAGAGCAAAGCAAAATGATGCGTAAATCGCGATAACATTAACTTTTTTTGTACGGCTCCAATAAGCCAAAGCTTAAGTTTCCACGAATCGACCGCTCTAGCGAATTTTTCGCTCAGTTTTCCAGCATGAAGAAAAACAATAACCGCAGAAATGAGCGTTGCAAGAATATATATACCGTAGTCTCGAACGGCATCGGACACCCAAATGAGTAACTCTGTATGAAAAGGAAGTTCCCTGTTCATGTTTGAGATGAACTTGACCAATTCCGGCACGAGATACACCATTAAGGCGCCGATAACGCCGACCACGGATACGGCCACAAAAATCGGATACATAAGCGCTTTTTTCGTCTGCGATGCGATTTCGTCTTGCCATTTCAGTGTTTCGGTCAGCGTGCCGAGTATTTCAACCAATTGTCCACTTTTCTCGCCAGCCCGGATTAAGCTTACAAACACCTGATCGAACATATTGGGGAATTCGGCCATCGCTTGAGATAAGCTCATTCCTCCTTCTATGTTGTCAATTAAAGAAGAAGTAATCTCCTGTAGTGTACGGTTGTCAAGACTATCCTTTAAATCTTTTAATCCTTCGATCAGGGGGACGCCGGCGAGTGTTTGCTGTTCAAGGTGGAAGCAGAATGTGATCAAATCTCGCTTGTTTATTCTTCTGTTCCCGAAACCCGAAAACAACGTCTTGCTTTCTTGGAAAGTGACGATCTCTAGATCCATACCTTTGAGCCGAAGTTCAAGCTCGGCCTCGTTGTCGGCTTCCATTACGCCCCGCTCGACCTTACCTCGCGCATTGATGGCTTTATATCGAAACGCCGACATCGTGGATTCAACCTAGGCGCGCTGTTAAGTCAATAACCCGTGATACCTCGTCAAGGCTGGTAATGCCTTGCCATACCCGCCTAGCGCCGTCGTCGGCAAGCGTTCGAAATCCTTTCTCCTTCGCGCAGGTTTCAACCTCTCTTAACGTCGCGCGTCGCGCGATGAGCTCATCGAGGTCCGAGTCAAAGCGCAATACTTCCATAATCGGTACACGACCTTTATAGCCCGTTTGTTCACATGCCTCGCACCCTGTTGCGCTATAAACGACACCGTCAGTATGGTCTAACGAGGGACCTAGAAGTTTTAGTTCCAATTCCGATGGCGTGTAGGGTTGTTTACACTCAGAACATAAACGTCTTATCAAGCGCTGCGCCATAACACCAATTATATTGCCTACCATAATGTCGGGTTTGATTCCGATATCTAAAAGCCGAGGCACCACGCCGATGGCGGAATTAGTGTGAAGCGTTGAATAAACCTGATGTCCTGTCATGGCCGCTCGGAAGGCCATCTCGGCCGTTGCTTCGTCGCGAATTTCACCGACTAGGATAATGTCAGGGTCTTGTCTCATTAGCGAACGGATGCCGTTGGCAAAGTCAAGTTTGGCCGCCTCGTTCACGGACGTTTGGCGAATCATACCCATCGGATACTCTACCGGGTCTTCCAATGTCATGATGTTTACCGATTCTGTATTGATGTGGTTAAGCATAGAATACAGGGTTGTGGTTTTTCCGCTTCCGGTCGGGCCCGTAACCAGAATGATGCCTTCGGGCCGTGCCATCATTATTGTCAGGGCGGAAAGCTCATCGTCGGCAAGTCCACACTCGTCTAACGGTACAATGCCCTTGCGTCGATCGAGTATCCGAAGGACGAAGTTTTCACCGTGCGCCGTCGGATGGCAGGCGACGCGAAAATCGATCTCTCTACCGGAGAGGTTCAACGATATACGCCCGTCCTGAGGCGCGCGAGTCTCGGCGATGTTCATTCCTGCCATGACCTTCAATCGTACGATCATGCCAGACCAATAGTTGATGTGAATAATTCGTACTTGTCGTAGAACGCCATCGATTCGGTAGCGTATCCTCAAAAATCCTTTCTCGGGCTCGAAATGTACGTCGGATGCCTCGCGTTTCACAGCGTCAGATAACAGTGAATTAACAAGCCTTACGAGCGGCTGACTGTATTCGCCGCTATCGACGTTTAAGTTTTGGTGATCGATCTCACCTGTCTCTAGCTCGTGTAAAATGCCGTCGACGGACAGTTCGAAGCCGTAAAACTGATCAATCGCATTTTCTATCTCAGCTTCGCTGGTCGCCAGTGGAGTAATCGCGACTCTCCCGCCTAAGGAAGCATTGACCTGGTCTAACGCGACTACGTCAAAAATATCCGCCATAGCGACGGTAAGTTTGGCGTGCTGCTTATCGTAGGTAATCGGGAGAACGCGGTAACGCTCGGCGACGGTCTTAGGAATAAGCTTGATCGCGTCGCTGTCGACAACAACTTGGGACAAGTCAACCGTGTCCTGTCCAGATGCCTCGCCCAGTGCGTCCCTCATAACGGCATCGGTTACGAATCCTAGAGAGACGAAGACTTTCCCAAGGGGCTCCTTTGTTTTTTTCTGTTCAGTTAACGCGATACGAAGTTGATCTTGGCTGATAAGTCCTTCTTCTATCAGGATCTCGCCTAAACGTCTTGGTCGGGCGGGTGCATTCATGGCTATTGCATCCCCACAGGTGTCTTAAGCACGCGAATTCTTCGTGACACGTCGGCTTTGGTGAACTCGATAGGTTGCGTTGACGCGTGAACCAACGCCTCTTCGTAGAAGTGTACCGCTGTCTTGCGTTGCCCCAAATGGTCGAGACTCACCGCGAGATTATAAGCATAATCGGCGTTCTGCCTGTCACTGCTATAGGCTTTGAAAAACGCTTGTTCCGCATCCGCCCAGTTTTTCTGGTCAATGTAGAGCGTGCCGAGTATGAAATGGAGATGAGCGCTATTGGGTTCTCGAGCAATGAGATGTTTGAGTTCGCTCACTGCGGCGAGCGGATTCGAATCGCCAAGTATACTAAGTAATCCCGCCAGGGCCGCACTATCGTTATTGTTTAAGTTTAGAAGCCTATTATAGAGACCGCGTGCGTTGTCGTAGTTACCTTCTCGAACCGCTATTGCAGCGAGTCCGATGAGAGTATCTCTGTTCATTGCATCACGGTTTAACGCTTGGCTATAGAGCCGCTTAGCCTTCATAGTATCTCCCAATTGGAATGCGTCGTATGCGTGTCGAATCAAGCGGTCCAACGGATCAACAGTCTCCGATTTAACAATGCGGACATTTTCGCCGCCCTGTCGATCGGCTTTCTCGGGGCGATTGGGCTTCGGCTCTACCGCGGGCGTCTTCACCTTTTGGGAAGCGCTTTGTACCGGAGGTCGTGATAACGCCAGGGTGTTAGATGGTGATTCGGTTGAGCTAGCCGCCGAAATATTGTCGCCGGACGTTTCAGCGGAGTTCTGGGCAGCGGGTGGCGCTACCGTGTCTAAAGTAACCGAAGAGGATTGAAGCATATCTGACGCGGAGTTCGACGCCTCGTCAAGTTTGGGCGGTATGACGGGTTCCTCGTTGGTCGTTATCTCACCGCGAGACGTTAAAGTCGCCTTAGCGATCAGTGGGGTGGTGAAGTTCTGTTGTTCGTAATATACGTAGCTCCCGTAACCCAAGCAGAAAAGAACTACGATCATCCCCGCGATGAGGTAGTTCCGCCGCCGATGACCACTGGTCGGTCGAACTCCCGCGCCCAAGACTCGTGCTGCCTTCACGGGCGACGGTTGTGTTGGCATCTCATGCGCCGTGTTTCCCCTCGCTTGTGTATCATTACTGCTAGCGCCTGGCACCGATTGAGACCCCGGTCTCTTGGGTGCGTCTCGCTTGAGCGTTATATCCTCCTTGACCTCCACTGCCGTTTTCTCAACCGGTTGGTATTCCGAGGCAATTGCTGCATCCGACTGTTTTGGAGGTAACGGTGCTGTGTTGGCCAACCTAGCATCAGAGGTCGACTCATTCTGCATGTCACTCGTTGCGCCACTATCGTTAGCCTCGCTGTTGTAGTCGCTTAGAACTGCCTCTTGTATGGCTAATCGGCGAGCAGTCGAATCCTGCTTTTCTTTCGCCTGATGCTCAAGTGGTTGCTCGACGTCCGCAACGATCGACTCGCTGCTTAGTTTCTGATGGTTTGAGTCTGAGACGATCCCGTTGCCACCGTTTAGATCACTAGAAAGGCTGATATCAGCCTTGGCAGGTGCTTCGTTTATAGAATCTCCGGTATTTTCCTCACTACGGCTAAATTCTAGTTGCGGTTCTAACGAAAAATCCAAGGGCCCAGTAGATCGGTCTACGTTCATTACAGGAACAGGAGCGTCCTCTAGCGGTTCGTCGAAGTCCGTCAGCTCGAACTCTGTATCAAAAGAATTCTTGGGGGGAGCGACCTGTACCCCTTTGGCGGAATCTTTTTCGGCTAAAGGCTCGTGCTCATTGTCCGGGCGAGAAACTGCGTCACTCGGGCTACTGAGCGTATACGCCTCGAATTCAATATCATCGATGTTGGCTAAGTCGGCGACGTAAGGCGGGTCGGTCTCGGATCGTTCGGTCTCTCGCTCGCTCTTTTCTTTTTCATCTTGCGCTTTTTTTAGCGCTTCCATTAACAAACTCATTATCAAACGCCTTTAGTATCATTGGCCGGTAGTGTCGGATAGGCGAACAACGGTCGCGCCCTCGCCAGTGGGAAGTAATCGTTTCATGGCGTCGAACTTGTTACTTATAACGCCATGTCCAGCGATTATGGGCCTAAGGAAGATAACGAGTTCCGTTTTGCTAAACTTGTGGTCCTTGTAATTGAATAGGTTTCCAACAAATGGTAAGGAAGAAAGGTATGGAATGCCGTTGTCGGTTTTCTCCACGTTATTCTGCATAAGACCTCCCAACATAACGGTTTGTCCATCATGGACCTGTAACAGTGATGCCAGCTCCCTCACTTGTATTTCTGGAATCAGGTTGTCAAAGTCCGCACCTTGTAGGCGTGGGGCCGGATCGGCGACGTATCCCGTTATGCGCGTAATCGTCGGACGAATACTCATGGAGACGTTGCCGTTCCGGTTTATCTGAGGCGTTACCGACATAATGACGCCCACGGGAACTGTATGTATTTCGCTTGTGAACGTTTTGGTCACGTCACCGGTTTCGGAGTCTTCTTCTTCTTCTAATTCAACGGTAAAGTACACCTTCTCATCGACAACTTTAAGCAGAGCGGTTTGATTATTTAGAGCAATAATCTTCGGGCTTGATAAAACCTTTGCCTCGCCGAAGGTTTCGAGCAGACTAACGGTGGCGGTTATTCCATTCTCAATTGAATCTCGAGTAAAGTCCAAAACGAACGCTGGTGGTATAGTCGCATCGAGGTTGGGTCCCGTCATGTTTGATGCCGCGGTCAAGGTCTTTGCCCCTTTCGCTTGTATGTATCCCCAATCGATACCTGACTGAAAACGGTCACCAAGCTCGACCTCGACGATCGTTGCTTCAATGAGAACTTGCCGTTGTGCATTGGTTAGCACTCGATCAAGAAACAGCTGGATTTCCTTATGTTGCCGTTGCGTTGCATATACAGTAATGACGCCGCTTACGGGATTTGCGACGACGCGAGTATCTTCCTTATCGTTGGAGTCAGTTACGTCGCTGGCCTCCTCGTTGTCGCTTTCGATGAGTATTGCGCGGAGATTCTCTGTGAGCGTGGTCCAGAAATCAGCCGAATTTTCCGCGCTTAACGTTGTTCGGGAGTTGTTCCCGGCCTCGGAGCCGCCGCTATCGGCAACGGATCCGCCCGCCGTCGCGATTTGCGTTGCGACGCTCACCGTACTTTGGCTAGTACGACTCATATTGACGTATTCGATATCATACGTACGAAAAAACGGTTTATCTTTCGAAATAACTAAATTGCTTCCGTCAAGGGTGTACTTTAAAGCGACTTGTTCGGAGAGCCGGTTTAGTATTTGCAGCAGGGTCTGGTTGACGGCGTTAATTGTGATGTTGCCGGTGATACCAGGGTGAATGTCTACGTTTAGCGCGGCATCGCGAGCCAAAGCAAAGAGCAGCTCTCGCACAGGCACGTCGTTTACCACAACGGTATATGTCGCCTGCCTTTCGGCCGGCAGCGGTGGAGGAACAAACGGCTTTCGGGCGACGGGATCCGGTATCGTATCTTCTAGTGAGTGATCCGGGGCGCTTAAATGGCCATCTGAAATGGTAGGGGGGTTAGTTGCCGAACATCCAGCTAAAACAACTGTTAACGTAATAACGACACAGGCAAAACGCATGAAGAAATGTTTTTGAATATGCTTTGATACGCGGAGGCTCATTGTTCTCTATAGCCTAGTCGCTATCTATTTCATTGCGTAGAGACGCGATGGTTCTTACCAACGGCTGAAACCGTCTTAATTCTGATGGCATTGTCCCGATCGCGTCTCTCGCGGCATGGTAGTTGGGGAACTCGTTAAACGCCAGAACGAAGACGCGTTTAGCGTTCATTATGCCCTGATAAACATATAATTTTTCCACCAGGTCTTTTACGTCGTCTTTTTGAAATAGCTGTTGAAGTCCCCTGATCTCATTTGGCTTGTCAACAAACGACGTCATAATCTGGATGGTGTATTTGTCCTTTTTAGCTAAATCCAGCCACGCGTTCGTCGCGCTTAAACGCGCCTCGACGATGGGGTTATCCAACACCGATTCGATCGATGGAACGTTGTTGAAGGCACTAATAACGTGTCGTTTCGGAATATCAACCGGAGCGCCGGCCTCCGTTGCGCGATTGTCGCGTTGGGGCCTGGAGGACGATATTGCAGTCGCTTTGAATACCTCCGATATCTCTATTGGCGTTGAGGAGTGCGGCTCCGAGTTGACGGTAACTGCGGTTGACGCCGGGTCGTGCCGGGTTGTTTTTGTGCCCGCGATTGCCAATGCCGCACTTAAGAACAGCAAACCAACGGCTCCGCCGCTGATGAGATTAAAACGCGTTGCGTTCTCGCGGCGGCTAAACTCACAATCCCTAGCGGCTCGCCGGACATGGCGCGGTAGAATTTCCACCGCGTTTTCAGAGTAGGCCGCTAACATTGTCTTGTCAGCAAGAAAATTAACGCGCCGGACCAAACCTTTGGAATAACGGGCGAGCGATCGGACGGCTTGCGCTGAAAACGGCATCATGCCGTTAACGCCTTTTTTCGCCAACCGAAAGTTCACGTAATCGCGAATGTCCTTCGCGGAAAATGGTGTTAAGTAAAAAGCCTGACTTATTCGCTCCGTAAGCTGCCTTAGCTCCGAAGCGGCGAGTTTTTCATCCAATTCGGGCTGACCAAATAGAACCACTTGAATCAGTTTGTGTTTATGGGTTTCGATGTTGGATAACAACCGGATCTCTTCGAGGGTCGCAAGCGGCATGCATTGCGCTTCTTCTATTAACACGACCACTTTCTGATTTTCTGCGTGTTTACGCAGCAGTAACGTTTGAAGCATTTGAAGAACTTCGAACTTATTAGTCGCCGGCGTAAGGGGTAGCTTAAGCTCGACGGCAATGGCATGAAGGATGGTGTCCGGTGCGAGACTGGGATTAGCGAGATAAACGAGCTCCGTTGATGGGGAAAGCTTCGTCTCCAACATTCGACACAACATCGTCTTTCCGCTACCGACTTCTCCAACGACTTTTATAATGGCTTCGCCGTTTCCAATGGCGTAGGATAGCGCGTCCAATACGGCCCCACGGTTACTTCCCGCGAAAAAAAGTGCCGTGTCAGGCGTATTATTGAATGGCTGGCCATTCAAACGAAAATGCCCTTGATACATCGTTATCCTCGTGTTTCTATGACAAAAAGTGACGTCGAGCCCCACAATTGCTATCGGCAGCGATCAGCTCCACCTTAGTTTTCGGGGTGCGGGGGGATGACGCCTGAACTTTCGGTTATGGCTTGTGATTACTATTTAATAGAAAGAGATCATCGGATGTAGAACCTACGTTGGACGTGTGAACCAAACCGAATTGATTGGGGAACAGGAGGAGAATGTAAAAGTTTAATAGATATTAAATATATGGTTTTAGTTTGTTTTCGTTGGGGAATTGTCGGCTGTCCATGGCGAAATAGGGTTCAAGCCGCCATCGGCGTTTGAAACAGACTTCGGCAATTTAATTCTATGTTCGCCTTATCCAGCACATCGTTTCCGCTGCT
>CALZJI010000075.1 GCA_945787615.1 uncultured Chromatiaceae bacterium | reverse complement strand
CATCGGAACGCTGGGCGTATCGTTGGGGCCCCATCGTCAGCGGCGTCATTCTGCTTGGATTTTTAGGAATGTCCGGCGAACGTACCGATTTTCTCGCGCATATACTGGGTTTTGGCGTCGGCATCCTGATCGGCGCGCTACTCGGTGCGTTACATCCGCGGATCGCTCTAAAAGCTTCACACCAAATTGCATTTGGCGCGGCCACCTTGTGGATTCTCGCCATCGCATGGTTTATTGCACTGCAGACGAATGGGTAGCGACAGCGAGGGCTTTACCCTACGGGCTTAGGCATCGTGCGTGACACGAGATCGTATAAACTACGATATTACGGTAGCGTCTTTCATTGGTTCCGCCGATACTGATTCTGGCGAGCTACATTAGCCACTCTACCATAAGGTGCTCGCAGATCAATTATTGACGACAGCGCAGGAAAACGACAAACTTAAACCAAATTACGGGCGCAGCTGGAACCGCATGGCGACTATGCTTATCGAGGATAAGGTCTCCCAAGAGCGGTGAAGCGCGGGTGCACCACCGGATATTCCGTGGAGGTGCGTTCGTTAGGGCCGCGGAAATAAATAACTATCCAAAGATCGCGCCGGATTTTGGCTCAGATTCAAGGCGCGGCAAGGGGCGCATAATCGCTTTGTGTAACCCTTGCCGCAACACAGAAGCTGGGCCAAAAGACAAGCAAGATTGGATGATTAGTTTGTTTCCGCGGCCCTTAGGGCTCGCGAAAAAATAACTTGGCATTTTTCGTTGGACAATCCGATTGAGTAAAACCGCAGGACTAGCCGAGCTAATTCGAGGATTTTGCGATTGAGGATTGTTCAAAGATGGCCCGAAGATGGGATGCGAAACTCGTAAGTTATTTTTTCGCGAGCCCTTAGTTAAATATTACGGGTGTAATTATCGTCATGCTAACAATGGAAGCGTCGCCGCCTTTCGCAGCGGTGGATTTGGGTTCAAATAGTTTTCATATGATCGTTGCTCGGTTTCGACTTGGTAAGTTAGAAGT
>CALZJI010000074.1 GCA_945787615.1 uncultured Chromatiaceae bacterium | reverse complement strand
GGCCCAGCTTCTGTGTTGCGGCAAGGGTTACATAAAGCGATTATGCGCCCCTTGCCGCGCCTTGAATCTGAGCTAAAATCCGGCGCAATCTTTGGACAATTATTTATTTCCGCGGCCCTTATGTTGCCACATCATGGCTCTCAATGGGTCTGTCAATGCGAATTTAAAAATTTAGATAACTCCTCGGAGGCGATTTAATCGACAATCGCCTTTCCCGAATTTCAAGGCTTTCTGTTTTTATGACAAACACATCAACATTATTTACCGTGACGCCGGGCGGAGCGTTAAAAGGCCGCATCCGCGTCCCGGGTGATAAGTCTATTTCTCATCGGTCAATTATGCTGGGTTCCTTGGCGGAAGGTATTACCGAGGTGGAAGGTTTCCTTGAAGGGGAAGATAGCCTTGCGACGCTTGAAGCGTTTCGAGCCATGGGCGTGTCCATCGAACGGCCAGGACCGGGAAGGGTAATTATCCACGGTGTTGGTTTGAAGGGGTTACGCGACCCGACGATGCCCGTGAATTTGGGGAACTCGGGCACCTCTATGCGTTTGTTGGCCGGTTTGATGGCGGGGCAAACCTTCGATGTTGAGATGGTGGGCGATGAATCGTTGTCGCGGCGTCCCATGCGACGTGTAACCAGTCCATTGGCCCAGATGGGTGCGACCATTAGCACTTCGCCAGAAGGGTTTCCACCGTTGCGGATAAAGGGAGGCTGCCGGTTAAAAGGTATTCATTATGACATGCCCGTGGCGAGCGCTCAGGTGAAGTCCGCACTGTTGCTGGCGGGGCTCTACGCGCAAGGGCGGACATGCGTGACAGAACCGGCGCCCACGCGCGACCATACCGAAAGAATGCTCACAGGATTCGGCTATACGGTCAGCCGAGAAGGCAGCACCGTGTGCGTTGAAGGCGGTGGTTCACTGAAAGGGGGTCACGTTGACGTTCCGGCAGACATATCTTCGGCGGCATTTTTCTTGGTGGGTGCGAGTATTGCACCCAATTCTGATTTGTATCTCGAACATGTCGGTATCAATCCTACGCGTATTGGCGTGATCAACATTTTGCGCCAAATGGGCGCCAATATCGAGTTGCTCAACGAAAAGGAAGTTGGTGGCGAGCCGGTGGCGGATCTTCGTGTTCGCTACAGTCCGCTAAAAGGTATCCGCATTCCGGAAGAACAAGTGCCGCTGGCTATAGACGAGTTTCCCGCTTTATTTGTCGCCGCGGCGTGTGCCGAGGGCCAAACCGTGTTGAGCGGTGCAGCGGAGTTGCGGGTAAAAGAGAGCGATCGCATCCAGACCATGGCTGATGGATTAGCCATTTTGGGTGTGGAATCCTCTCCCCGGGACGATGGTATTGTCATCACTGGTGGGCAGATCGGTGCGGGCCGCGTTAATAGCCACGGTGACCACAGGATCGCCATGGCTTTTACGATGGCGGCGTTACGCGCTAACGAGGTTATTGTTCTCGAAGATTGCGCCAATGTTCGGACGTCATTTCCGGACTTTGTGCCGCTTGCGAATCGGGCGGGCATGGTAATCAGCGAACACGTTGTGGGCCGGTAGGCGAGAGATGGTTGACGATACAATACCGGTCATTACCATAGACGGGCCCAGCGGAACCGGCAAAGGTACCATTAGCCGTTTACTCGCAAAGGACTTGGGATTTCATTTCTTAGACAGCGGCGCCCTCTATCGCTTGCTCGGTCTCGCCGCGCATCGCCACGCAATTCCTCTACACGAAGAGGGGGCTTTACAAACCCTTGCGGGGAACCTGGATATTCGCTTCGTTTATGGCAATAATCGTGAAGAGACACAGGTTTTACTTGAGGGAGAGTTAGTTACGGACGCTATACGGACCGAGGCGTGTGGTAAATATGCCTCTGTGGTGGCCGCGTTACCCGCTGTGCGACTGGCATTGCTGGAGCGCCAAAGAGCATTTTGCCAGCCTCCAGGGCTTGTTGCGGACGGTCGCGACATGGGTACTGTTGTTTTTCCTCAAGCAGTGCTGAAGGTTTTTCTTTCCGCAAGTGTTGAAGAGCGTGCGTTAAGACGCTATAAGCAGTTGAAGGGCAAGGAAATTGATGTTAAACTCGATCGCCTTTTAAAGGATATCGAGGCCCGTGACGCGCGCGATAGTGCGCGTAATGTTTCACCGATGGCGCCTGCCTCGGATGCCGTGTATATCGATACGACCCACCTTAACATTGAAGACGTGTTGGGCCGCGTAAAAGCGCTTTGGGCAGAGCGGTTCGCATACCCTGCGGGGTAGTGGTTACTCGGAAGTCGGTTGATGTTCCGGGCCGGATTAGGAAATTTCCGGTAGAATTTCCAGGTATCTTACGTTAACCGTGTGGTATCGGTTAATTGAAGATTAAGATTTGCAGGGGGGGTAGATTCGTCTACCCTAAAAGATTAACTTAAAAACAAATTTAAATGTGTTCTTCATGAGCACAAGGTTATTTAACGATGAGTGAAAGCTTTGCACAATTATTCGAAGAAAGCCTGGCGTCAGAACGGATGCGTCCCGGCTCAATCATGACCGCAACTGTGGTCGAAATTCGACCCGAATCCGTCGTCGTTAGCGCTGGCCTCAAGTCCGAGAGTATGATCCCGATCGAGCAGTTCTACACTGAAGAGGGGAAGCCGGGTGTGGCGGTGGGCGACGAGATAGAGGTTGCTCTCGAGGCCGTGGAAGACGGTTTTGGCGAGACGCGCTTGTCCCGCGAGAAGGCCGTCCGCGCTAAGTGCTGGACCAACCTTGAAGAGGCTTTAGAGTCCAGCGTAACGGTGCAAGGTGTTATTACCGGAAAAGTGAAGGGCGGATTCACGGTCGATATCAATACTATTCGCGCATTTTTACCGGGTTCGCTAGTGGATGTAAGACCGGTGCGTGACTTGAGCCACCTGGAAGGTAAAGAGCTTGAATTTAAGGTTGTGAAGCTCGATCGTAAGCGCAACAACGTCGTTGTGTCACGCCGGGCAGTTGTTGAGCGCGAATCTGATGCCGAACGCCAGAAGCTGTTGGAGAGCTTACAAGAAGGTCAAGTGGTTAAAGGTATCGTTAAGAATTTAACGGACTATGGGGCATTTGTCGACCTCGGCGGCATTGACGGCTTGTTGCACATCACCGATATGGCATGGCGTCGAGTTCGCCAGCCCTCCGAATTCGTGAACGTGGGCGACGAGATCTCAGTTAAGGTACTAAAGTACGACCGTGAACGTAACCGTGTTTCTCTCGGTCTTAAGCAGATGGGCGAAGACCCGTGGGTTAATCTGGCGCGTCGCTATCCGGTTAGTACCCGCCTATTCGGCAAGATAACGAATATCACTGATTACGGGTGTTTCGTTGAAATCGAGAGCGGTGTTGAAGGATTGGTTCATGTCTCCGAAATGGATTGGACCAATAAGAACGTGAACCCTGCGAAAGTCGTTCATCTCGATCAAGAAGTTGAAGTCGTGGTTTTGGATATTGATGAGGAACGACGCCGTATTTCTCTTGGCATGAAGCAATGCCAAACGAATCCATGGGAAGCATTCGCTGCGACGCATAATAAAGGCGATAAAGTCGTTGGGCAGATTAAGTCCATCACCGATTTTGGTATATTCATCGGTCTTGACGGCAGCATTGACGGCCTGCTCCACCTATCGGATCTTTCTTGGGCCGAGGGCGGCGACGACATGGTTCACGGTTACAAGAAAGGGGATGAGATTGAAGCCGTAGTGTTGGCGATAGATGCTGAGCGCGAGCGGATCTCTCTTGGGGTCAAGCAGCTCGAAAAAGATCCGTTTTCAAATTTCGTCGCCGAACACGCAAAAGGCAGCGTTGTTAACGGGATTGTGAAAGACGTCGACGCGAAAAGGGCTGTTATCGATTTAGGCGATGGGATTGAAGGACAACTGCGCGCTTCGGAGATAACTCAAGAGCGAGTGGATGATGCGCGGGCCGTTCTGAATGTTGGTGACAAAGTAGATGCCAAGTTCGTCGGTGTGGATCGTAAGAATAGGACCATCATTCTGTCCGTTAAAGCGAAAGACTCGCAAGAAGAAGCCGCCGCAATAGAAGAATACAGCCGAGCGACTGGATCGCAAGGCGCAACAACCTTGGGCGATATTCTAAAGGAGCAAATGGAAAATCGCGGCGATTGACAGCGAAAGAGCTGGCGTGTAAGCGCCAGCTCTGTTGTTTTTTCGCGTAGAGTTTAGTAATAACAACGCCCCGGCTAAATGGACTTACGGATAGTGCATGGGTAAGGATTGTGTTGTGAGGAGAGCAAGAAGAGTTTGCCATTGGCTAAGGTATTCAATTTAGTAGTCCGGTATGTGAGGGAGTATCAATGACAAAGTCAGAGTTGATCGATTTATTAGCACAAAGACAGAAACACTTAACATACAAGGACGTCGAATTTGCTGTAAAAACGATGATAGAGCACATGGCCAAGACCTTGGCGAGCGGTGAGCGAATCGAAATACGTGGATTTGGGAGCTTTTCGTTGCATTATCGGCCGCCTAGGTTGGGGCGAAACCCTAAAACTGGCGAATCGGTTCCTTTGGCTGGTAAATATGTTCCTCACTTTAAGCCCGGTAAAGAGCTAAGAGAACGTGTCAACAATAGTACCGCTGAATTGACGCAAGACGACGAGCAAGAGCAAGAGAGCATCGTTACTAGCGAAAGCGCCGTCTCTAATTAGCGCTAGGTTCGTAAAAACAACTTTGCGTTCCTTGAATTTCATGATAAACACTAAAATATGGACGCTGTTTTCCCGGGTGTTGGGACGTACCGATAATAAATACAACCGTGTTTTAAACTCACGTATAAAGCTAGGGGGGGTGACTCGATATGTTGTTAGGTAAAATCTTAGTTTGGCTTACAATGGCGGTTCTAGCCGTGCTCGGGATTGGATTCGCCATGCTAAATACGGCGCCGGTTGAGCTCAATTACCATTATGGCGCGTGGGAAATGCCGTTGGCGTTGTTGGTAGGGCTGGCGATCGCATCAGGCCTTTTCGTTGGATTAGTGGTTAGCTTTTTCTTGGTTCTCCGATTGAAAAGGCAGAATTCATCATTGCGTCGGCAAGCCGCGCGTAAGACAGAACACTCCGGTAGTCTACGCACGGTGCCAATCAGAAGCGCCTAACACGATTTATGTATACATTATTGTGGCTGCTACTCCCCGTAGCAGCCGCGTCCGGTTGGTTCGTGGCCAGACAAAGTCAGCGCCAAACACAGCCGCCTCACCATCAGATTTCTCCCGAATACTTCAAGGGCCTCAACTTTCTACTCAATGAACAGCCCGATAAAGCTATCGATGTTTTTACAAAGCTGCTTGAAGCTGACGACCCAGAGGCTATCGATACGCATATGGCCGTTGGAAGCCTCTTTCGTCGCCGGGGGGAGGTGGATAGAGCAATTCGCTTACATCAGAATCTTTTGACCCTATCATCGCTGAGTTCACCGCAAAAGAGTCAAGCACTGTTAGAGTTGGGCCATGATTACTTGCGCGCGGGCTTACTTGACCGAGCAGAAGGATTACTGCTTGATCTGATAGAGGTCGACAAAAAATGTGAAGCAGGGTTACGTTTATTAAAGGCGATTTATCAGCAAGAGAAGGAATGGCATAAGGCCGCGGAAGTGGTACAGCAGTTAGAAGCCACGACCGGAGAGAACTTGGCACATGTTCTTGCTCAATACCATTGCGAGTTGGCAGAGGAGGCTAAGGCCCGTCGCGATATGGATGTCGTGAAAACATGCGTCGTGCGAGCGTTAAACTGCGACCCGATGTGCGTGAGGGCGAGTATATTGCGGGGGAATGTGCAGAGGGAGGAGGCGGAGTATGAGGCCGCCATAACCTCCTTCCAAAAGGTGGCTGAACAAGATCCAGATTTTCTATCTGAAGTGATTGACCCCATGTTGGATTGTCACTACGAACTCGATCGACTTTCAGAAATGGCGGAATATTTACAGGAGATCTTAAGGAAATTTGCGTGCACCAAGGCGGTCTTGGTTTTTTCAGAGTTACTCCGTCAGGAGCATGGTGACCATGACTCAGCTGTTTTTATGGCAAACTATCTTGGTAAAACCCCCTCATTGCAGGGATTGTGCAGGCTGGTGGAGCTAAACCTTTCCGATAGCGCCGGTGAATTACGTGATACTTTCCGTGTCATCCGCATGACGTTAGAGCGGATGATAAAAAAAGTACCTAAGTACAAATGCGAACAATGCGGTTTCTCTGGAAAATCCCTACACTGGCTATGTCCAAGCTGTAAAACGTGGAACAGCGTGAAGCCGGTGCAGAGTTTGATTGCCGATTCTTTACGGTAGTCGGTCCGTTGCCGTTACATCGACAGAGTAGGAGGCAGTCTAACGATGAGCTCCGATCCCAGGATTATTGTGGCATTGGATTTTTCCGATGCCGAAAGCGCGATGGCGCTCGTGGCCAAGCTCGAGTCAAAACAATGTCGTTTAAAAATTGGAAAGGAGCTCTTCACGCGCGCTGGACCCGCACTTGTCGAGCGGTGCGCCAGCGCCGGTTTCGACGTCTTCCTTGACCTAAAATTTCACGATATACCCAACACGGTCGCGCGCGCCTGCAAGGCAGCAGCGGATCTAGGCGTTTGGATGGTTAATGTCCACGCCCTTGGCGGGCGAAAAATGTTAGACGCCGCGATGGAGGCGATAGAAGCCGCGCCGAATCGTCCCCATCTGATCGCAGTAACCATTCTCACAAGCATGGGGGCGCGGGACATCCAAGAAGTGGGCTTAACCGGCGCGCCCCAAGACAACGTCCTCCGTCTCGCGCACTTAAGTCGGCACGCGGGGCTGGACGGCGTAGTGTGTTCACCGCTCGAAGCAGAGGGGCTGCGCCGCGAACTGGGCGACGAATTTCTGCTCGTCACCCCCGGCGTAAGGCCCGCAGGCACCGCCAAGGGCGATCAAAAACGGGTCATGACACCGGCTAATGCCCTGCGCAGCGGCGCCAGTTACCTCGTCATCGGCCGACCCATTACCGCAGCCGACGACCCAATGAGCGCTTTGCTTACAATACAACAAGAGATTATCGGTATTCCCTAAAATTTAAGGCTGTTAGTCTATTTGCAACTGACAACAAGGTCGCATTGAGACGGCTACGACCAGTTGGTTAAGAAAACTAACATTAACTTTTAGGAGAGTAATGATGATGAATTTGAAAAAATGGTTTGTGGCTATGGCTATCGCCTTACCCGTAGGTGTTTACGCAGGACAACCCGTCGACATTAACAACGCCTCGGCCGGGGAACTCGCAACGGCCCTCGACGGTGTCGGGATGGCGCGAGCCGTCGCAATCGTCGAATTTCGCGACGAGCACGGCCCATTTCAAGTCGCCGAGGACCTTGC
>CALZJI010000073.1 GCA_945787615.1 uncultured Chromatiaceae bacterium | reverse complement strand
AGTAAACCCGTTTACTATGATCAGAATCTCGCCATGTTTGGGATAGGGTGGCTAGAGGGTCGTTTTCGCTTCGATCTTCACGGGCAACTCCTTCCGTATTGGCGAGATGATAATGAAAAACACTAACGACTTCCTCATACAACGGTTACTAAGCATCGCGCTGATCGTCTTGTTCGTTACTGGCGACGTCGTCGCAGCAGCGGCAACGTCCGTTGAGACCCGTGAACTATTGGAACAGGCGTCCTACTGGCAGTTTAACGGTCGTGACGACCTTGCGGAGTCAATTTGGCATAAAGTATTACGCGTCGACGATCAACAATTGGACGCACTTTTTGGACTTGGCGTCCAACAGGCGCAACGTGGCGCAGACGAGTCAGCGACGGATTACTTAAGGCGTATTAGTTCCGTTGACCGCAATCATTCTTATGTCTCGCGCTTGAGCCGAGCCATCGAGGTCGGCTTCATCGATCCCGAGCGCCTATCGCAAGCACGTAACTTAGCGAAAGCGGGGAAAACGCAAGAAGCGGTGGTGACCTATCAATCATTATGGGGGGATCTCGCGCCGGAAGGTGCCTTGGCACTTGAGTACTACCAGACGCTGGGCGGCGTTCCCGGAGGATGGGCGCCGGCGCGCGAACAACTCGAGCGCTTAGTCTCCGAAAATCCAGATAATCCGCACTATAGCTTTGCATTAGGCAAGCATCTCACCTATCGCAAGGCGACACGGCGACGGGGAATCAACATCCTCGCGGCGTTGGCCGGTACACCCAACATCGACGAAGTGGTCACGCGTTCGTGGCGACAAGCGCTGAGCTGGTTGCAGCTAAAGCCTGGCGATGAAAGGCTCTATCAGCGATTTCTCGACCGCTATCCCAACGACAAGACCATACGGCGAAAATTTCGAAATTTCCAAGCGTACAAAGCGATTGATGCAGGGGAGCTCGCGACGGCCGCCAGGCATTTGCAAGATGCGCTTCGCGACGACCCGGATGATGCGGATGCACTTGGAGGCTTGGGGTTGGTACGCTTAAAACAAAAACAGTTTCATCAAGCGGCCGCATTACTAAAACAAGCGTCTAGCGTTTCGGCTGCCGCAGCGAAAGCCTGGAAGGACGCGTTAGCCGAGGCGAAATTTTGGGCTTTGTTCAATGATGCTAACGCTGCTCGTGAGGCAAATCAGTTCAGCCAGGCAGAAGATTTGTTGCGGCAAGCCATAGCGGTCGGACCGAAGGAGTTCCAAAGCCGTGTAATCTTAGCCGACGTTCTGGCGCAACAAGGTCGGCTGAGCGAGGCAGAGGTGCTCTATCGGCAGGTGCTCGCAGAAACGCCGGAAAACGATGATGCGAAGCTTGGCCTTGCGAACGTTCTGGCGGCGCAAGGGCGTGTGGACGTTGCGATGTCGCTAGTGGAAACCCTACCCAGCGACGATGTACGTACACGCGTGACGATGGCACGTTTGCTACTACGAAAAGGATCGTCGGATCGAGCCCTTGCGTTGGTCGACGAGGTGTTGAAAGAGGACCCCACCAACATGCTCGCCCTGGAAACCAAGGCCTCGGCGTATGCCGAACATGGCGACGTCGCGCAAGCGCTGTTAGTCCTCGATAACGTGCCCACTAGTCAGCGCTCCGAAGGGTTGGCATCCCTTCAGAAACGTTTGTGGATCCGTTATCAAATCGAACGTGCCTCGAAGATGATAGAGCTGGGATTACCGGGTGAGGCCCGTCGGGTGGTCGATAACGTGAACGAAGAAGTTGCCGATGACCTCGATCATCTAAGTCAGCTGGCGGATGCCTGGGCACGTGTTGGGGAGCGTGGCCGAGCGATTGAGCTGGTTCGTGGCGCAATGGCGCGGTCTCAACCGCCCAGCGCGGGTCTGCGACTACAGCTGGCGGGGTTGTTGTTGCAAGAAGGTCGTTACGCCGAACTTCAAGAGCAGCTTAACGCGATCAGTAGTCTAGCGGAACTTTCCGCCCGCGAACGCGGCGCATACCAAGATATGAAGGCAGGATTCATTATCACGCAGGCGGATTTGGCACGTGAGTCGGGTGATCTCGCCGGGGCCTATGAATGGTTAGCGCCGGCCATTGGCGAACACTCGGAGGTGGCAAGTCTAAATCTGGCTCTCGCCCGTTTGCACGCGACCGCCGGTGACTACGAGAGAGCCGAGGACCTGTATCGCGCCGTAATAGGCTCAGATCCCCAATTACTCGACGCGTGGGTCGGCAATATCGACACACTGGTAAAGGACGAAGACTATAAATCTGCGGAAAAGCAACTTAACGAGGCATTGCAGTACCACCCCAATGATCCACAACTTTTAATACTCGGTGGGCGCATTGCCAAAGCGCAAAGCGCCGAGAAACAAGCGTTACGGTATTTCAAAATCGCACAAGCTCACCCCGAGAACCTGGCAACTATCGAGGTTAACCACAATGGCTTACGCACCGTGCGTAAGGATGAAGCGTTGTCCTTGGGCGAGCGGCCAAAATTGTTTGTCATCGATGAACAAGGGCAAGCGCAACCCATCGAATCGGAGATTAAGCAACTTACTGCTCCGCCGGCGCCACGGGTTGAGAGCGTATCGCCACGTTCGGAGGCGAGTCAGGCACGCGCGCGAATGGTGGCCCTGCAACCTGAAATAGATGCGCTGCTGCCCCACAGCCAAAGCGAGAACGCCATTGGCGGAGCGTCGATTAGGATCCGAGACGGCGAGGCTGGCCTAGACGAACTAAGCGAATACAGTTTGCCAATGGAATTCGGCCTTTCGCTCGGCGATAGAACGCTGGCGTACACGCGTATTATGCCAGTACTACTGGATTCAGGGTATTTCCCAACGCAGAACGCCGCGACTCGCTTCGGTACGAACGCCTTATCCGCGGGCGTTATTTCAACCAGCGAAAGCCAGGACGAAGCGGGCGCCGCCGCATCGCTGGGTATAAGAAGCGGTACCTTCAATCTCGATGTGGGCACGTCACCCGTTGGTTTCGAAGTCGAAAATGTCGTTGGCGGATTAGCGTGGCGTCCTAACATCGGAAAATATGGCGCCGTCGGGTTCCAGTTTTCACAACGCGAAGTGATAGATTCGCTATTGTCCTATGCCGGCACCGTGGATGCCCGTACGGGAGAAGTATGGGGTGGGGTGATTCGCAGCGGTGGACTTTTCGAGTTGGCCTTCGACAATGGGCAATTTGGCGTTTACGGTAACGTGAGCTATCGCGAGCTCACCGGCGAGAACGTTGCGGATAACGAAGTGACAGGCGCCGCCACCGGTTTCTATTGGCCGGTTCCCTACGGCGAGAACAACGCCATGTCATTCGGCGCTAACTTTACTTATTTCGAATACGAGAAGAACCTACGCTTTTTTACCTTTGGGCACGGTGGTTATTTCAGTCCACAATCCTACGTGGGCGTTAGCGCCTCTCTCGATTGGAGTGGTCGGGTGGGTTCTCTTTCATATCGTCTAGGAGGCAGCGTCGGCTTGCAGTCGTATCGCGAAGACGCCGCTCCGTACTTTCCTACCGACCCCATCCTGCAATCACGCCTTGAACAGTTTGCCGTCGCCGATCCGGAAATTGAGACCGAGTTCGCCGGCAAGAGCGAATCGGGACTAATTCACCACGTACGAGCCGAATTGGAGTATCTGGTGGCGCCGCAAGTATCCGTCGGCGGCTTCCTGCTCGTGTCTCAGGCCCATGATTTCGAAGAGCTAAACTTTGTAGTTTATGCGCGCCATTGGCTTCGCCCGCGTAAACCACCGGTTTCCTTTCCACCCGAGCCGTTAAGGCCACGACGCTAAAGGTATTCATCATGACCACCAGGAAAACGCTAATTTTTTGGATACTCTTCGCCGCTCACTCCGCCTCTGTATGGGCGGATTCCATGCCTGTCGTTTTCTCAACGGCTCAGTTAGGGGTGAGGCAGTTTAATCTGTTTGATCCGGTGGCGTTGAACAACCTTGCGGTAGCGAAAGCCAAACAGGGAGATCTTGCTGGGGCGTTGAATCTATTGGAGCGGGCCAAAAAACTCACGCCAAAATCCGAGGCGGTGGCGGAGAATTTACAGCATTTACGCGACTGGATCGAGTACAACGACATAAGGATAAACGATATCGACGTCATGGAGCTCGGCTCGAGTGAGCAACGGTTACAACAGGAAGTACCTCCGCCCCCACCGGCTTTGTGGGATATATCACTAATTCACTAGTTATTGAGTTGTACAGCCAGTCGCACAGTTATCGAAACTAAGAGTAGAGAATAATGTTACGAATCCGAGTTTCTGCGTTTGTTATTGCTACGCTGGTGGCGTACTTGGTTGCAGGATGTCAAAGTAGTTCTAGCACTGATTTGACTAACGATCCTGCTACCAAAGAATCGGACGTTGCGGAAACGGCGCGCGCGGATCGGCCGTTGTCGGTTGCTAGCCGATCCTCACCGTTGGCCATTACGTCCGATGGACGATGGATTATCGTTGCTAATCGACAAAACGACACGGTGGGCATTGTTGAAGTGTTGCACGCCGACGGTACCGACAATGGTTACCTGATGAAAGAACTGTTGGTGGGCAAGGAGCCTCATAGCGTCGTCGTCAGTCCGGACAATACGCGCGCCTACGTCAGCAACGCCGCGCAAGGTACGGTATCCGTTGTCGCGTTGCGCGACGCTGAGCAGCACGCCGTCGACTTTCGCGTCGTCGCCACGATCCCAGTAGGTACCGAGCCGCGCGGTATTGCCATTACACCAAATGGAGAATATCTTGTTGTGGCGAATTTTACCGCCGGTAGCTTATCAATTGTCGACACTGATTTGCGTGAAGTAGTGGAGACGATCGACATCGGCGGTAACCCTTACGCCGTGACGATCAGCAACGATCTCGATGACGAGGACAACGACGAGACCGTGTTCGTAACCAATTTCTTCGGAGAACGGGTAAACAACAGGCAAGACGGGTTCGACAACGCCAAGCAGGGTGTCGTTCACGCCATAGACCTTAGCGGTACACGCGCACCGCGCCGCGTCAAAGTTGAGCCGCTCACCGACAGTGGCTTTACGGCGTCTCGTGTCGCGTTCTGCCCGCAGACGGCGCCACTTCCCGACGATCTTCATAGCACCGTATTCTGTCCCGATACGGCCGCAGGCGCCGAAAATGATGTCGTTGCTCAAGGCGTCTATCCCAACCAGTTACACGGCGCATTGTTACGTGGCGATCGACTGTTTATCCCTACTATTGGTGCTTCACCCGCGCCACCGGCAACCTTCGATGTAAACGTCCAACCAATAATCAATGTTGTCAACACGCAAACGCTAAAGCAAGAGACCGAATCGACTATTAATCTTAATACCCAGCTTGCGATGGAACCACGGATTAACGACACCCTCGGGAAGCTGACTAGGCTATTTGCCGGTGATATCGTGGCTATGGATGCAGACCGGGCGGGGAGGAATTTTCTCATCGTTAGTCGCGCTAGCAACATGGTGGTGCGCGCCCGCCTCGATGAGCAGGGTCGACTCGACCTAGGCGAGGACATTGTACGTTTTCGTACGGGCAATATTCCGACGGGTGTTGTCACGAGCCCCAACGGTAAGCGCGCTTACGTGTATAACGAGGTCAACGTTTCGGTGACGGCCATAGACCTAGAGACCGATGTGGTGCTGGAACAAGATATTCTCGCCGGTGAGATGCCCGCTGTACCGAGTCGGGCGAACCAAGCACTGATTGGAAAACTGGTCTTTTATAGTAGTCTTGGTGTACCCGGTGGCCGCATACGCGAGCGCGGAGTGCGCAACTTTGTACCTATTTTCGATCGAGGTAAAGCCTCACGCGATGGCTGGAGCAGTTGTGCATCGTGCCATCCGGACGGTCGTTCCGACAATGTGACGTGGATGTTGGAGGACGGTCCGCGGCAAACACCGTCGCTGGTGGGTTTCTTTTCAGCGAGCCAACCGGAGGACCAGCGAATCGCTGGGTGGAGCGCGACGCGAGGTAGCGTTACTGACTTCAACGTATTTATCCGAAATGTCATGGGCGGTGTCGGTTTTTCGGACGGACCGTCATCAGAGATATATGACCATGGCCCGACGAAAGGGAAAAGCGATGCCCTAGACCTTATTGCGGATTGGTTGAAGACGCTGCGTGCGCCGATAATGCCGCCGGCGGAAGATGAAGCCGCGTTGGCAAACGGACGTGAAATCTTTGCGCAGCAGTGCGCAACATGTCATGGCGGGGCAAAATGGAGTAAAAGCCGCGTCGTGTATCCTAACGATCCAACATTTGATGCACCACCCGAAGAGGGTGGTGTGCCGCGAGACGCGAATATTGTAGTCGACGGCCGACAGCTCGTGAGTTACAGTGACTTCGCTAGCGGTGCAACACTTACGTTTCTTAATGATGTTGGTACCTTCCGCGCTAATAGTCCGACAGAGCTACGCGGAACGTCGCCCAACATGGGCCATGTTGCCCTCGGTGCCAGTGGCTACAATAGTCCGTCATTGATAGACGTAGGCACCAGCGCCCCCTATTTGCATGACGGTTCGGCAATATCCCTTGATGAAGTCTTCAGCCGTCACATCTTAGCAAGCGAGAGCAGTATAGAAGTGACGCTTGGCGCGCAAGATCTCGAGGACTTAAAGGCGTTTCTTCTCACAATCGGTGATTCAACAGTGCCATTGACCTCCGATGCGGACATCTTCACCGAACTAGCCGGTAGGCGCTAACCCGCATTTCTCACAGGATCCACGCAATGCCGGCTGAGTGGTCGGCATCCCAAGGCGTCGTTGACTACCCTTAAATTCCTGGGGCGGTTACCGAACGGCCTAACCTATACCCGTGGCGTTTGAGATTTAGGTGTCAATAGCACGCCCTCTTCATTCCATGTTTGCGTTGAAACTCCTCGCAATAGTCCGGCTATTACTCGTCATTTCGCCTTGCCACGAAATGAATATGACGCACTCTTAACACCTAAATCTCAAACGCCACGGGTATATTATTCCTCAAGTAGCGTCGTTTACCACACCCAGTCAGCAATAAAAACGTTGGTTTCACCTTTAACTTTTCCGTTTCGATTCGACGCGAATACTAGCTTTTTGCCGTCGTGCGAGAACATGGGAAATCCATCAAAGCCATCGTAATAGGTTAGCCTTTTCGTTTCACGCGTTTCGATATCTAGCAGGAATAAATCAAAATTGCGCCCTTTCGGATTCTGCATGTTAGAAGAGAAAATGACATGTTTACCGTTAGGGTGGAAATACGGGCCGAAATTTGCTGCGCCGTTGTTTGTCAACTGTATAGGTTTACGGTCTTCTAGGTTCATGATGTATACTTCTAACTTTCCAGGCCGGATAAGCCCGTCGGCAAGCAGCGCTTTGTAATCCGCTAACGCCGCGCCCTTGGGGCGTGCCGCTCGCCACACGATCCATTTTCCGTCTAATGAGAAAAACGCTCCACCGTCATAACCCGCGTCGCGCGTTAGTTGTTCCACGCCGCTGCCATCGGGATTCATCATGAAAAGCTCTAGATCGCCGGTGCGTACAGAGGTAAAAATTATCTTATTCCCTTTAGGGGAATAGACGGCCTCGGCGTCATAACCGTCACTGTGGGTTAACTGAACAAGATTTTCGCCCTCGGGATCCGCTTTAAAAATATCGAAGTTCTTATAGATCGGCCATACATAACCCCGACTAAAATCGGGTTTCGGTGGGCAAGCTTTCCCACCCAAATGAGTCGATGCGTAAATGATTGAAGCGCCGTCAGGAGATATAAAGGAACAGGTGGTCGTCCCTTGACCGGATGATACCCTCCGTACGTTGGTACCGTCGATGTTCATTTTGAAAATGGCATCGCAATGGAGATTTTCCCGAGTTGATTGAAAGATCAATTCTTTGCCATTGTGGGAAAAATACGCTTCAGCGTTTTGGCCGCCAAATGTCAACTGTTTTAGGTTCTTCAAGTGACGCTCGTTTTCGAAATGTATCGCCTCGTGGCCGTCAGCACCGGCAGATACCGGCCCCTGGATTTGAAAAAGCATGAATGCATATGCTGCGGTTCTTAAAACACGATTCATAGTACGATTCCCTCTCTGTTTCCGACGCTTCACCCCATACGTTGCTTTGGACAGGCAAAATGCCTCGTTGCGCGGCAACGAGGTCATCAATACACGCGTCACGCTCGCCTGCACCCGCTTGCCTGATGCGGCGCTAACTCTTTGATCTCAAGACGAACGTAGAAGTTCAGCGAGCGATACTGATTGATTAAAAGATTTCTTTTTTCCCGCCAATGGGTTTTCTTCGAGAATTCGAATGATTCCTGCTTCGGGTATGCGCATTTTACACCAAGATGAAGTCACTCTCGCCAAGCAATTTCGCATAAACCGAAATAGCGTAGCATCCGCTCGTTATTGGTGAAAGGACGACGTGTTAGCGAGGGGCGTAAAAGGGCATACCTCTGCGCATTCACGATCGCTCTAATCATACATTAACATTTCTTAACACTCGAGTGCGTTTTTCCCCGTCTCGTTTGCCTATAATCCTAAACAGTTTCGCCCTAGCCTGTATTTCTCACAGGGACGCGCGAAGCTCACTTAAATCCTGTGAGAAATGCGGGCTAGATGTAATGCTTGGGCTTTAACGTCCGGATGTTTTAATAAAAAACCCATAATGAGGAGGTTCGAAAATGGATCGCAATATATTGTTAAGAAATTCTACATTGCTCGTGACACTATTCTCGCTCGGTGCATGTAGTTCCATGGGCGCAAAAACCAGTGGGACGAGCGAAATCTCAGATCGCATTTCTGAAATAGAGGTGCGCGAAAGCGCGTTGTCGCAACAACAAACTGCGATTTCGAGCCGTGAACAGGGGCTAGCGCTACGTGAAAAACAACTCGCAGCGGATAAACGTGAGGCGATGAGGGTAAGACAGGAGGCTCTCGCAGCCGAGGAACATGCTCGTTCAGTACGGGCTAAAACCCAAGCAGAGTCGGCGTCTCAGATGACTGCGAAAGCGCCCGAGCCGTTACTCCCCAGTAGCGCAAAAGCGGGAGAGTGCTTCGCGCGGGTTTTTTTGGAGCCAGAATACAAAACCATATCGGACCGCGTTATGGTGCGGCAGGAAACGAAGAAATTCGATGTCGTTCCGGCGAGGTATATGACCGCGACCGAGAAAGTGCTCGTCGAAGAGGCTTCTGAGAAGTTAGAAGTCGTACCCGCGACCTATGCGTGGGTGGAGGAAAGAGTCGTGCTGAAGCCGGCCAGTTCGCGTATCGTGCAAGTACCGGCACAATACAAAACGGTGGAAGAGAAAGTGTTGGTGAAACCAGCCCACACCGTATGGAAAAAAGGAACCGGACCCATACAAAAGATTGATGAAGCGACAGGTGAGATTATGTGCCTCGTTGACGTGCCCGCCACGTACAAGACCGTTACTAAGCGCGTGCTAGTCAGCCCCGCGACAACCCGAAAAGTAGAAATTCCAGCGGAGCACACGACAGTAAAAAAACGTGTGATGAAGACGCCTCCCGCTACGCGTACGGTTAAGATACCCGCGAAGTACAAACCTATGAAAGTTACTCAGCTGGTTTCTCCTGAGCTGACAAAGGAAGTTCTGGTCCCAGCGAAGTATGACAATGTAACTCGTAAAGAATTGGTTGCCGAAGGCCGGGTAGAGTGGCGTTCTATTTTGTGTGATACCAACACGACGCCGACGCGCATTACCGCAATCCAACGAGCCCTTCAAAAGGCGGGCCATAATCCTGGCAGCGTCGATGGCATTATCGGCCCGCAGACAATGCAGGCGGTGAACGACTTCCAACGTTCAAAAGGACTACCGATCGATAAGTACCTAAACGTTGCCACCGTTCGCGCACTGGGCGTCGATCCACGGTAATGTAATGTCTAGAATTTAGAAAAAATACTGCGAACGAGGCCCTGGTTGCTAGGGCCTCATTCAATGCTTTCTACCCATCGTTCCGTTCTCAACGGCTGAGGTGTAGTTCTCGATCCGCTCTGCGTGGCCAGGCGCTGTCACCTAGCAAAATAGGCGGTGGCGACTAGAAAGATGAGCGCTACCACAGGCAAAACAATTTACGAACTCACTGCGCGAGTCACAGCACAGTCGTGCCGGCGGTACGCGATGCACCTAGACCACTTAGCTTACTGTCCTGGCTCTCGCCGCAGAAAGCGTCTTCTTTAATTCCGATTCACAGTGCTGTAACGTTGTTAGT
>CALZJI010000072.1 GCA_945787615.1 uncultured Chromatiaceae bacterium | reverse complement strand
TTTTGCTGTAGATACATTTTTCACTTGTTGCATTTAGCTGTGACGTTCTGCTAACGGTAAGATTTACCTCTGTGAAACCGCAGTTAAGGTTTTTCTCAATTTTAAAAATAGCGATTAATCTTACGAGGAGACATACATGCCCTCACGAAAAGAACTAGCCAATGCCGTTCGTGCTCTCAGTATGGACGCTGTACAAAAAGCGAAATCGGGACATCCAGGGGCCCCTATGGGCATGGCGGATATCGCTGAGGTGGTGTGGAATGACTTTTTAAAACACAATCCCGCCAATCCAAGCTGGGCCGATCGGGATCGTTTTGTGCTTTCTAATGGTCACGGATCGATGCTTATTTACTCGCTGTTGCATCTGGCTGGTTACGAGTTGTCGATGGACGAGATCAAACGTTTTCGGCAATTGCATTCGAAAACGCCAGGCCATCCAGAGTACGGATATGCGCCAGGCATCGAAACGACAACGGGTCCTTTGGGCCAGGGGATAACAAACGCGGTGGGTATGGCGCTGGCGGAGAAAGTACTGGCGGGCCAATTTAATCGCGATGGGCACCACATCGTTGACCACTACACTTACGTTTTTCTCGGCGACGGGTGTTTGATGGAAGGTATTTCTCACGAGGCGTGTTCGTTAGCCGGTACGCTCGGACTCGGCAAGTTAGTGGCTTTCTACGACGACAACGGGATTTCCATTGACGGGCACGTCGAGGGGTGGTTTACGGACGATACGCCTAAGCGTTTCGAGGCCTATGGTTGGCACGTTGTGCGCGACGTAAATGGCCACGACGCCGAAGCGGTACGTAAAGCTGTGCTGGAAGCGCGCTCAGTCAATGACAAGCCGACCATGATTTGTTGTAAGACGGTGATTGGCTACGGAGCGCCTAATCTTTGCGGGAGTCACGATTGCCATGGTGCGCCGCTGGGTGACGACGAAATCGCCGCAACACGTGAAAACTTAGGGTGGAAATACGAACCTTTCGTCATCCCTGACGAAATTTACGCCGGCTGGGATGGCCGTGAAAAAGGCGCTAAAGCGGAACAGGCCTGGAATGAGAAGTTTGCGGCATACCAAGCTGCGTACCCTGATCTTTCGTCGGAGTTTGAGCGACGCATGCGCGGTGAATTACCCAAAGACTGGGAGCAAAAAGCGCTTGATTTTATTAATACCGTTAACGCCAAGGGCGAGACGATCGCATCACGCAAGGCATCTCAAAATGCGCTCAACGGTTACGGTCCGGCCTTACCCGAGCTCCTAGGCGGATCGGCGGACCTCGCTGGGTCCAATTTGACGTTGTGGTCCGGGGCCAAGGGCGTGAGCAATACGGTCTCCGATGGCAACTACGTCTATTACGGCGTTCGGGAGTTTGGCATGTCGGCGATGATGAACGGTGTGGCGTTGCACGGGGGATTAATTCCCTACGGGGGAACGTTCCTGATGTTCTCTGAGTACGCGCGCAACGCATTGCGTATGGCCGCCTTAATGAAGATCCAGAGTATCTTCGTTTATACGCACGACTCCATCGGGTTGGGTGAGGATGGCCCGACGCACCAGCCGGTCGAACAAGTCGCGACCCTGCGTTATATTCCGAATATGTCGCTGTGGCGGCCTGCCGACGCTGTGGAATCCGCCGTCGCGTGGAAAGTCGCCATTGAAAGAAAGGCGGGGCCGACCGGTCTGGTCTTCTCTCGACAACCGCTGCCTCATCAAGAACGGGATGAGAAAACGTTGCGAAATATTAATCGTGGCGGATACGTTTTGAGTGACTGCGACGGTACGCCCGAGGCCATAGTGATCGCTACGGGTTCCGAGGTATCTCTTGCTGTAGACGCTGCAAAGGTTCTTGCCGAAAAAGGACGCAAGGTTCGCGTCGTATCAATGCCATCGACGGATGTCTATGATGCTCAGGATGACGATTATCGGGACGCGGTTCTACCGAGCAGCGTAAAAGCGCGCGTCGCTGTAGAGGCCGGCGTACCGGACTACTGGCTTAAATATGTTGGCCTAGACGGCCGCGTAATTGGAATCAAAACCTTCGGAGAATCTGCGCCGATCGCCGACCTGTACAACCATTTTGGGATTACGGTAGAGAACGTTGTTGAGGCCGTTGAAGCGGTTATCGGTTAGCGGGCGGTTTTCAAAGGGTATTAACGGGAGCCAACGCGCGCGCCCTCACGAACGATCAAGGAATTTAAACTCAACGCAACTTCTGGAGAGATAACATGGCGGTGAAAATAGCTATCAACGGTTATGGGCGTATCGGCCGTAATGTCTTACGTGCCTTGTACGAAAGCGGTCGAAATGATGAGGTAGAAATCGTTGCTATTAATGACCTGGGCGATGCGAACACCAATGCACACTTGACACGTTATGATACGGTGCACGGAAAGTTCCCGGGCGACGTTTCTGTCGATGGCGATTACATGATCGTCAATGGCGATCGGATTCGCGTCCTTGCGGAACGTGATCCGGCGAAATTGCCGTGGGCAAAGTTGGGTGTGGACGTCGTTCACGAATGCACTGGATTTTTCACCACCAAAGAGAAAGCGTCAGCCCATATAACTGGAGGCGCAAGGAAGGTAATTATCTCCGCGCCCGGCGGTAAAGACGTTGACGGCACTATCGTTTATGGCGTAAATCACAATACACTCAAAGCCAGCGATACGGTCATCTCA
This sequence comes from uncultured Chromatiaceae bacterium, assembly GCA_945787615.1. Classification (GTDB taxonomy): domain Bacteria; phylum Pseudomonadota; class Gammaproteobacteria; order JAADHS01; family JAADHS01; genus CALZJI01. Next base: position 17,252 of record CALZJI010000072.1, on the reverse strand, counting down.
AACGCTTCTTGCACAACCAACTGTTTGGCGCCATTAGTGAAACCCCTCCAGGACAAGATCGGTATCGAACATGGTCTGATGACGACGGTTCACTCCTATACGAACGACCAAGTGTTGACTGACGTGTATCATAGCGACTTGCGACGGGCACGTTCCGCTACCCAATCGATGATTCCGACCAAAACAGGTGCTGCGGCTGCGGTGGGTTTGGTAATGCCTGAGCTAAACGGAAAGCTCGATGGTTTCGCGGTCCGGGTGCCTACGATAAATGTGTCGTTGGTAGACTTAACCTTCGTTGCATCGCGCAATACGACAAAAGACGAAGTTGACGCCATCATGAAGGACGCCGCCAATGGTGAGTTAAAAGGCATTCTCGCTTACAACGATCTTCCCCTCGTATCCATGGACTTCAATCATGATCCGCACTCTTCTTCCTATGAATCCTCCTTAACAAAGGTCATGGAAGGAAATCTGGTCAAGGTGTTGTCGTGGTATGACAATGAGTGGGGTTTTTCGAACCGTATGTTAGATACAACCGTAGCGTTGATGAACGCAAAATAAGGCGTAAAACGGGTTAGTGAGTCACGGTCTGTGCGGAGTGCTCCGTACAGACTGTTGACTTTGCTACATAACAGCAAAGAAATGAGCTAAAGCGCGCGCTTTACCTCATTTCTTTTGTTTTGATTCCGGGAGATATTACATGGCTATCGTTAAGATGACGGACCTAGAGTTGGCGGGTAAGCGGGTGCTGATACGCGAAGATCTTAATGTACCGCTTAAAAACGGTAAAGTCGCGGATGATACGCGCATTCGCGCTTCCTTACCCACGATAAAGCACGCTATGAATGCAGGAGCAAAAGTAATGCTCATGTCGCATTTAGGGCGGCCGGAAGAGGGTGTTTACGATGAACAGTTTTCTCTAGCGCCGGTAGCAGATCATCTCTCTAGTTTATTAGGTACCAAAGTCCGGCTCGTTAAAGACTGGCTAAACGGTGTAGAGCTCGACGGCGGTGCGGTGGCCATTTGCGAGAACGTCCGGTTTAACAAAGGCGAGAAGAAAAACGACGATGAGCTTGCCAAGCTGATGGCGCGCTTGTGTGATATTTACGTGATGGATGCATTTGGAACCGCGCACCGCGCTCAAGCGTCGACCCACGGGGTGGCGAAGTACGCGCCGGTCGCTTGCGCGGGCCCGCTATTAGCGGGCGAACTGGAGGCTTTGGGTAAAGCCCTGGACAACCCGGCGAGACCTATGGTCGCGATTGTCGGGGGATCCAAGGTCTCCACAAAGCTCACGGTATTGGAATCGTTGTCGAAAATTGTTGACCAATTGATCGTCGGTGGTGGTATTGCCAATACATTTATTGCGGCCGCGGGACATGGCGTGGGCAAATCGTTGTACGAACCGGATTTGGTGGACGAGGCCAAGCGTTTAACGGAAGCAGCCAAAAAACGCGGTGGAGATATTCCGGTCCCCACCGACGTTGTTTGCGGAACAGAGTTTTCTGAGAGTGCCGAGGCGGCATTGAAAAATGTGGCTGACGTTTCTGATGACGACATGATCTTCGATGTGGGCCCTGATACATCCGCGAGATTCGCGGAGATTCTTCAAGATGCGGGTACTATCGTTTGGAACGGGCCGGTGGGCGTGTTTGAATTTGATCAATTTGGCGAAGGAACCAAGGCGTTGTCGGCGGCTATCGCTGACAGCCCTGCGTTCTCAATTGCCGGTGGTGGCGATACTTTGGCGGCCGTTGCCAAGTACGGTATCGGAGATAAAGTGTCGTATATCTCCACCGGTGGCGGTGCGTTTCTAGAGTTTCTGGAGGGGAAGAAGTTGCCTGCCGTTGAGATTCTCGAAGCACGCGGCAATTAACGGAAGAAAAAGTACGTCGGAAACGGGAACGCTTGCTGACAACAGCTTGGCAGCGTGCTGACTAAGGTTATAGTGTAAGAGTTGTAATGCTGCGAAGAACCAAAATCGTTGCTACGTTAGGCCCGGCCAGCGAAAGCAAAGAAGTAATCGACCAAATGATCGAAGCTGGCGTTGACGTCGTCCGGCTAAATTTTTCTCACGGTAGCCCTGAAGAGCACGCGCGTCGCGTTGAACTCGTCAGAGACCGTGCCAGAGCACACGGTAGGCCCGTTGGTGTCCTGGCCGATATGCAAGGCCCCAAAATTCGAATCGATCGCTTTAAAGAAGGCAAGGTTCACCTGAACGACGGCGAGAAGTTTACGCTTGACGTCAATTGTGATCCCAGCATAGGGACACGTGAGCGGGTTGGCGTTACTTATAAGGAATTGCCCAACGATGTGAGCCGAGGCGACACGTTGTTGTTGGATGACGGTCGAATTGTGTTGTGGGTGGACGAGGTTGTCGAAGGGCAGATACGCTGTCAGGTGGTCTCCGGCGGCATCCTCTCCAACAATAAGGGCATTAATCGCCAGGGCGGAGGCTTGTCTGCCTCAGCCATCACGGACAAGGATCGAGAAGACATCAAAACGGCGGCGGCCATAAAAGCGGATTACGTCGCAATCTCATTTCCTCGTAGTGCCGGTGACATACATCGAGCTCGGGGTTTATTGAGAGCCGCCGGTGGGCACGGCGATATCGTTGCTAAAATAGAGCGGGCAGAAGCCGTCGAGGAACTTGAGGAAATCATTGCGGCGACAGACGTCGTTATGATTGCGCGGGGTGATCTGGGCGTAGAGATTGGTGACGCCGAACTTCCGGCGGTGCAGAAACATATCATTAAGCTGGCGCGAGCGATGAATAGGGTCGTCATAACGGCCACGCAAATGATGGAATCGATGATCGAAAGTCCGATTCCAACTCGCGCGGAAGTGTTTGACGTGGCCAACGCGGTTCTGGACGGAACCGATGCTGTGATGTTGTCCGCGGAGACCGCGGCAGGAAAATACCCTGCCAAAGCGGTCGCTGCTATGGATCGTGTGTGCCGTCAGGCCGAGAAGCAACCCCTATCGCTGGTGTCGGATCACCGTCTAAATACACGCTTTGGGCGTGTCGATGAAGCCATTGCAATGGCTTCCATGTACACAGCAAATCATCTCGGTGCTAAAGCCATCGCGGCGCTAACCGAATCAGGCGCAACGCCACAGTGGATGTCACGAATCAGTTCTGGGATTCCTATTTATGCGCTGACGCCTCATGTTGAAACGAGGCGCAAAGTAACGCTCTACCGAGGCGTCTATCCCGTTAATTTCAAAGTTCATACCACGGATCACGCAGCCGCCAACAAAGACGCTGTTGACGAGTTGGTTAGGCGAGGCGCGGTGCGCGACGGGGACTATGTGATCATTACCAAAGGTGATTTGGCGGGTGTACACGGTGGAACGAACGCGATGAAGATTGTCTGCGTGGGAGACATGCTGAAGCCTAAGTGATAACACTGCGCAGCGCTTCTTTAGGTTCATATCAGACGCGTGTTCTAGTTAACCGTTGAAGAGTAAGTGTCTAAATATAATGATCTTTTTATCGCGAAAAAGCGGTACGGGCCGGTAAAATAACGCGCTTTGGGCAAACACGCTGAGTTAACATTTGATTGGTTGTAAATGTCGGTGTTTCGTCATATCCACGCGAGAAGCATCAACTATTTTCATTCCCCCTTAACTCGTGTTTAGGGACAACAGGTGGTTGTAGGGTCTGGAATGAGTAATAATTAGAAGCATGCCGCATAAGTACATTTTGCTTATTATTCTTGAGGTATGTAAATACGTGCCAAAGGTGCGTTGAGTTTCTTGCGGCCCCGTGCGTGATGGGAGCGCTAGATTTTGCCGGGGTTTTTGTAGCGGCAATTCAGATTCGTAGGCGGAAGGTTGCCACGGAAGTACGAATTCGAATTTTTTTATGATTTTCGGTAAACAACACATCTAAGGAGATTTTCAGATGGCTCTTATATCATTGCGCCAATTATTGGACCACGCGGCTGAACACGGTTACGGTGTTCCGGCTTTTAACGTGAACAACATGGAGCAGGTTCACTCGATTATGCAAGCGGCCGACGCATGTGATAGCCCCGTTATCATGCAGGGCTCCGCCGGTGCCCGTTCGTACGCCGGGGAGCCTTTCTTACGTCATTTGATTGTAGCGGCTTTGGAGCAATATCCTCATATTCCGGTGGTGATGCATCAGGATCACGGATCTGAACCGGCGGTGTGTCTACGTTCTATCCAAAGCGGATTTAGTTCAGTTATGATGGACGGTTCGCTGATGTCGGATATGAAGACGCCCTCGAGTTATGAATACAACGTTGAGGTTACCCGTAAAGTTGTCGACATGGCGCACGCAGGCGGTGTTTCCGTAGAGGGCGAGCTAGGTTGTTTGGGTTCCTTGGAAACAGGCATGGCTGCTGAAGAAGACGGCTCTGGCGCCGAAGGTAAGCTATCCCACGATCAACTCTTGACCGACCCAGAAGAAGCAGCTGATTTTGCTAAGAAAACAAAAGTAGACGCGCTCGCGATCGCGATTGGCACGAGTCATGGTGCGTACAAGTTCACCCGTCCTCCGACCGGGGATATTTTGGCGATCGGTCGTATCAAGGAAATTCACGCTCGCATTCCTGACACGCATTTGGTTATGCACGGGTCTTCCTCCGTTCCCCAGGACTGGTTGGAAGTGATCAACAATTACGGCGGTGACATGGGTCAGACCTATGGCGTGCCCGTTGCGGAGATCGTGGAAGGGATCAAACACGGGGTGCGCAAAGTTAACATCGATACGGACCTGCGCATGGCCTCAACGGGTGCAATCCGTAAACACTTGGCGGATAATACGTCAAACTTCGATCCCCGAAAGTTCTTGAAGGAGTCGACCAAGGCGATGGCGGAAATTTGTAAAGCGCGTTATGAGGCGTTTGGTACCGCTGGGAATGCGTCTAAGATCAAGCCTCTTTCACTGGAAAATATGTTCAAGCGTTACGCAAGCGGTGAGCTTGACCCGCGTATTAAGTAAGACAACGTGAGTTTATGAGTCCAAAAGTGGGGCAGTTGCCCCACTTTTTTTTGCTGGCACCACTTACATTACAGAATTGCTACGCGATCTATGCGCTTCGAATTGCGAAAGACGGGTCCGTGGATTCGCGCTTCACGGCGTCTCGTCCGATGGGGGGGTAATCGCGATATCATATATTTGCGCGACGGCGAACTGCGCTTGCTCAAGATAGCGGGAGAGGCGTGCTTTTCGCCGTTCTAGTTTTTCAATCACGAGCGCTTCGATTTTGGCTTTATGTTCTTCTGCAACGCGCTCGACCGCAACGCTCAATCTGCTGGCACGTGAATTTAGTTGTTCGATGCGCAATTGGAAACGGTCAAACGTGGCAGGCGCATCGCGTTGGGCGCTTAGGAGGGCGGTTCTCAACCGGGTTGCTTCGGCTATGTGTTCGCCAAGCTCCTTTTGGCTCTTTTTTGCTCCATGAAGGCGAGGGTTGTGGTCGGTTCCGAGTCGCCACACGAGAAGGCCTCGTAGCAGTCTATACTTTTCGCTGCGAGTTTTGTGGTCCATGGGTGTCAAGTAATGTTCGAGTTTTTCAAGGCGGTGTCTTGTTTCGCTAAGCCGTTGCAGCGTACCCATTTCATCCGTTGTCGCCAATGCCATGGCATCGTTTTGTTTCTCTATGCTTTTGATCTCGTCCGTCAGTCGAGCGTATTTTCTGTCTAGTTGTTCTGGTTTCAATGATTGGTAGCGTCGCAGAGTGGCTGGTAATCGGTCGTTAAAAGCCTGTTTTCGCAGGTGTAACATATCGTTAAACATCGCAGTCTTGGATAGCCAGCGCCGCAAATGTTCAACGTAAAAATTAACGTCGTTATACGTCTTCACCGCTTCTGCGAATTCGTGGCTCGCTAAGAATTGGGTCATGTAATGCTGACGCAACGAAACAGGAATTAATCGCGATTCTACCTCGCCGACGGGCGTTGCGTTCGCCTGGCTAGGGCTCAGCATGCGTGTTAAGAGTTCTCCATGGCGAATTCGTTCGATGGTCGTGTCGATTTCTTTTAGTTCCCGCTGGATTATCGCTGTGGCATCCGAATAACTAGCCAATGACTGTTTGTAGGCTTGTAGCTGGAAGTATGTTCCGGCTAGGGCAATCAGGGACTCTAGAACTGCGGGGCCGCGTAAATCCCTTTTTTTGAGTTCCGACCAGTATCTGAGAGCGTCCTCGTATTGCCCTGCGTCGTACAACGCTTGCCCGAGCCCGTAAAGGGCCTGATTAGCAAATGGACTATACACCTTTACGCGTGCAAAATACGCTTTTGCTTGTTCCCGGATATTGTGTTGTAGCGCGGAATATCCAAGAACGAGGTTGGTTTTGTCCTTTAACGCGCCAACCTCCTCAGACAGTTTTTCGTGTTGCTGGCCAAGTATGTTTAGGAATTGCTCGCCCTCTTGGAGGCGCCCTAGCCTTATCAATGTGACACCAAGGTTGTAGCGATCAAAATGAGAAATGGTTTTATCTTGCTTGAGTTGAATCAGTGTGGCAACGGCTTGTTCGTGTTTTTCTTCTCTTATGAGAATGCTTGCAAGCAATACAGCTTTTCTCGTAGCCGTATCCGCAGGCGCGTTGTCGCTTATATTGTCGACGGCTTCATGGGCGCGCTGCAGTCGGCCGCGGCGGTAGAAGATCTCCGCCAGTCGAAGCCACACCCGATTCTTTGTGTGCGCCGCGGTCATGTTCTTAGCAAGGCGGAGGAAAACGCTCTCCGCTTCATTCAGCATTCCGTAGGAGAGATATAGTCCACCTAATAAAAGGTCTGCTTCATCTTCGTTCTGGTCTAGTCGACCGGTTTCTTTGGCAACGAGTAGTTGGGTTAGGCTCGAAAAATAGTCCGCTTGAAAGAAATCATATAAACCCTTACCGTAATAAAGGTCCTTAACTTCGGATTTGGGAATGCTGGCATCGTTTGCATAGCTGACGCCACAAATAGCGGTCGCTATCGATAGGACGAGTAGCGTGCCGGCAGGCCAAAAACGTTTAGCTACATAAAACATGGCTATTTAGTATTACCATTCTTTTACGACGAATTCGGGTTGTTGGCTCTTAGGATCGTCGGCGATTTTGAGTTCGACGTATTTAGGCGAAGAGGTTTTGTCGAAAACGATATGGGTTCCGCGGCGATATTCTCTGTCGTGTGGCCCCTTGCCTACAAAAAATGCAACAAGTTCGTTTTTTCCGGAACGTACGTTACCGACGTAGAGTTGCTGGATACCGCCCCGGCGCAGGGCGTCTAATTCGCGGGCGGTGTAAAGATAGCCGGCGACAGTTGTATCGTTGAGTTTGAGCTCTACGGAATCCAGGGCGAATAGCGTCCCAACGTCCAAAGACAAAAATACGACAACTTGTGTGTTAGACGGAAACAACAACTCTTCTTCGAGGATGAACAGATCACGATTGAGATTCAGCACCTCTTTCTTAAGAGCTTGGGTACGGTCGTTTAAGCTCATTGAGGCGGTCTTTGTTTGATCTTGCGGCGTATCCTCGTCTTGTTGTGCCGCCGAACTCGCGCAAGTTAACGCAGCGAATGCAAGTATGAGGAAAAGCCGCCGATACCAGTGAGAAGCGTGTTTGTGCATTATCGTTCGTCCATCATAAAGCGGTGAGCCCGAAATCCTCGCCAATACCCTTAGGTTGTGGTCTGACGCCAATACTGCGTATTAGTTTTCGATAAATCGGAAGCCAAGCCTTCTGGGTACATCGTTTCATAGCCTGTCTTGTTTAATCGTCCGGAAAACGTTTTTTTAAAGCCCAAAAATACCGAGGAGCTAAAATGCAGAGTTCTCGCCCTACCGGCGGTCCATAGGGCCTGTGCGCTACACGCCATCTGCCGGCGCTTTCAATTTGAGAATGCGCCGAGGGGTACGCCGTAAAAGCGTAGTTAGTCGGGGTGCGGACCACGATTCTACCTATTATTTAGCCGCGTCTGGCTTTGATCTTTGTAAAATTGTCAAGTGTTGGTTACCTCTCGCGATTTTTGCATTGACAGCAAGGCCGATGGCTATGAGAATTGAGGACAATTTTCCTTTGGGCGCAATTTAGGGCGAATACTGTTCGCGATGGGTCTAGGAAACGTGGTAGCGTTTTTTTGTTATTGGGTAAGTTTAATGAGAGGATTGGTTTTATTTATTTGCACTCTAACGGCGGTAATCGGTAGTGATGTCCACGCGAGTGCGATTGGCGCGCCGGAGAAAACGGGACGAATAGGGTATGGCATAACCGCCGGCCTTGTGAGCGTTGAGGACCCAAACGGGAAGTCCGAAAGGGTATCGGACCTATTCCCCTTCAATCTTGTCTACACTGATCAATGGCTGGGTGGTTTTCGTTACTGGGCAGAACTGTTTTACCAAGAAACGACATTTGATGCGTCGACCAGCGACGTAGGCCAAGACGCCAGTCGCTTAGGGTTGAGGCTGTCCGTTCAGAAGAGGCTACGGATTCCGCAGCCATGGGAGATATGGGGTGGGATCGGACTGTATGCGGGTCGGGAGGAGTTTACGGTACGCCACACCGTGGACGCCGACGGCTTTTTATCTCAGGCATTCCCCGATCGTAGTGAAACTATTCTAGGTGTTCAATTCGACCTCGTAAGCGAGTGGACCTTAAACCGGCGTTGGGACATTGCGACAAAAGCGCTCTACAGCCTACCGTTTGGCGATGGTATCGAAGAATTGTCTATTTCGGTTTTATTTCTTTATAAACTCAATGAGTTATAACCTCAACGTAACGGCCATCGAGGTGGGTGCCTAGTACAGTTTCGGCCTCTTTTCTAGCGATTTCGGATGGTATCATGTGCCCGTACGTGAACATTTCGTCATTGTCGCGGTTCCATCCGTAGAAATTCCCGAAATATTTTTCAGCGTGGCGTAGTCATTGAATCAGAAAGATAGCAGCCGTGGCAATAAGACATGTTCCATTCTCGTGAATTCGCAACACTGGGGGATTAAGATGGTGTGGATGATAAAGCGATTTTTACCTGTCGTCGTGGCGCTTGTTGCTGGCTGCGGAGGCGGCTCCAGTGACCTTCCGTCCGAGAGGCCACTTGGTAGTATCAGCGGCGTCGCCGTCGACGGACCCATTAGAGACGGGGAAGTCAGGGTTTTCTCGTTCAGCGACGGGATAAAGGGTGAGGTACTCGCTACTACGTCGACCGGCGAGGATGGATCCTATGCGATAGATGACCTACCTGCTTTAGATCAAGTGATGCTAATTGAAGTCGACCGTGGTACTTACGACGAAGAAGCATCGGGCACGAATGTACCCGTTCCGGCGGGAGAGGGCTTAAACGCACTGTTTTCTTACCGGGAGGGTGAAGAGAATGTAGTGAACATTACGCCTTTTACATTGTTGGTGACCGGGCTTGTTGAATATCGCAGGTCGCAAGGAGGGGAGCTGCAAGAACTCATTGCGACAGCGCAGAACGAAATATCTCAGATCGTCGGAGTTGATGTGGCGGCAACCGCTCCTCAAAGCATATTAGAGTCTCGCGATCCTTCCGATGCGGTCGATTCGCCTTCTTTATACGGCTTTTTGTTGGCAGGATTATCCAGCTACAGCAACTGGATCGCCAGTCAAAACCAGTCAATGAGTCATTCGGAATTTCCGTCGATCGCATTGGTTCGGTTAATGTATATAGACATACGCGCCGATGGGCTTTTGGACGGCCTTGGGCCCATCGACGAGACAGGCAGCCCCTCTCAACTTATGATGGGCGCCATTCCATTGGACCACGGCGTGTATCGAAGTGCCATACCGCAGCATATGTTGGTGATGGCCAATAGCGGCATTAATCGCACCGGCTATACCCCGGAAGTTTTGTTCGAGGCCGCTAACGCTATAGTGCTAAGCCAAAACGCCCTTCTCCCCGGTAGTGCCGATGCGCCAGCGCTGGATATAGAAGGTCCTGTTATCTCCGCCGACCTGCAGGAAGGAGCCTATTATCGAGAGTCTATGCAATTTGTTGCGTCGGTTAGCGACGCCTCTTCCATCCAGTCCGTAAGTTTTGATGTAGATGGTGATACGATCGGTTTCGCGACCGATTTAGCGAATCCCTCGATTGCCATCGATACGGCGCGGCATAAAGATGGCGATCACTTCGTTGGTGTCTCGGCAGTTGATGAAGTTGGCAATCTCGGTTACGCGCGGTTCCCCGTACGTTTTGATAACACCGCTCCGCTTATAAAGGTCACCTCGTCGGAGACAACAAATCAAAACACGTTTACTCTAAGCGGTACATATGACGCTTCGGGCGCCGAGATTCGAGCGTTCACGGTTACTGATAGAGACGGAACCAAGGACGTTACGATTTCATCGGACAATACGTGGCAAACCGATGTTGCGTTGACACCGGGAAGAAACGTCATAGTCCTCTCCGTTGATGATACCGCCGTTTTCGATGATGACGGCGCTCTGCAGCAGGTCGAGACGATTGTGTCGCTCGATAAAGGCCCGCCGTCCATTTCTGTTTTCTATAGTCGGGCGCGACTGTCCTTCGAAAATTCAGATGATGAGGACCGTTGGTACTCGGGGACTCTAGATCAAGCCGACGTAGGTAATAGCGACATCAGCGGCTTGACGCCGCCGTTATATTTTAGTTCAAGTACACTTAGCCTCGGTCGCAGCGCCTACACGAAGGACGATCTATTAATAGCCGGTATTCCGTTCCTAGAACTTACCGTTCGGGATGCCGAAGTAAGGGGTGTTGCGACGCCAAGTGACCAACTCGCGGTAAGTTTTCGCTACCAACTGGGTGAAGCTGAGCCCTCCGAATGGGCGCTTCTTGTTGCTGCTGGTGAAGGGATGGAATCCGGCACAACGCGATACCTTTTCCCCTTTATAACTGAAGCACTGGGCTCGCTATGGACTAGTGCCTCAATCGAGGATATTCACACCGTTTCTTTTATGGTAGAGGATAGAGGCGGCAACGTTAAACTTTTTACGTTCAAGTTTAGGGTGGACATCCAAGTCTAGACATTGCGGCCATCTAACGTATTATCCTAGATAACACAGTGCGCAATAATCAAAAAGATCCGGACTCGTAGTTGCTTCTAAATTCTCTTTCTACGGGAGAAACAGCGAAAAACGGCCACCGTTGCTAATACCCTCATTGTCGAGATGTAGGTAGCCTTGCTTGTCCTGGTGAGTATGCATGCTGGCGACCTGAGTTGAAAAATAAAGACCTAGGCCGGTGCTTCCCGTTTCAAAGCTAATGCTCGTTTGGTTTTGCACGCCCTTGTTGATCATCTCAGCAGGATAACCATCCCCATTGTCGGATACCGCGATAACAAGCCAGTCATTGTGCACACTAGCAGAAATTCTGATTTTATCATTAGCGTATCGATAGGCATTGTTTACAACGTTATTGACTACGCCAGCCACGAGGCTTGAGTCGAAGTACCAGATTAGATTTTCAGGAATATCCAGTTCAACAACAATACCACGTTGTTCCAGAAGCTCTTGGTGGGCTAACATGGTGTCAGCAATAAATTCTGCGACATCGTTGTCTGTTACGTTGAGGTAATACTGCTCGTTCCCTATTTTGTATAGCGTTAGCATTTGAACCAGATGATTATTTAACCGTTTCGTTTCGTACTTCAAACGTGAAAGCCTCTCGATGCGAGCTTCATCTTGAGAACTAAAAGAATCGGTTAACTCGTCAAGGGTATTAATTACCATGCTTAATGAGTTTTTCATATCATGCACGGAGCTTGCGAGTATAGTGGAAAAATCGATTTTTCGCTTGTTGTCGGTCACGCGTTTTCTCTCGCTCTAATTAGTTGCTATTTTCCGCCCATTATCTTCTTGTAAAATGCTAATAATTTTTGATATTTCTCATCTGTAGGATTGGTTTTCTGAACGCGATCAAGGTACTGGCGTGCCTGATAAAGATATCGGTCATTTTTTCCATTCTTTTGCATAAACATTATCAATGACTGCGCTGCGTTCAAGTTTATCGTGAGATTCTCAGGCATGCCGCTCGCGGCTTTTGCGAAGAACTCTATGGAGTCTTCCAGTTTTCCTTCTTTTGCCAACTTCACACCCTGGTTGTTGATTTCAATCACTTCTTGGCGCGTTGAACTAATTAGGGCCTGCCCTTCATCTTCCATGCCTAGTTCGTTGAAAAGCAACTGCGCTTGCTTGAGTACTGCCTCGTCTTCATGATGATTGCGCACGACATATTTAACTAAACTTTCACCTTGCTCAGCTTTTCCTACCGCGAAACAGCTTCTTGCTAGATCCATGGCGACCTCGGTGGGTACATTGCCCGCTAGATTGGAAAAAATGTGGGAAGCTTCGTCGATAGCCTGCTCCGCCATGTCATTTTGTCCCATTTTGTTATAGATCGTACCTTCCATAACAGCGGCTTGTAATGTTGCATTATTTTCATTCTTAAATTCGTTACGAATACTGGAGGCGACTCTAAGCGCATCGTTGGACGAACCTTTATCAAGGTAGATTTTTGCCAGTCCCGTGTAGTCGGCTGCTTCCTTAAAACAAGAGTTCTTACCTATTTTAATCGCTTTCTTATACGCACTCTCCGCGGTTTCCAAGTCGCTGTTTTGATATGCTAACTGGGCTAAGGCTTTTTGACGTAAGATAGCTTTCGGCGAGACGTTAACCGCGTTCGCAAGAATGCGCTGCGCTTGGCTTAAGTCCCCTAAAAATTCATAGGTCTTCGCCAACCAGTCATAGGCTTCTACAAACGACGGGTTTCGCTCGATGATCTCCTGTAACATCTCTTGGGCCATTAAGTAGTCTTTTGTGTGCACACGCACTCTAGCTAGACCTAGCTGCGCCCAGGGTATATCACGGATAGAGAGTACTTTGTTGTAGATTGCCGCCGCGTCTTCGAAGTCTGCCATCTTCTCACACAGACTCGCCTTGGTTTTCAGAATTTCGAAGGCATTACTTGGAGAATGTTCCAACTTGCTGTCGCATAATCTAATCGCCGTGAGATTGTCTTTACGTAATATTGCTTTTTCAATTTCGGCTAGATCGGATTTTTTTTGTTGGATTTTCTCAAGGCGGGTACCGAATTCCATTTTGTTAAACGGTTTCGTTAGGTATCCATCCGGGTAATATTCCATGGCTCCCATAACCATCTCGCTAGTGTTTTCCGCGGTAATCAGCATGAAGATCGTAGAAAAGTTGACCAAGTCTTTTTGTTTCGCTTCTTCAAGTACTTGTTGCCCATCTTTACCTTCGCCAAGATTGTAGTCACAGAGCACAATGTCGTATTTTTTCTTGGTCATCAGTTTGGTTGCTTCTTCGCCATTCCTGGCGTCGTCGATATCGGTAGCGCGAAATGCAACGCCCATTTTTCTCATCATAGAGCGCATCTCTGGGAAGTCATCGACGACCAAAATCTTTTTACCTGTTAGATCTAATGCCATTGGTTTTGGCCTTTTTCAACGTGGTTTTCCGTTATGTTGCTCAGAGTAAAACGCTGTCTACTGAAGCAACGCCTCTAAATCTTCCGTGAGATCATTCGCACTCGTGCTGGGATCGGAAACGCTTTTTTTCTCAGTCTCTGGTGATTCTTCAAACAACGGAATTTCTTGCTCAATAATTTCATCTGGAATAAGTGGTTCGGTATCTTCTAGTTCGTCGACAAAGGGGTTTGCCTCGTTCCTTAACTCGCCCGAAACAGAATTGTCGGCATCGTTTGCACCCATGTTTTCTTCTGCTACCTCATTCAAAAGTGCATCGATGTCTTCAGTTGCAGTAGGGCTTTCACTTGCTCCTTGCGAGGCTAGGTCCAATTCGTTCCGGGCGTGGGCGTCGTCTTGCAGGGTCGAGTCGATCGCTGGGCCGTCGATCTCCAGTGATGAGCCAACAGTGTATTCGATTAGTCCATCGTCGGGATTAGGGGAGACGTTGTTGTCATCGTTTCCCGTTTGCGGGTCCAGTTGATTGGCCATCGGAGGGGCGTCGTTTGGCAGTGCAACCAGAACCTCGTCATGGTCAGTAGCCGCCGATGGGTTCGCGTCGGGCTGTTGATCGTTCAAATTGATGTCCGACGAGGTTCCGTTCGCGTCCAACGTAAGCGGCTCGTCGGTGCTTAACTCGGCGCTTTTATCGGGCTCGAGCGCATCAATGGGGATTTCGGCGATTTCAGCAATTTCACTTGTATCGTCGACGAGCGGAGCCTCGGCAAGTGTTTCGGGCGCAAATGATGCTTCGCTCTCAGAATCGCTTCCTTGATCAATGCCATCGTCAACGCCTGCCGTATCCAATTCATCCGAAGAAATGTCAATAATCTCCTCTTCCTGTACGTAGGAATTGGCTTCGCCGCTAGTGGTTTCGTCGAGGGCGAGGTCAATATCCAATTCTTCGAGCACCTGATTGGTAGGTTCCTCAGCCACGATTGGAGTTAGCGTTTCGTCGGATGGATTTATGGCGATAGGATCTTCATTGCGCTCGGTTGTATGTGGCGACGGGGGTGTTGGGTCGAGTTGAGAGGATCGTTCTTCGCGCTCCTTGCTTAGGCTCTCATAGGCTGCGCGAAGTTGTGCTAACTCGGTAGCTATATGGTTTAGCGTCGTTTCCTGATGCCCGTTGCTCGCCGCGCTGCTAGGTGGAGTAGAAAATGACGCCGCATTACATGTTGAGTTGGTGAGCGTTTCGATCTGCTTGTCCAGTCCGAGCAAACGTTCGCTGCTTGGTACTAGAAGCGCCGGAATGAGAAACTGATAAAACGCGGTCTCATTGTTAAAAATCCGGTTGGAAACCTCGTTCACTGCTTCATCGTCCGTACAGCCAAGCTCTTTGAGCGTTGTACGAATCTCATCGCGGCGCCGGAGCCCATCAGTCTTTAGGTTCGACACCAATTTGAGCAGTACTTTTTTACGCCGGCGCTGGCGTCGAAAGGCGGTAAACAGCACCGCAGAAGTAACGACCGCCAAGATAGCCAGGGCTTCTAGAAGTAAGTAAAAGTGAGCCACTTGGAGGTTAATCATTGGTAAGAGCGCCTCTTATCTCCGCTAGCCAATTCTCGTTTCCTCGACGCCAACGACGCATTCCGAAATAGAGAACTGTTAACAGAAGGGTGTTGACTGCAACTAGCTGTAACACCGTACCGATCCGATTAGGGTATGAACCCGAAGGGGGCTCGGTAGCTGGTTTTTGTTGCTCGGCTTTCTCGCTGAGTGTTGCAACGTCATCGCTGTGACTTATTTCATCGGCGCGCACTCGACTAGACTGACCTAAATCTAGGGATGCCAGCCATACGCTAACCGCTTTACCGTCACTGCTTGTGCCCGCGACGTTTAATTCTAGCCGATAGGGCTGACGACCCTCGTGGGTCTTAACGCCCAATCGCCATTCGTATAAGTTCAATCGCGGAACAACCGTTTCCCATTTTTTCCCGGAAGGGTCATTTACAAAAGCACTAATAATAAGGCTTTCAGGATCTAGCATGGCGATACGCGGTATGATAGATACGACATAATGTCCTTCCGATGGTAAAAGCGTGGTGTCCATCCATACCGGGTCCTTATGAACGTCGATGAACTGGCGGTGTTGTCGCTGAAATGTTCGGCCTTCGAGGTCGACGATCAACTCATGTGAGCCTGCCGTTAGGGAATTGCTTAATACGACGGTGTAAATTCCATCACCGCGTTTGCTGTCGCTATTGCGGCCGTCGTCTAACGGATACCATTCGTGATTTGGCTTATCGTTTCCTTTTTGTATAACTTGTAGTGCGACGTTGTCTAACGTCGCCTTTTCGGTTACGCGGACATTGTTTCGTATCAATTGAATCGTTAGGGTTTGATTTGAACGAACAGAGATGTTTCTTTCCAATGGCGTTACAGCAACATGCAGGTTTGTCGTTACTACGGCGCGGTTGTCTGGGTTGAGAGGGGCGTCAATTTGCCACGTCCCCACTTTAGGGCGCCTAATAGTGATCAGCTCATAGTGTGGTTTTTGTTGCCATTGGACATTATCCGGCGCAGTAACTTGGGTGAATTCGTCAGCAAACGGAGGAATTAATTGGAACTCAAGACTTGGGTCATCTCGGAAAAGCAACAACGTGGCTGTTGTAACGCTATCGTCGATGCGCATAAGGTTGTCGTGTAGCGGGAGATAATCCAGCGCCGTTGTTTGCTCCAATGTGTGCAGAAAAGTAGTTTCGAGGTCCTTTCCAGGGCTGCTTCTGCGATAGGTCCCGCCGGTGGCCGCAGCGAGCGTCTGCAATAGCGGTTGATCTGATCCTTTATGTAAATCAATCGCCATAACAGATGCATCGGCGCTTTGTAACCGAGAGACAACGTCGATGAGGCGGGTATTTTGGCGGGATTCCGCAACGGTCCATCCGTTGTCGCTATCCTCGACCGAACCAGAAATTAAGACAACGTGTCGTCTACCAACTCGTTCCGTGACGAATCCTCGTTCTGTGATAGTTGTTAAGGTGTCTATGAGACCATTAAATCTAAATTGTTTTGCGCCTCTGTTGCCGTCTGACGGTCCATTGTTGCCCAGAGCGAAAGGCGCGATTTGGGTAACGTTATCTTCGTTGAAGCGCCACACAGTCGTTTGAATGTCCCTCGAAAGAAGCGATGTGAGCGCGAGCAGAGCATCGACATCGATGTTAGCTGTCGCTAATCTCTGGTCCATGAGAATATGGGTCTCGCCGGTTGCCATATTGAGATGTGCATTGCGCTCCGCCGCCGCTACGCAGCTGCAGAGGCAACACGCTACAATGCTTACGTGGAGTTTCCAGCGTAGCTTCTGTAACAAATCGTTTACGAAAACGAGTCCGTATTTCTCGGATGCTCGGTTCACGGGTGAATGCCCCAAAACATAGCAAGTCGTCTAAGAAGGTGATTGCTCGTGTCTCTAAAAAATCGTTTCCCAAATTTCAGGCGTACGCTGCAAGATCGATCCAATGCAGCGCTTGCGTAATAAGATCGATCGATTTTGCATTGCGCTGTCGTTCTCGGAATCGGCGCTAATCCTTTAATTTTTCGGCATGCACGGGTATTACTTTATCGAAGCGATAAAGCTTATAGGGAATGGGTATTAACTAGGGGTGCTCACAAGGGGGAATCCAGAGGATCCACCCCCCGGCGTTCACCTTCACGTCGGGCGAAACGAACACATTTCAATTAATCTGCCGTGGTCGACAATTGGGCGGAGAGATTGATAAGTAATCAGTGGAAACTGAAACGTCTTTGCGCTAATCCTGGAGGGAAGCACGGCGTTGACATCATGTCCAACTACTTATGATGTTCATGCAAATGT
>CALZJI010000071.1 GCA_945787615.1 uncultured Chromatiaceae bacterium | reverse complement strand
GGCAAGCTGAAAAATGCCTGCCGTAAGGCATTGGGCGTAGTGAGAAATATGTTTGATAACAACACAATCAATGATTTGCCGTTGGCTGCGTAATCAATGTCACTTTTTTGTATTGCACCCTTCCAATATGCGCCACTTGCCGCGCCTTGAATCTGAGCAAAAATCCGGCGCAATCTTTGGATAATTATTATTTTCCGCGGCCCTAGAACACTGATGTTATGCGCTCGCTGTCGCGTTCGATTGATCACGGTGAGTTGATGGATAACACGCAGGCTGTCTGCTAGCCCGGCCCGTATACCACCCGACCCAACTAATTTCGCGAGGTTGATAAGAAAATGAACGACGAATAATAGCAAGGTCGTCTCAGTCCTCGATTACCTCAACGCTAAGAAAAACGGACCCACTTGTGCTGAAAAAAACGGACCCCCCGTTGGCGCGCGCCAACGGCCCTGCAGGGGATATAAATGGACGTACGACCTTGGAGTCTGGGTCTACCCCCTGGGTATGCTGAAATCGCCCTAGGCCCTTGGTTTTTAGGGGTCTAGGGCGGTTTCGGGGTTCCAGGGGGTCGGGTCCCAGACTCCAAGGTGGAGCGCCCACTTTATGCTCCCTTGCGTTCGTCGCAGGTGGGTCCATTTTCGTGAGCAAACCTGGGTCCATTCCTGTGAGCGTTGAGGATATTACGCGCGTCCGAATTAACAGGACTGGCGAAGGGACTATTTTATGGCGAGAATTAGTAATTCGCCATCCACGGATTTGTTTCTAATCTCATACTCAAATCTCAAATCTCACCCCAAAACTGACGTACTTTTCATCGGAAAGAAAAAGATCCCCTATCTGGGCACGGCCTTCGTAGAACTCAAATCCCGCACGGAACCGCCGCGCTCCCGCAGGGTATACCAATCCGATTTGTACAGTCGTATTCAAGTCCCAGTCACGTTCTTGATACGCAGACACGTCCACCGCGGAATACCATCCCATGCCCGGAACCCAAGAACCGTGTAAGTTTTCGCGCTGCAATCCCGCCTGTCCTCGCCATGCCTCTTGGAGGTCGTCGTTGCGCAGATCAAAACCCCAGCCGAGTTCCCCATAGGTTTGCCAATATTGGCCAATATTTCGGACGAGACCCGCGCGAAACTCCTGCCTAGTGTATACCGTCCGGTTTACCTTGTTTCGCTCGATGTACTCATCACCTAGGTGGCTAGATAGGTGGTATACACCCACCCGGTAAGCCATACGCGCATCGGGACGATACGCAAGGTGCAGCGCGTAGACGCCATCCCAACCGATGTTGTCGGTAGAGTGCTGAACGTCGAACTGACCATGAAAGCCCGTCTCCAATGTAAGCTGCCAGCCGTTTTCGTCGCCATTAGATCCATGGATTTGCAGCAGTCCGATACGGCCACCCATCTTAAGGTCGGTACGCTGATCGCTTGTGTGTGGTATATCCGTGCGAGAGAACGACATGCTTTGGACGCTAAACGTGGCGGCGTGCGGATCGGCAATATACTGAGGGTAAATATGCTTGGCCGGGAACAAAGTGTATTTCCCTTTGTCTGAGTCTTCTTTTGAAGCGACCCCTTGATCAGGGTCTGAAAGCGGCGCGGCTAAGACGCAAGCCGTAGAAAAAAAAAACACCCAACCGACAAAAAAGCGCCTGGGAGTGCAAAATATGCGTATTATCATGGTATTCCTACTACAAGGGCGAGCTAGTCCATATGCGTTGGCTGTAGTGCCCGGATTTATAATGAGTTTGTGCCCGCGCTTATGGTACATCAAATTCCCCATGGCAGCAGGATTTTCTTTGTCGGCGGGTTCCGCGATACCAACGTAGGCGTTCCATGAATTACGTTCTAGCTACTTAGGGTTCGCGTCAAAATTAATTCACATTTTGGACGTCGATCCATCTCGCCTGGCTGCGTTACCTACATGGACGTAGGTAAGGAGCGAGAGCACGACTGCAGAGACGACGCACATGGATGTGCTAGTGTCACGAGAGGGCAGGAGCCCGAAGTGACCGACGCACATGGATGTGCTAGTGTCACGAGAGGGCACGAGTGCATGGATGCACGAGTTAGAGCAACGC
>CALZJI010000070.1 GCA_945787615.1 uncultured Chromatiaceae bacterium | reverse complement strand
TAATTAGGATGTACGATTCGTTTACTTTACACGCAAGGCCCTATGAAATGATTCGGACTCGGATGTATTTGCTTGTCATCGGTCATTGTGTTTGGGTGCAGGATTAAATCGATGCTGACCCCGTTTAATACTCTCAGTCAGAAAATCATTTGTGAAACCAAATCCCTGCGCGATCTTCCGGCGTCCCTGTGAGAAGTGCGGGCTAGCCGGCGAGCCCTACTTTGCGCTAATCGCGTTTACGACGTTTTTCGACCATGATTTCCCGCATTCGGAATTTTTGCAGCTTTCCGGTTACGGTCATGGGGAACTCGTCCACGAACCAAATATATTTCGGTACCTTGAAGTGAGCCAGGCTTGCTGAACAAAAGTCACGGATTTCTTCTTCCGTTGCGGTCTCAGCGCCGTGCAATTGGATCCAAGCCGCCACTTCTTCGCCATAGAACTCGTCGGGGATACCGAACACCGCCACTTCCGCGACTTTGGGATGGGTGAAAATGCAATCCTCAATTTCACGGGGGTAGATGTTTTCACCGCCACGAATGATCATTTCTTTTAGCCGTCCGGTAATCCGAACATAGCCGTCTGCATCCATTGCTCCCAAATCTCCTGAATGAAGCCAACCGTGTTCGTCTATCGCCTCCGCGGTGGCAGCGGGATCCCCGTAATACGCCTGCATAATGTGGTAACCTCGAAAGCAGATTTCGCCCACTTCGCCTAGGGGTACGGTTTTGTTTGTGGCCATATCGATGATCTTAACTTCCTGATGGGGAAGGTTCTTTCCAACGGTTTCAACCCGCCGCTCTAAGGTATCATCGCGTGTTGTGAGGTGGGTGAGAGGTGACGCTTCGGTCTCGCCATAACCGATAAGCATTTCACTGCAGTGCATCTCAGACATAACACGCTTCATCAGCGCGGGCGGACAGGGCGCACCGGCCATGATCCCCGTGCGAAGGCTGGATAAATCCGTATCACGAAATAAAGGGTGTTCCATTTCGGCGATAAACATGGTCGGCACACCGTGGATCGCCGTGCAGCGCTCGGTCTCGACCGCCATCAACACTGCCTCAGGGTCAAAATGCTCACTGGGGATGACCGCGCAGGCGCCCACCGACAGACACAATAAGTTCGCCAGGACCATGCCAAAACAGTGGTAAAACGGGACGGGAATACACAAGCGGTCTTTTTCGGAAAAACGCATGGCCTTCGCCGAGAAATAGGCGTTGTTGAGGATGTTGTGATGGGTGAGGACAACCGCTTTTGGAAACCCTGTGGTGCCTGACGTGTATTGAATGTTGATGGCGTCGTCGCGATCCAGAGAGGCGGTTATTTCGTTCAACGTGTGTTGATCGACGCGCGCTGCAACGGACAAGAATTCCGGCCAGCCGATAAAGCCGGGGTATGGGGAAATTGCCTCCGCTGGGTTTACAGGGTTGTAGAGAACCACTTTTTGCAATGCCGGGAAGTCTTTATTGTCTAGTTCGGCTTGCGCTCCGCGTTTCAGCTCGGGGATGAGATTGACCAGCATTTCCACGTAGTGACTTGTTCGGAAACGAGGAATCGTAAAAAGCCCTTGTATTTCGGAACGCTGCAAGGCGTAAGCTAATTCCCTCGGGCGATATGCCGGATTGATATTAACCAAGATGGCGCCGAGGCGGGCGGTGGCGAGCTGCAAGAGCAGCCACTCTATGTTATTGGTAGACCATACACCAATACGATTACCGTGACCGAAACCCAAGCCGAGCAGTCCCTTGGCAACCGCGTCGACCTCTTGCGCCAACTGAGCGTACGTCAAATGCCGCGCCTGAGGCAGTGACACCACCGCTTCGTGGTCAGGAAACTGTTCCACCACGTAATAAAAGTGTTCCGGGATCGTGAGACCCAATAGCGGCGTTGTTCCGCCTCGATGACAGTAACTTTTTCGTGGCGCGGTCATTTGGTTTCTTGTTGATAATGTCTACGACCAGCTATAAATTGGCGTTTAGGGCCGCGGAAATAAATAATTGTCCAAAGATTGCGCCGGATTTTGGCTCAGATTCAAGGCGCGGCAAGGGGCGTATAATCGTTTTATGTAACCCTTGCCGCAACACAGAAGCTGGGCCAAAAGACAAGCAAAATTGGATGATTATTTGTTTCCGCGGCCCTTAGACCAAGCTGCTGTCACTCCATGACATACCCGGGCCTGAGCCCACTGCTCACATCCACCGGCGAGCCGTTTGTTTTTATGCAATGTTTTTCCAGTAATCATCCACTTTCGTTTGGAGCGACACAAGCATTGCTTCATCGCGCTGCGGCGTAAAGAGGTGGGCAAATCGGTTTTGGACCTTCAAATAGTCCTCCACGGGTAGACGCGAACGAGGCACTTTCGTATGAATGACGTGTCCGTCAATATACTCTTTCAAAGGCCAGATACCGGTTTTAACCGCAAGCTTGCCCACGTTAACGGTCTCCTCGGGGCTATATCCCCAACCAACCGGGCAAGGTGCCAACGCAATGATCAACCTGGGGCCGCGCAGTTGTTTTGCCGCTTCGATTTTGCGCGCTAAATCTAAGGGTTCAGCGCCAATAACGGTCGCCACATAGGCCGGGCGGTGGGCAGCCCAAATGGCGAACAAATCCTTTTTATCACCCGCGTAGCCTGAGGGCCCCGTGCTGGTGGACGTTTTTGCAGCATGGGGGGTGGCGCCGGAATACTGTTGCCCGGTATTGCCGTAACCTTCGTTGTCATAACAAATGTAAAGAAAGTCTAAGTTTCGTTCAATGGCAGCCGAGGTGGCCGATAAACCCATCCCGTAGGCCGCACCGTCTCCGGTTAGTACGACGGTCTCTAAATCTTCCTCGCGGCCTATACGCCGTTTTTGGATCAGAATATCCAGGGCATCACGCACCCCTTGTGCCCCGGCGGGCGCCGAAGCCATGGCCGTATAAAGCCAGGAGCCGCGAAACGGCGTAAAGGGATAGACGGACAACAAGGTCATACACCCCGCCGCATTCACAAATACGGTTTTAGCACCGAGCAGATCATAGATTTCATGAAGCGCCTGTAGTCCGCCGCATCCCGCGCACATCGGCGTACCCGCACCGAGCAGATGGGTGGAAGGCAAGTCTTTCATGCGCCTCAAATGGGATTCGTTCATTTCGCACTTAACTGTTGGCGTTCAACATGGGCGATGGCCTGCAATTTTCGAACTTCGCGCAATTCCTTCTCGGTATACAGTAGTCGTGGCGGTGGGGTTCTATTTTCGTTAACTGCCTCGCGTAACGTTGCCGCAATAGTAAAAAATTCTTCAGAACTAATATCGCGACCGCCTAGCCCGCCAATAAAACTGGCTAACACCGCCGGCATGTTGCTCTGACCGTAAAGCTCCGAAGCCAGTTCCGCGTAAAGAACGCCCCCTTTCCCCATGGAAATGTTCTGATCAATAACGGCTACCCCTTTTTTCCCAATTAACGCCCGCCGAAAGCATTCGCCCGGGAAGGGTCGAAGTAAACGAGGACGGACAAGCCCGATCTTCCAACCGGCCTCGCGCAGCTGGTTGACGGCGGCCTTGGCTTTGGTGGCAAAACAACCCATCATGACGAATACCCATTCGGCGTCGTCGCAGTGGTATGCTTCAACTGGTTCGTAGGAGCGGCCAAACAACTCCGAGTACTGTTTTCCCAGTTCCTCGTATACCCTTAATGCATTTTGCGACGCCAGATGCGTTTCGTAACGGAAATAGGAATACGGCGAGCCGCCCAAGACGGCGACCGCCTGGCTCGCCGGAGCACTGGCGCGAAAGCGAATATTTTCCGCGTCATACTCGCCCACGAAGCGACCCACGGTTTCCGGGTCTGGTAGCGCCACCGGTTCGCGGGTGAACGATAGATAAAAGCCGTCCATGTTGACGATGACGGGCAGACGCACGCCTTTGTCTTCCGCCAAGCGGTAAGCCAACAGTGTGTTGTCCAACACTTCCTGACAGGTCGCACAGTGAAGCTGCAGAAAACCACTATCGCGCGCCGCCAAGATATCGTTGTGGTCAGGCTCCAGCGTAATGGGCGCCGACAACCCCCGTGAAACATTCACTAAGACGAACGGTGCCCGCCACCCCGCAACGGTGTAGAGCATCTCCATGCCATAGAGCAGTCCCTGGCTTGAGGTGGCCGTAAAGACGCGAACGCCAGTGGCCGCCGCGGCGCCTGCCGCAGTAATCATAGAGTGCTCCGATTCCAATGTGACCATGCGGGCGTCCATCTTGCCGTGATCGATCCATGCGCCGAGGGTTTCGATAATCTCTGTTTGCGGTGTGATGGGAAAAGCGGGAATATAGTCCACAGCGGCCAAGCGCGCGCCCCACGCCGCAGCGCCGTTGCCTGTCAATAGTTTAGCGCTCACGGCTCTATCTCCGCCGGTTGCTCTTGTTCAGCATCGGTTTCGGGTATGGCGCTAATGGCATGGGGTGGGCATTGGGCGACACAGATCATGCATCCCTTGCAATGGTCATAGTCGATCTGCGGGTAGCCTTGGTCGCCAAGGTCTATGGCGCTGTCGGGACAAAAGCTGCCGCATACCCACCAGCAGCGGTTACAACGGGCATAGTCGATCACTGGGCGCAGAGTGCGCCACAAGCCTGTCCTGACTTCGACGCTAGTTGCCGCGGCGTAAATAGCCGGGGCCGATACGCGAGCATCCTCGAAAGGCAATGAAATCCAGGCCGGTCTTTCGTAGTCTCTGGCGCTGGGTTCTCCGCCTTCCTTCACTAGGCCTTGATGTTCACCAACGTACTCGTATGCATCGAGAGCGTAATGAACGTTCTCCCTTACGACTACGGGACCAGCATCAGCCAATTCGTCTTCTATCGCCCGCCTCAGCGCATCGGCTGATATGACACCGATCAAACGTGCCGCGGCACCGACGCAGGCTGCACCAACAGAGCCTTGCTCCGGCACCTCGGTCGGCTTTTTTGGTGGGGGTAATACAAGTATCTTAGCGGAAGTGCTCAAGCGCGCTTGCCAGGTTGCGTCGGTGTCGTGACTATAGACTAGTAAAACGGTACGTCGACTTATTCCCTCAAGAATACCCGCCGCAGGCACAGGTACTAGGCTATCGTCGGCAACCACAACCAAATCAGGGTGACGGATGATGCCGCGCTCGTGAATGACATCGCGACTGGCGCGGACGTAGGCAAAAATCGGCGCACCCCGACGCTCGGCACCGTAACGCGGTGCATCCTGGACTTGAAATCCTTCATGAAAAAAAGCGTTGCCAAGAATTCGGCCTGCCGTCTTGATGCCCTGACCTCCGCGCCCATGAAAACGGATACGGTACATCGGATGCCTCACTTCGCCTATTGTTTCACTGTTCAGCTCAACTGTGTCTGAACCATCACCGCGCCAGAACTGCTTGCTAATGCGTGATCAAGCTCGATCTCCAATTCCAAACAGGATCATACTCACCCATCCACGGACGCGCCCGCGTTGTTCTCTTGTTCTGAATCCCGAAAAAGAAGTCTAAACCGTTTCTCGATGTATTTATGCTGTGCTCAATGGTTTTCCCGCTACAAAAATCCTGGCGCCGTTGAAAACAAAGAAAAACGCCGGAATGACATCGCTTTATTTACGCGCTCCAAGGCGAGATCCTCCGCCGCTTGGCGTGGTTGAATGCCCTCAGCCTTAGCGCGGGACAACACCTGCTCCGTATTGCGGCGTACCTTCTCCTCTATAATATCAAACGCCGCCGCCTCCCCCGCACCGTGATATTCCATCGCCGCACAGATCACCCCGCCGGCATTTGCTATAAAATCGGGCACATACCAGATGCCCTTCGCAGAGAGAATTTTTTCTGCGCCATGGGTAATCGGAATATTGGCGCCTTCGATGATTAACTTAGCATTCAAGCGGTTAACATTATCTTCATGGATGACATCCGGTCGCGCTGCAGGTATCCAAATATCGCACTCCAGGTCGATGAGCGCATCGCTGTCGATCTTGGTCCCGTCGACATAATCCGCAACGCTTTTCCCTTGTGCTTTGAGCTGCACTAACTGATTGACGTTTAATCCTTCCGGGTTATGGATTGCACCTCGGGAATCGGCCGTTCCCACAAGTTTCGCGCCTTGTTCGACGAGAAAACGCGATGTGTGTTTGCCAACGGCGCCAAAACCTTGGACCACGACGCGCGCCCCGGCTAATTCGAAATCGCAGTAACGGACGGCGACTTCGGCGACATGGCGTAGCCCCCAACCCGTGGCGCCAATCTCGTCCAACGGAATCCCGCCTATCTCTCTGGGTAACGCAACGACACGGGCGATTTCATCCCTTACCCAGGCCATGCATTCTTCGTCGGTGCCCATATCCGGGGCGAAGATATACTCTTCGACATTGCGTAACGAATTGGCAAGGGCACGGATACGTTGGGCTTTTTCGTGCTTAGGCATTTTAGGGTCACCAAAAATTACGGCTTTCCCGCCACCGTGCGGTAAACCGGCAGCGGCGTTTTTCAGTGTCATCGCCCGGGCGAGCCTAATACATTCCGCCATACT
Organism: uncultured Chromatiaceae bacterium; assembly: GCA_945787615.1. Lineage (GTDB taxonomy): Bacteria > Pseudomonadota > Gammaproteobacteria > JAADHS01 > JAADHS01 > CALZJI01. Next base: position 7,416 of record CALZJI010000070.1, on the reverse strand, counting down.
GACATCGGGCGCCATACGCACACCGCCGATGGACGGCCCTTTGGCCACGTTGTCCACGACCAGGATCGCCTTCAGGTCCACCGAAGGTTCATGGACGTGGATAACCTTACTGGGCCCCAGCTCATCCGCAAATGTAAAGACATCATTCGCCATAGTTCCTCCCTTCGCGTGCAGTCTGTTCTGAGGATGAGCGTGGAATGGCTGTAATACGGGCCTCGCTCGTCAAGATAATCACCACATTACCTCTGGTTTTGGTCCATTTCAATAGGTTCGTGCTGGGGTCGCGAGAATGCGTCTCGAAGAGCGTAAAAAAACGGAAGAGCGCGGCAAAACTGTACTCCCTCGCGGGCTTGCCCGCATTTCGCGCGAGCGAGCCACGATTTAAGGAGAATCGGGGCGTTTCATTGTTAGCGATCGGCCTGCATAATCCACTACTCTTGTGAAAAAGTACAAGGTGAAACCGCGGCCGCCTGATACGACGTCCCGATATCGAGTGCCAACGAAAAAAAGAGCACGCGCCTTCCCCCGACAAAGTTCAGATTTTTTTCGCTATTTCTTGTATAGTATGCGCTCATTTCACCGCTTGCGCCTGGGTTTCGCGTGAATAAGCGATTATTCGCCACGTCTCCATAAGTATGCATTCTTGTTACGCACGTGACTAGGTCAATCGTTATACCGGGTTGCATCCCATCGACTCGGCGCATTGATACGTGATAAGGCCGGCACCCATTGGTCGCCGGCACAAAACAGATTAAACCTTTTTACTACTACTTACTGAAAAACAATAACTTGGAGAGGCGCTATGATAAAGCCCCACGGATCTGAGACTCTCAATCCACGGTTTGTATACGATCAAGAAAAACATCATCAGCTCCAGCAAGAAGCGGAAGGACTCCCTTCTTTGTCGCTGAATTCGGCGGCGGCCGCCAATGCGGTCATGCTCGGCTCCGGTTACTTCAACCCGCTACCGGGATACATGAATCTAGCTGATGCGGTGAACGTTGCGGAGAAGATGCACACAACAAACGGGTTGTTTTGGCCGGTGCCCATACTCAATCTCACCAACGATATCAGCACGATAAAAAACGCCAAGCGTATTGCGCTCCGGGACCCCAACGTAGAAGGCAATCCCGTGCTGGCCATACAAGACGTGGAAGCGATCGAAGAGATCAGCGACGAGCAACGGAAACGTATGACGGAAAAGGTTTTCGGCACTCTCGATAACAACCACCCCGGTGTCGCTACGTTTACTTCACTTGGAAACTATGCAATCTCAGGGCCGATCCAGGTGTTAAGTTTCAGTTACTTTCAACAGGACTTTCCCGACACCTTCCGTACGGCCGTAGAAATCAGGAACGAAATCCAGGAGCATGGCTGGAACAAGGTGGTCGCGTTTCAAACCCGTAATCCCATGCACCGGGCCCATGAGGAGCTGTGTAAAATGGCCAAGGAGGCCACCGGGGCTGACGGCGTTGTTATTCACATGCTTTTAGGTAAGCTCAAGCCGGGCGATATTCCCGCCCCGGTGCGCGATGCGGCTATTCGCAAAATGGCGGAACTCTATTTTCCGCCCAACACCGTGATGATTACGGGCTACGGCTTTGACATGCTCTACGCCGGGCCACGGGAAGCCGTTCTTCACGCTGTCTTTCGCCAGAATGCCGGGTGCACCCACTTCATTATCGGCCGCGACCACGCTGGCGTGGGCGATTATTACGGTGCCTTCGATGCCCAAACCATTTTCGACGAGGAAGTTCCTAAAGATGCGCTCGCCATCGACATTTTCCGCGCTGATCATACGGCGTTCTCCAAGAAGCTAGGTAAAGTCGTTATGATGCGCGACGCGCCGGACCATACTAAAGAAGACTTTGTGTTGCTATCGGGAACCAAGGTGCGCGCCACGCTCGCGGCAGGTGAGAACCTACCGACCGAATTTGCGCGCCCCGAAGTGGCCAAGATTTTAATGGACTTTTATCAAAGTCAATAACCCACGAGACCGGAAGGTAAGAAAGAGCGCCAGTTACGCGCCCTTTCTTGCCGGATCCGTCGCTTAGAACTGCCGGAAATGCATCGCGTACCGCTAGAAACGGCGCAGATTCGTTGGTATAAGGGCGTACCCTACAGCGAAGCATTCGGTGACGTCTACTTCTCTACGCTCGACGGCCTACAAGAGACCAGTGCGGTATTTCTTACCGGCAATGGCCTGCCTCAACGCTGGCAAGGCAAACCAAGCTTTACTGTCGCAGAAACAGGCTTTGGCACAGGCCTGAATTTCCTCGCCACCTTAGCACTCTGGTGCGAAACGGCCCCCCCAAGCGCGCGGCTCCATTTCCTTTCCGTCGAGAAGTTTCCGCTGCTGAAATCGGATATTCGTCAAGCTATCGGCACCTGGCGTACGTTGAATCCGTATCTGGAAGAATTGCTAGCGGTTTATCCCGACCCCGTCGCGGGCTTTCACCGTCGCCACTTACTCAATGGCCGCGTATCACTGACCTTAATGCTGGGAGATGCGCTCGCCAGTCTTGCGCAACTCGACGCCCAAGTCGATGCGTGGTTTCTCGACGGGTTTGCGCCTCGAAAAAACGAAGAACTGTGGACGGAGACGATGTTTGCGGAAATCACCAGGTTAAGCGCGAACGAAGCAACGTTTAGCACATTTACTGCCGCGGGACATGTCAAACGAGGCCTAGAATATGCGGGTTTCCGCGTCGAGAAAGTACCCGGCTTCGGAGGCAAACGTGACCGTTTACAAGGACGGCTGATGCGCAGGTCGAAACGGTTTGATGCGAACCCTTGGTTCATGCCGGTTAAGTGCCGCGACGTAAGCATGAAGCACGCCATTGTAATCGGCGCAGGCATTGCCGGCGCTTCGGCCGCGCACGCACTCGCTCGTCGCGGTTGGCGCGTTACCGTGATTGAACGACATGCCCGTGTTGCCACTGAGGCCTCGGGCAATCCTGCCGGCGTCGTGATGCCGCGGCTCACCGCAGACATGAACGAATACGCCCAGTTTTATACGTCGGCGTTTGCGTTCACCGTTTACTGGCTTAATGAGTTTAAACGGCGCCACGAAGGACTTGAGTGGTATCCAACCGGTGTTTTACAGCTATTACCCGAAGAGCGGATCAAGCGGCTTACAGAACTACAATTGCCACCGACCGTTCTTCGGCCCGTCACTGCGCCTCAGGCCGGTGCACTCTGCGGCACGGAAGTTCGCAGCGGCGGCGTATTCTTCCCCCAGGCGGGCTGGGTGGTGCCTGCAAAGCTATGCCAATTCTTATTGGAGGACGAGCCATCGATAGAATTGGTACTAGGCGAAGAAGTCACGCGGTTAGGTCGTAACCATGCACAATGGCAGGTTTTTTCATCGGCCGGCTGTCTCGGCCAAGCGCCGGTTGTCGTCATCGCCAGCGGCTCGGAGACACCATCTCTAGCTGCCTCTCCGTTCTTAACTGTGCAATCCGTACGGGGCCAGCTGACCTATCTAAAGACCAACGCCACACGTCGCCGCCTCGTAATGCCGGTCTGCTATGAGGGTTACGTGACCCCCAGTCTCGATGGACAACTATGCGTTGGTGCGACCTATGACGCGGTAGAGCTGTCGCGCGACGTACGCTCTCGGGACCATCAATCCAATCTTGCGGCTTTGGGCTGCAACCTCCCCAATTTTATCGAAGAATCCGACGATGCATATCGTGGTAGAGTCGCGTTTCGCGCCACAACACCCGATTATTGGCCAATAGTTGGCGCCATCGCCGAGGAGGTGTTCTATCGGGAGCAGTACTGGGATTTAAAAGACGGCAAACCCGCCCGAGGTTATCTACCCGCCCGATATTTACCCGGCCTGTTTATCACAACCGGGCACGGTTCGCGCGGTCTCGTATCATGCCCATTAGCGGCGGAACTTATCGCCGATATGGCGAACGTCGAGCCGCTGTGTATGCCGAGAACGCTACTGGATCACCTCCACCCGGCACGATTCTTGGTGAGGCAGCTGCGGCGCGAGCGTACGGGGTAAGTACGTAATCCGACTCAAGACGACGTCGAGAAAAAATAGATCCACGGAACGGCTTGGCACAACGCCATCACGCCATAGGCTCGACAGGGGCTAAGATGCATGAAAGCCCTAACCACTATAAACCCGAGCGTTAATCCTAGCAGAAGCCCGGAAGCCACCAGTAAAGCGACGCCGCCGGAAGCAAGTAACCAATACACTCCAGGGTAAAAGATTTCCTCTAGCGTCGAAACCGCTAGACTCCCCGACCGAACACTTTGTATAACAACCTGAGAGACGAGAAAGCTGACGGTAACGATGATGACCAAACTAAAATAGAACCAACTTCGTATGCCGTAGGCTTTCGGACAGTGCGTCTGCCCCGATTGTTTATCGCTCGCTGAGTGCGTCGCTATATCCATACTTTTATAGAGCTCTAATTAGAAATTCAAAACCAGTTAGAAATTCAAAACCAGCTTTTCTCCGCAGTGCTTACTGCGGATTAGCATGTTTCTCGCTCGTAACGTTTAGGCGCCCAATGAAAAACAAAAGAGGAAGTTTTCTATAATGTTACATTCTAGACTTAGAATATCACCTTAACAAATTAGACTACGAAATCTATGCTTTGTTTCAAACAATACCACTCTTTTCCCCTGAGTTTTGTAAAATTTTTAAAATTCCAGCGACGGCCTCGTTATGCGCTGATTTATCGGGTTTTTTCCTTACGTGCCGATGTACTATGAGGTATCTCGCGAATTACGGGAAGGACATTGTTTGTTTGGCCGTGCGCTGAATAGGTACGGCAATGGGCGTTCTTCTAGCCCGCATTTATCCCCGGGGCGATCGCCGCGAGGGCGCATAAGGCGGATTTCTTTTTAGAAGTGTTGCTCTGCACAGTACGACAAACTGCTACGACCAGATATGACGCCCAAGGAACGCTATCAAATAGACCTCACTCACGAGGGTTTTCACCACGACCCCGCGCAAGACAGAGCCATCGAGCAGATAGAACGCCTGTATGCGCGTTTAACGGCTCCTCAGCGACCTTCACACCCTGGCTTAATGGGTATTTTCCGTAAAGCGCCTGTTGCGTCGGTTAAAGGCCTATATCTTTGGGGTGGTGTCGGGCGAGGCAAGACCTATCTTGTGGAAATCTTTTATGATTGCCTGAAGTTCAGCCAGAAACGCCGCGTTCATTTCCAACGCTTTATGCAAGAAATCCATCGGGATTTAAAGGCGCTTCCCAAGAGCCCAGATCCGCTCCCCATCCTCGCCAACAGCCTTGCACGAGAGACACGCATCCTGTGTTTGGATGAGTTCCACGTCGATGATGTTGCCGACGCAATGTTACTCGCCGGGTTGTTAAAAGGCTTAATCGAGTCCGGCGTAACACTGGTTTTCACCTCCAATATCCGCCCCGAGGAATTGTACTTGCACGGCCTGCAGCGCCAACGCTTCCTTCCCGCCATCGATTCAATAAAAACACACACCGAGGAAATCCACGTAGACGGCGAGACAGATTATCGCCTCGGGCTGTTAGAACAAACGGAGACCTTTTTTACGCCAAATGATGAGAGAGCCAAGCAAGCGCTGTTAAGCCGGTTTAAAGAACGTGTCGGCGCCGATGGCGCGTTCAATGTGCCGCTAGAGATTAATAAACGAACGGTGATCGCCAAAGCCCAAGGAACCGACGTAATTTGGTTTGACTTTGGCGAGCTATGCGCAACACCGCGCTCATCCGCCGACTACCTTCGCGTTGCGGAGATATTCAACACTGTGTTCATTAGCGATATTGCCGCAATGGATGAAAGCACGGACGACGTTGTAAATCGTTTTATTCAATTAATCGACGCCTTATACGACCACAATGTGTGCCTCATCGCGAGTGCCGAAGTGGGCGTCACGAACCTCTACAAGGGAGAACGGCAAGCCTTTGCGTTCCGGCGAACGATAAGTCGCTTGCAAGAGATGTTTAGTTTGCGGTATACAAATAGCCGGACTGCGCGAAAATAAACCGTTCAGGCGCAGGCCCGAATTAGAATTCAGGATTCGGAAGCAAGTTTGTGCGTTACCAGTCGAAACGAGGGACTTAACTATGGCCTTTACTGTCTATGGCCCCGGTGTTCGGGACCCGGTACCGTCGGACAAACTCTTTGAGAAGCGGAGCGTGGAGCAAGCTCAGGCCATTGCACCAACACGCGCGATACCCGGTTCAGAAGAAGAGCAATCGTCATCGCCACACGAATACTCGCAAAAAGGCCGCGCAAAACAGGCCTATAAACTCGCCCAACACGCGATAGAAAATCAACCGGCGCGCTATGCCTATCAGATCATGACATCGCCGGTGATCACCTTGGCACGCCGAGATACTATTGGGGCTGCCCTTGAGCTTTTTCGAGACAAGCGTTTCCGCCATGCGCCGATCATTGATGAAAACCAGCTTGTAGGGATTATCTCCGATCGAGACCTATTAAACTATCTTGCCGGCCTGGGTGAGACTTTTTTTCACGGTTCACTGGCAGCAAGATTGACGGCACCCATTGAGCAATTAGTCAAAACGCGCGTGCTAACCGCAACCCGAGACACTGATGTGCGTCACATCGCTAGAATGTTATTCGAACACCGGGTTGGCGCCATGCCCATCGTAACTGATGACGGCACCTTAGATGGTATTATTACGCGCAGCGATATTCTGCGCGCGGTAATCCAGCATTTTTCCCTCGAACTCTGGGCGTAGCAGGTTAGGGCCGCGAAAAAAATAATCGTCCAACCTTGCTTGCCATTTTTGCTCAGCTTCTGCGTTACCGCAAGTGTTGCATATTCCAATATGCGCCACTTGCCGCGCCTTGAATCTGAGCAAAAATCCGGCGCAATCTTTGGATAATTATTATTTTCCGCGGCCCTTATTTCGTCGGCTTTAGCGAATTGGCCAATTCCATGGCGTAGACGATATTGTTCGTGATGTCGATAAGCTCACCGTACCCCACTATTTCTTCGACTTCCTTCTGTAGTGCGTTAGCGCGGTGCGGAGACAACTCTCTAATGGTATTAACGATAGCGTCAACTACTTGTGGATTTAACTTCCTAATTCCGGCCACGACAATCTTCATAAAGCGGTAATCACCGCTCGCCATGGCGCGCCGTATGAACGCCAGCTTTTCTTCGGTCGTTCTTAATTCCGCGTTCAGAGCCGACTCGATGATGGTGTTCCCCTGTTCATCCTTTGTTTTGTACATGTATATTTCTAAGTCATTGTTTACCACTGCGCGCGTGCCGCTCGTTACGCTTTTTATATGGTTTTTCATGGCATCGTAAAAGCGCGTGATCATGCTTGGCGCGGTAAGCGCACGAAAGTCTAGAAAATGCTTTTTGCGATAGAAAAAGTCCGCGAGCTCAGTTGCATATTCCGATACCGCAACCTT
>CALZJI010000069.1 GCA_945787615.1 uncultured Chromatiaceae bacterium | reverse complement strand
TCGGCGCCACAAAGGAGGGAGCGAGTCATGATGAAACTGTTAATAGCACCGCTACTCATCACCGGTTTACTGATGCAACAGGGGTTGGCGCAGGACGCCAAGCGCACGATCAGCAAGATAACCGGTGACGTATACCGTTTTCAGAACAACTTTCATGTCTCGGTGTTCACCGTGACCGGCGATGGCGTGGTCGTAACCGATCCGATCAACGCTGATGCAGCCGCCTGGTTGAAAACCGAAATTGGCAAAATAACCGCGCAACCGATCACCCACCTCGTCTACAGTCACAGTCACGGCGATCATGCCTCTGGCGGCGCCGCTTTCGGTGCTGTACCCGCGGTGATTGCGCATACCAACGCGCCAGACGCCATCGATGGTGTGAAACCCACGGTCCGATTCAATGACGAACTGAGCTTCACCCAGGGCAGCAAACGTTTTGAGCTAACCTACCTGGGACCAGGACACGGAACCGACTTAATCGCCATGGTGATACGGCCCGAGAACGTCGGCTTCATCGTCGATGCCGCGTCCGCAAAACGCCTGCCCTACCGCGACTTTCCCGGTGCCAACGTCGATCACTGGATTAATCAGGTGAGAAAAGTCGAGACGCTGGATTTCGAAATCTTTGCCGGCGGGCACGGCCCCCTCGGCGTCAAAGCCGATGCCACCAATGCCCGCATCTATATGGAAGAATTGCGGGCCAAGGTGTTGGCAGGCCTGACGGCCGGCAAGTCGGTAGAGGATCTGACCCAGAGTGTGCAGATGGCCGACTACAAGGATTGGGGTTCTTACGAGCAGTGGCGCGCGCTCAATGTACAGGGCATGGCGCGCTCGCTGAAAGAGAATGGCGCCGTTCAATAAGCGGCTATAGTCCAGGGTTCTCTCATCCATTGTTGCGATCACTGGACGGCATCATCAAGCCGCGTGGAACACGAAGGTTGACGTTACAACACCGTGATCGCCTGTCGACTTGTCATCGTCATCGACGAAATCGTTGTAGACGCGCAGCTCTTTGAAGGTATTGTCAACTTAACGTAGTCAAGGCGTAAAACCCCACCAATACTTTGAGCGCCGATGCGTCTTGGACCAACCCGGCGGGGATGACGGGCCTGACCGAAGACAGCATCTTGGGCGGTCTCATGATCCTGGTTCCAAAACTCGAGTTCGAGTCCAGCGTCGCGACCGCCGGTGGCGATGATGGGGGAAACGCTGGCGATGTCGCGGCTATTCCTAGCTTTTACTATACCAGAGTTGTGTCCGACAGCGCCCGGTTTCGTTTTTCTTTAGTGGCCCCGCTTGGAGGCGGCGTCGATTATGGCGACAACTTCGTTGGGCGTTATGCGATTCAACAGGTCACCCTCGAGGGCGTCGCTCTCACGCCCTCTTTCGCCTACAAGATGAACGACCGCTTATCGCTTGGCGCTGGCCTATCCGTTGTCTACACGATCCTTGAACAAGAACTGGCCATCAACAGGTACTGTCAACTTAACGGAGACGCTCGGCTTGTAGTGGAAGCTACATGCATGGCATCATACCGCAATGACCAATAAATCCAATCCCTACCGTGGATTTCGCTACACAGCCGAAATTATCGCTCATGCCGTCTGGCTTTACCACCGGTTTTCCCTCAGTTTCCGCGATATTGAGGAACTATTGGCGGGACGCGGTGTTACTGTAACCTATGAAACCGTTCGTCAATGGTGCATGAAGTTCGGTCAACAGTACGCCAACAACCTTCGGTGCGGCGGTTTAAATCACCTGGCCATGCGCAACGTTTTTTATCTGCTCATGGTCCTATCAACAATTTGTTTCGAGTGAGTCGTCATCTGTTAAAAGCCGCGCACTATCGGCTGTTTCGTGATCATGCTTTTTCGACGTCGAGAGAGGTGACTTGCGCCCCGAATTTGGCGTAACGAGTTAGAACACCTCGCTTTGGTTTCGTTTCGCCTTGAGCTCGATAAGTTGACAGTACCGGTGCAACATATTAAAAACACGCTTTGGCCGAATGGCTAAATAACGCGCGTAGTTTGCCCCAGAAGTTACCGCCAAGAACAAAAACAGCGACTATCAGTAAGACGTCTCCGACACCGGCATAGATCACCCGGAGTTCATCATAGCCGGGAATAGAGTGTTTCACGTAGGGTGCAACCACAGCAAATAAAAAAGGTATCGCTAACACGACGAGTCCGAAACGATGTCGTCCCACGCTGACTTCATCAGTTGGCAGGAATCGTTTTAGTAATTGGAACGATTTTGTCTTGATGTATAGAAACCCAGATTTTCCGAGTACGACGATCGCCGTGAGCGTTATTATTTGAGGGAAACCAAATAGCATCAGGCCGGAAAGTGTAGCTTTCAACTCCGTGGGAAGTGTACTTAGGGTTACAAACGGAATGAACACGGGCATGAAGAGACTAAGCAACATTAATGCCGCGCCCAGATATAGTCGCCATCGAACTCGTATTGGCTGATCGTCAACGTGCTCCGTAGCACGCGATTTCCCTACCGCGCCCGTGTTTACTGTGGCGGCTCGTACGAACAAGGCACGAATTTTGTCCCAAAAATCTCCGCCAAGCACGAAAAAACTTGAAAGAAACACGATATCAACACCTATACTTAATGTTAAATGCTCGATACCTAAGTCGGGAGCCACTGTAGCGACGTAAGGCTGTACCCAACCGAATAGCAAAGGCAAAAGGAACAGCGCTAATCCTATGTGGTAGCGCATTGGGCTGACCGATCGTGGCGGACCGTACTGCTTAAACAGTAAGGCAATGCGTTTCTTTAAGTACTCAAAGCCGGGTTTTCCCAATACGGAAATTGCGGCGATATCCAGAATCTCGGGAACGGGGAAAATCAGGAACCCTGCAGCGTTGCGCCAGTGATCAGGAAGGTCGGAGGTAAATATTGCGGCAGCAGCAAAAGGGCAGGCGATTGCTAGCCCAAACAGCACTAAGGCGAGTTTCAATCGCCGACCGAAGTCCCGGTCGGCGAATGGATTTTTCCGGTTATCGGGATCGCTATGAATTTGCGCTATCCTGTTTTAGGAAACAAAAATTGAAACGTGAAAGTCCACGACCAGTCCGGCGCGGCGTCGGGTCTCTCGACGTTGTAATAGACTTCAACCCGATTATTCACTGCCTGGTTGCCAATTTTATAAACACGACCCACGCCCCCGCCGAGTGGAACGGTCCAGCGTTGGCCGGAAGACGCTTTCCAGTTAGAAGTCATCACGAGATCTGTAATCAAGAACCACCCGTTAGGAAGATTGTAATTTAAGAACGGTTCAACCAGCAATTGGCTTACGTTGGAACGATCATCGTCTCCCGCGAAGGACCACAATTGCCGACCAAGTATCCCCACTGAGCCCCATTTAAGCTGGGTAAGCGCTACACCCGTGATGCCGGCGCTCCATTTGCCACTGCCTAACTGGTCATCGGATGCCGTTGGCAGATTCAAGGAAGGCCCCACACCCCAAATGACTTTGTCATACTCGACCGGTGATAAGAACACGGAATAGTTAGTATCGCCAAGTCCCGATGCACTGTCCGCGCCTAAGGGACTGGGATTATTGGGACTGGTTATCGCGCCATCGACATCAGCGATCGGGAGTATGACGCGGTTCACGTAATTCCAGTCGCCTTTTGTAATGGGGTAGACTGGTTGAATGTTTAGTATGGTCCCGTCTCCGTTCTGGGCGCCGTAATCAAAGCTAAACTTAAACGGCAGACTGATAAGCGAACTGATCGGGTTTTGTACGGCCGCGCGTAAATCCCCGCCGCCTTTATCTTGCGCAAGAACGTTTATAGGCAAAACCAACAGTAAAGCAACTACTATAAGGGACGACATACTTCTATAAGCCAATTGTCTTGCGTTTATCATAACGTTCTACTTCCTTTACTTATTTAACTATTTTACCTGTACCCGTTCTTTCACTAATTTTTAATCTACGTTTAGGCACAGCTGAGTAGGATTCGGCTACGCCCGCCATTCGGAGCTAGAACGGTACTCCAAATGGTGGGCGTTGTTCATCCTACGTTGCCTTCGATGAATATCGGATCTTATTGTTAACTGAAATCGTTAAAATCCACCTCTTTGATCTGCGGCAGCTCCCAGCTTTGATCAAAGAAGGGCTCAGTCGGACCATAGAAACGAAAATAGGGAAACCATGCACGCCCCGGAACGGATTTAATCCAGTTGTTTTCCCAACCCTTTGGCGCTTTCGGGCCAATAAACACGGGCGTGGAGCCATCCGGATTGGTCTTGACCCCCTCATGCACGGATCCGCGCTCGGCCCGCTGCTGGTCGGTGGTAATCAGCCCGCGTGTGTCCACATCGTAGACGGTGACTGCCCAAAACAGCTTGACCGGTGGTTTGGCGGGAACGTTGATCACGTAGGATCGATCACCCGTAAGTGCGCGGTCTTCGCTGTCCAGGAACATACCCCCGTAACCCATTCCGAAACCAGGCTTGGGGAAAGACATCCGCTCAGATGTAGTGCAGGCCTCGTAGGTATAGCGGGCACGCGGGTCGAACCGATCGTAATATTTCGTACGCTGGGTATGCTCCATGGCGTCGCCGGGTTCCGAGCCCACGACTCGCCCCAGGATCAGGCGCCAACCATCATCACGCAGTACGCCTGGCAGACGTTCGCGGAAGACCATATTTTTGGCCATCGCTTCACCAACCACCACGGCGCATCGCCGCCGTTATAACGACAGCACACACGCAGCCCAGACCTGTTTTGAGTCGAGTCTTCATGATGTTTTCCCTCTGGTTTATTGACGACAAAAAAACTCCTCGTTTTGATATACGCGTTTGTTTTGCAAAATCAAACCCTATCCTCGATGGCACTTACTTGAGCCAAAATGTAGGGTGGGTTAGCGTCTTTTTACGTAACCCACCAAGCGTTACGTAGCACCACTGGTGGGTTACGGCGCAAAAAGACGCGCCTCGGTAATAGCTCCATGCATTACCCTAGCTCCTGCATCCATGCAGTCGTAACCCACCCTACATCGGGTGTAGAATCGCTTAAGTAAGTGCCAATCCGCTCTGGCCGAGCGGTTTTAGTCAGTGCAAGCGTTAGAAAGCGGCGCAGTCTTTTCATTTCTCTTATCTGCTCTGATGCTAAAAATAAATGGGTAAAACCGCGTTATTTTTTTCTTCAGCACCTTTCGTCATTGAGCCAGAATTACGGGCTATAGTCAAATTTGGCGTTCCGAGAGACAACGCTCCGGTCGGCTTCAAATTGTAGTTTATTTCAACTGAACCGTACGCGTCTTTTGAGCGTCGCCGATAACGTAATTTGTCGCGGCCTGCGGCCACAACCAAAGTGACGTGGCTCCGAACCAACGTCTGCACCACGGCTACCCATTTACACCCTTTCCAATCCGATGAGCGAGAAATCGACCCTGTTCTCTCGGCCCCGATCTCATCCTTCCTTTAGGGCTCGCGTCAAAATTAATTCACATTTTGGGCTAAAGCGGTTTCACATTTACAGGCTGATTGCCAAGGCAACCCGCTCACGGCGTTGGCGCGTAACGAAAAAAGGTTCGCACTTTTAAGCGTAGCGGTGTCATTAAGAGAGGAACGTTTTCCTGTACCGCACGCGCAATCTCGTGCTTAAATTATCGTCGAAAAATTCGAAGAAGTTGCAGGCAAAGAATCTAATCGTCATTTTGCCCAATGTCCCCGATACACATGATGGATTGTACGCTTTTCAACTGGATGATTTATAACAGGTCGATGATCGCCTTAGGGCCGCGGAAAATAATAATTATCCAAAATTGCGCCGGATTTTTGCTCAGATTCAAGGCGCGGCAAGTGGCGCATATTGAAATATGTAACACTTGCCGTAACGCAGAAGCTGAGTGA
>CALZJI010000068.1 GCA_945787615.1 uncultured Chromatiaceae bacterium | reverse complement strand
CATATGGCATATCAAAAAGGCGTCGTGGCCGCCGGGCACGAAGAGGTCGTAAGGGCGGCCGAGCTGATCTTGCAAGAAGGCGGAAACGCGTTTGATGCGGTTGTGGCCGCCCATCTGGCATCCTGTGTCGTTGAGCCGATTTTATCATCGCTCGGTGGCGGGAGTTTCTTGTTGGTGCACACGGGGGCGGGTCGCAGTCTTGTATACGATTTTTTCGTTCAGACGCCACAGCAGAAACGGCCGGGAGATGAAACAAATTTTCGGCCAATTTCGGCGGATTTCGGTACGGCTCAGCAGGAGTTTCATATCGGGCTAGGCGCCGCGGCAACGCCTGGGGTGGTTAAAGGGCTTTTCGCCGTACACCACGATCTGTGCTCCATTCCGATGATACGTCTCGCCGAGCCCGCTATCGCTTTAGCGCGAGACGGTGTGGTCATGAACCGTTTCCAAGCCTATTTCTTTAGCGTAGTTCACGCGATCTACGCATCGACTGCGGAGTCCCGTCGGATCTACGGTAGCTCGCGCGAACCGGGGGAGCTAATCCAGCATGGGGAACGATTACGTCAGCCCGAACTGGCGGATTTTCTCGAGGCGCTTGCACGGGAAGGTGATGCGTTATTCTATGAGGGTGAGATTGCCCACCGTATGGCCCGGCGCTGCGCAGAACAAGGAGGCCATCTCACTGCAGCGGATTTGGCTGGCTACTGTGTCAGTAAGCGCCAGCCCTTGTCTGTCGATTACCGCAACGCCAATTTGCTCATTAATCCGCCCCCCAGCTCCGGCGGAGTGCTTATTGGCGTCGCTCTTAAACTGCTCGAAGAGTTTAATGTGTGCCAACTGGGCAGTGGAACGACGGTGTATCTCGATCTATTGGCGCGAGTTCTTGGGATGACAGGGCAAGCACGTCTTGATGTGCACTTGGACGATACCGAGCACGTTCCCAGCGCACGTATGTTGGATCGCGATTTCCTACGCTTGTACAAGGAACAGATCAAAGGTAAACCGATGTGTCGTCGTGGCACGACCCATATAAGTGTCATGGATGCCGCTGGCAATATTGCGAGCCTGTCTACGAGCAATGGTGAGGGTTGCGGCGATTTTATTCCGGGAACGGGGATTATGTTGAACAATATGCTGGGTGAAGAGGACCTCAATCCCCTCGGTTTTCATCGCTGGCCTGTTGATCAACGCATGACGTCCATGCTTTCGCCGACAATTCTACTCTCCGGCGAGCGGCGCATCGCTCTGGGTTCCGGGGGTTCAAACCGGCTTCGTACGGCCATATTACAAGTGTTACTTAACGTGGTCGATTTCGCGATGCCGTTAGACCAGGCCGTTAGTCAACCGCGCATCCATTTCGAAGCGCATCGGCTTTACCTTGAGGGCGGCTTTAGAGAGGACCAGATCGCGCCACTCATCGCCGAATTCCCAGAGCACCAACGCTGGCAGGAAAGAAACGTTTTCTTTGGTGGCACTCACACGGTAGCGTTTGACGGCGCCGGCTTTTCCGGCGCCGGCGACCCGCGCCGCGGCGGCGTTTCCAGAGTGATTCGTTAGCCCGCCCATCACGTTTCGATGGATTTTCCCCATTGTCCATGGAAGAAACGCTCCCCAAGCGGCGCGCGGGAACGCTCGGCCGCTTCGCTGTCGCGGAATATGGGATCCAATGTCTCAATGCTCGCCGGTTTTCCAACCGCGATGACGGCCATAGGGGTGTAGCGATCGGGAATGTTAAATGCATCCCTGGCTTTACCTACGTCAAATCCGCCCATTTGGTGGGCCGCAAGGCCAACCGCCGTAGCCTGCAGGCAAAGGTTTTCCGCAGCGGCCCCTGTATCGTATTGGCCCCAACGGTTAGGATTTCCGTTCTTCATGAACTGACTATCGGCAACAGCGATTATGAGGAGCGGGGCATTTCTGGCCCAGAACTGGTTTTTTTCTGCTAAGGTTCCTAGTGCGTTACCCCAACTGGTTTCGTCGTCAAATTTATTGCACACGATGAAACGCCACGGCTCATCACCGAAGCAGGAGGGCGCCCAGCGCGCCGCCTCCAGTAAGGCCGTCAGGCTTTCTTTCGGGATAGGTGCCGAGGAATCGAAGGCGCGGGGGCTCCACCGTTGAGCGATGAGTTCGTGTATAGCGGTTTGGGTTTGTGCGACTTTATTGGTCATGACGGACGTCCTTTTTTGGTATTTTTGTTTCAACTACAAACGCAAGCAATGTACTCTAATGGAGAACGCAGCGGATCGTTGGCCGAGTGATGTAGGTCACAATAGCTCGCCCGAGGGGCGGAAATCAATTCCTGTTGGCGGTTCCGCGTGGTTTATTCGAGGGGTGTGCATGAAAACGGCGTTGAAAATTGCATTAGCGTGTCTGATATGTTTAGGCGTGGTTGTTGCTGTTGTTTATTTAGTCAAAGGGATTGTCGCATAAGCACGGGCCATTGTTTCGCTTCCCTTCGGTCAGCGGTTCCGACCTACATCGAATGGAGACCTATTGCTTTTCTATGGGTGGGCCACTTTCTTGCCGCGATACTACATATACCTATCTGAAAGGTGAACTTAGCCGCGCCTTGCCGTTCGAGCGCGATCTCTTGATCCGTAATCTTCCTTTCGACGTAGGGTATATCTCGAAGTCCACTGTTTTGCGCGTCAAGTCTCCTTTCTTTACCAAGGTCTGCTTCGTGTCGTGCATAATAGAGAACTAAAAACCGCTAATGATTGAGCCGATAAACCAGGTAGACTTATAGATCATACCGGAGTAAAGCCTATGAGGTCATTCTACCAAGATGTGACGGAACAGGACTTCGACGAAGTCGTGATAAGAGGGTCCCAAGGACAACTTGTTATCGTAGATTTCTGGGCGCCGTGGTGCCAGCCGTGTCAGGTATTGAAACCCCTGCTAGAAAAACTCGCCTACGAGTACGAAGGGCAGTTTTTGCT
>CALZJI010000067.1 GCA_945787615.1 uncultured Chromatiaceae bacterium | reverse complement strand
GTGCGTCATATTCATTTCGTGGCAAGGCGAAATGACGAGTAATAGCCGGACTATTGCGAGGAGTTTCAACGTAGACATGGAATGAATAGGGCGTGCTATTGACACCTAAATCTCAAACGCCGCGGGTATATAAGAAGGAGTAACCGTGGCACCGCGATCAGGTTCGTCGAAAACCACGATTCTCCGGACCCGTCAGTTGATCGTTGTCACGCCGACGCAAGGAATCGTCGGCGTGACAACGATCAGTTGAATTCGAATTGGTTGACAACAATGATACGGACGTAGCCTAATATGATTAGCGATACAGAGATTCTGGTGCAAGGTCTTGCGTTTCCCGAAGCGCCACGCTGGCGCGACAATCAGTTATGGTTTACCGATCAACATGCGCGTCGGATTATGAGCGTGACGTTAGACGGCCAAGCGGAATGCATACTTGAAACCGAGGACTTACCGGGTGGGTTGGGCTGGTTACCCGACGGTACGCCACTGGTGGTGGGGATGACCGGACGTGCTGTCCACCGCGTCACCGATGAAGGGCTCGTGCTATACGCCGATCTTTCCGCGATCGCGACATTCCATTGCAATGATATGGTCGTGGACGCACAAGGCCGGGCCTACGTCGGTAACTTTGGTTACGACCTCCACGGTGGCGCACCGATATCTCCCGCCCAGCTGGCGCTCATCCAACCCAACGGGCACAGTCAAGTAACAGCGGGCGGACTGATCTTTCCCAACGGAAGTGTCATCACCGCGGACGGCAAAACGTTCGTTGTGGCCGAGACGTTCGCCTCGAGGTTGACGGCATTTCATATAGGCGATGATGGCCTGCTCCATGATCGGCGGCTCTGGGCCGACCTAGGGGATGCGAAACCGGACGGTATCTGCCTCGACGTAGAAGGTGCGATATGGGTAGCGAGCCCGGCAACTAAAGAGGTCATCCGCGTGGGTGAGACCGGAATAATACATTCTCGCATTCGCCCCGTAGGGACACCGTACGCATGCATGTTGGGTGGGCCAACACGCCAAACACTATTTATATTAACTTCTGAAACCGATGACCCCTACCGCGCGAATATTGTTAAATCCGGACGGATAGAAATTGTCGACGTGGAGGTCGCGGGAACCGGTCTTCCTTAATCGTTCGGTCTACTCACTCAACAGAAGGAATTCGGCTATGCCGTTGATAACCGAGAAAGTGCTCGTTGGACAACGCGCCCTGATTACGGGCGGTAACTCGGGCATAGGGGCCGCCGTGGCCCGAGCCATGGCGACAGCGGGCGCTAAAGTAGCAATCAACTATGTCTCCAATGCAGACGCGGCACGGGTACTGGTCAATGAAATACGCGTTGCAGGCGGTGACGCGCTGGCCGTAGAAGCGGACGTCAGTCGCGAGGATCAAGTTCAGGAGATGTTCCAATCGGTCATCCAAACATGGGGAAGCCTCGACATACTTGTGGCAAATGCGGGCATACAATGGGATGCGCCCTTTACCGAGATGACATTAGACCAATGGGATAAGGTGTTGGCGGTCAACCTCACCGGCCAGTTTCTCTGCGCTCGGGAAGCGGTGCAAGAGTTTCTGCGCCGAGGCGTAGTGCCAGAAGTGTCTTGTGCGGCCGGAAAGATAATTTGCATGTCCTCCGTGCATGACATCGTCCCCTGGGCCGGGCATGTGAACTATGCGGCCTCAAAAGGCGGGCTACTCATGTTTATGAAGAGTGTGGCTCAGGAAGTGGCTCATCAGAAAATTAGAGTCAACGGAATCTCGCCCGGAGCCATCCGTACGCCGATAAATCGCGCAGCTTGGGAGACGCCGGATGCTGAGGCCGACCTACTAAAGCTGATCCCATACGAACGAGTGGGAGATCCTATGGATATCGGTCACGCAGCCGTCTGGTTGGCGTCCGACGCCTCCGACTATGTAACCGGCACTACCGTTTATGTCGACGGTGGAATGACACTTTACCCGGGATTTCGCGAAGGTGGGTGACTACGGGGTGGCGCCAAAATTAATTCGCAAACGCCGCCAACCTTGAACGCTATCGATGGAAAAAGCACTACCGTGGATTTTTTCAATGGCCGCTTGGCTCACGAATTCGCAACAGACTCCCATCTGTCAACGTCCCACTCACGCCTGTTTTGCGCTCGTGCGTTCTTGTTGCGCTAAAACATTCTTCAAGAAACGTCCCGTATGGGAATACGGATGGTTGGCGATTTCTTCCGGTGTGCCCGTTGCGACAATAGTACCCCCTTTGTCACCGCCTTCCGGTCCCAAGTCGATGATGTAGTCGGCGGTTTTAATCACATCCAAGTTGTGTTCGATGATCACGATCGTATTGCCGTGTTCTTTTAACCGTTGCAGCACGTTCAACAATTGCTTGATGTCGTGGAAGTGTAGGCCGGTGGTGGGCTCGTCGAGAATATACAGGGTATTGCCCGTATCGCGCTTGGACAACTCGCGTGACAGTTTAACCCGCTGCGCTTCGCCGCCGGAAAGTGTGGTCGCGTTCTGGCCTAACGTAATATACGAAAGGCCGACGTCCATCAACGTTTCCAGCTTTCGTTTAACCACCGGAATGGCCGAGAGAAACGGCAGCGCTTCCTCGACGGTCATCTCTAATACTTCGTGAATGTTCTTGCCTTTATAGCGTACTTCCAGGGTTTCACGGTTGTAGCGTTTACCTTTGCACACATCGCAAGCCACATATATATCGGGCAGGAAATGCATTTCCACTTTGATAACGCCGTCCCCCTGGCACGCTTCACAGCGCCCGCCTTTTACGTTGAAGCTGAAACGCCCCGGTGTATAACCGCGTGAGCGAGCTTCCGGTGTGCCAGCAAACAATTCGCGTATGGGCGTGAACAGACCGGTATAAGTGGCGGGATTAGAGCGCGGCGTACGCCCGATAGGGCTCTGGTCGATATCCACGATCCTGTCACACTGCTCCAAGCCAATGATTTCCGCACAAGGCGCCGGTGTATCCCCCGAGCCGTTTATCGCGATGGCGGCGTTTCGATACAACGTATCGTTAATCAACGTCGATTTCCCGGAGCCGGAGACGCCTGTTACACATGTGATTAGGGTCAGTGGGATATCGACACTAACGCCTTTCAAATTATTGCCGCTGGCGCCTCGGACGCTTAACTGGCGTTCAGGGTCTGGCACGCTGCGCTCGGTGGGGATCTCGATGGCGCGGCGCCGTGACAAGTACTGGCCGGTTAACGAGGCGGCGTCAGCGATGACCTGCTGCGGCGTTCCTTGCGCGACGATGCGCCCACCATGAACACCGGCGCCGGGGCCGACGTCTACGACGTGATCCGCGCAACGGATGGCCTCTTCATCATGTTCGACGACGATGACGGTGTTCCCTAGGTCCCTTAGGTAGGTGAGGGTGTCTAAAAGGCGTTGATTGTCCCGTTGGTGTAATCCGATGGACGGTTCATCCAGAATATACATGACGCCCACTAGCCCCGCACCGATCTGACTGGCTAAGCGAATGCGTTGGGCTTCGCCGCCGGATAATGTGTCGGCGCTGCGGTCTAAGTTCAGGTAGTCCAAACCCACATTGACGAGAAAGCGCAGGCGCTCGCTGACTTCTTTGACAATTTTCTCAGCGATTTCACCGCGTTGGCCGGGTAAGACAAGATTATCAAAAAGCTCTTTGGCGCGCCCCACCGGCAGCGCGCTGATCTCGGGCAACGCTTTAGCCGCCACGTAGACATGGCGAGCCTCCGCGCGCAAACGCGTCCCGTGGCACTCGGGGCACGCTTTAACGCTGAGATACTTTGCCAACTCTTCACGCACTACGTTTGACTCAGTGTTACGATAGCGCCGTTCCAAGTTAGGAATAATGCCTTCGAAGGTATGGCTCTTGCGGGTTGCGCCGCCCCGGTCGTTGACATAAGTGAACCGTATGGTTTCGTCGCCACTGCCGTAGAGGAGAACATTTCGGACCGCTTTTGGCAACGCGTTGAAGGCGGAATCGACGTCGAACCCATAATGTTTGGCGAGCGAGGTTATCATTTGGAAATAATAGGCATTGCGGCGATCCCATCCGCGGATAGCGCCACCCGCTAAGGACAGTTCGGGATGAACCACGATGTACGATGGATCAAAGACTTGTTTTGCGCCTAAGCCATCACAGCTGGGGCACGCACCTGCTGGATTGTTGAAGGAAAACAGTCGTGGTTCTAGCTCGCCTAGGCTGTAGCCGCAATGGGGGCAGGCGAATTTGGCCGAAAACAAGATTTCCTCGCGATCCAGTTCCGCGTCCATAAAAGCGATACGCGCAATGCCCTCGGACAAAGCCAGCGCCGTTTCGAAGGACTCGGCGAGACGTTGCTGTAGATCGGAACGGACTTTAAATCGATCGACGACCACCTCAATGGTGTGCTTTTTCTTGGGATCCAATTCCGGCGCGGCGTCAAGCTCGATAATGTTGCCATCAATGCGGGCCCGGATGTAGCCTTGACTGCGCAGATTGTCTAAAAGTTGGAGGTGTTCGCCCTTACGGTTCTGGACCACCGGCGCCAGCAGCATGGCGCGGGTGCTTTGAGGCAGGGCAAGCACATGGTCCACCATCTGACTGATGGTTTGGGCCTCGAGGGTTGTTTGGTGTTCAGGGCACCGCGGTTCGCCGACTCGAGCAAACAGCAGGCGCAAGTAATCGTAAATTTCAGTGACCGTACCGACCGTCGAGCGCGGGTTGTGAGAGGTGGATTTTTGCTCGATAGAGATGGCGGGCGACAGGCCTTCGATGTGATCGACGTCCGGTTTTTCCATCATGGACAAAAACTGGCGGGCGTAACTGGAAAGGGATTCCACGTAACGCCGTTGCCCTTCCGCATAAATCGTGTCAAAGGCCAACGACGATTTACCCGACCCCGAC
The DNA here is from genome assembly GCA_945787615.1 of uncultured Chromatiaceae bacterium. GTDB lineage: Bacteria > Pseudomonadota > Gammaproteobacteria > JAADHS01 > JAADHS01 > CALZJI01. The sequence goes on along the minus strand of CALZJI010000067.1, from coordinate 4,117 downwards.
AATCCCGTTACCACGATCAATCTACCGCGCGGTAGATCCAGGTCAATATTCTTCAAATTGTGAGTACGGGCACCGCGAATGCGAATCGTATCCATGTTCACTCTTCAGATGCTTAAATAGTCAATAACTTAGGTGTCAATAACGTTGAAAAATAAGGTTGGGCGAGGTCCCCGGACACCCAATGCTATACCGCGCACGCCGCCGCCGGGCGAGTGGGTTAGCGGTGTTCCCCGTCTTTACGGTTGGGAAGGATCCAACCAACCTGCTAATATACGCCTTTTGTAGGTTATTAAGCAAAGTAAAGAAGAACGAATATGACTGAGAAGGAGGGCATGACTCCTCTGGAGCAAAAGGCGGCCTATTCGCTGGCAGCGATTTTTTTGCTACGGATGTTGGGGTTATTTATGATTTTACCGGTATTCTCCCTGTACGCGGAATCGCTCGAAGGGTCTACACCGGTGCTGATTGGCTTAGCCGTGGGTATTTACGGCTTAACACAAGCGGTATTACAGATGCCCTTCGGTTTGGCCTCGGACCGCGTCGGACGTAAGCCGATTATAATATTGGGCTTGCTAATATTCGCCCTGGGTAGTGTGATTGCCGCCATGGCCGACACGATGATCGGTGTGATTATCGGTCGCGCTATTCAAGGGGCAGGCGCCATCGCGGCAACCGTGATGGCCTTAGCCGCGGACTTGACCCGCGAAGAGCACAGGCTAAAGGCCATGGCTATCATCGGCATGACCATTGGTTTGTCTTTCAGTATTGCGCTCGTGATGGGGCCGCTGCTCAATGGCTGGGTCGGGGTATCAGGAATTTTCTGGATTACTGCGATATTGGCGCTACTGGGCATTGCCCTCGTTAAGTACGTTGTTCCACAACCCGCGGTCAGTCGCTTTCATCGCGATGCCGAACCGGTACCGGCGCAATTTAAAACCGTGTTAGCCGATGGCGAGTTGCTACGTTTAGACTTCGGCATTTTTGCCCTCCATATGATTCTAACGGCCTCTTTTGTGGTGTTGCCTCTCGCCCTTAGGGACCATGCCGGTTTGGACGCGGAGTACCATTGGGTCGTGTACCTGGGCGTTATGCTAGTCGCGATGGCGGTGATGGTGCCCTTTATTATTCGCGCCGAGAAACGCCGCCGCATGAAACAAGTTTTTGTCGGTGCCATCGTTGCGGTGGCCGTGGCCCAAGTGGCGTTGGCGATCAGCTACCAATCCGTTGCCGCAACGGTGGTCGCGTTACTGCTGTTCTTCATCGCCTTCAACGTCTTGGAAGCAACCCTGCCGTCGCTGATTGCCAAGACCGCGCCTCCGGATAAAAAGGGCACCGCGATGGGGGTTTACTCCAGCAGTCAGTTTTTTGGTGCGTTTTGCGGGGGCGCGCTAGGTGGCTGGATTTATGGCGTCTCAGGCGTCGCTGCCGTGTTCTTGTTTTCAGCAATCGTTGCCGGGGTGTGGTTCCTGTTAGGCGCGACTATGCGCAGTCCGCGATACCTGAGTAGCCATATGTTGAATGTGGGATCTGTTTCCGAGGAGGAAGCACGAAAGTTATCGACGGCCCTGACGCGGGTGCGGGGCGTGGCCGAGGCCGTGGTGATTGTCGACGACGGCGTCGCCTACCTCAAAGTGGATAGTCATGCGCTCGATGTCGAGGCGCTGAGAGAGTTCTCCGTCGCCGAAGTCAGCTGAGCCCGCATTTTCTCGCCATCGATCTCGGCAACCGCTCCCTGCGTTGCCCTACCTCGTGCATCCATGCACTCGTACTGCGGCCGCGTAAGGCATTGTATTTCCAGGATGTACTCCCTCCGGTCTCCTCAACATACAGTCAAGTATGCCTTCGTCGCCCTTCGATCCGTGCGCCCTGGACCGACAACGTCTAACACACCCTCGCGACGATCGCCGGTGAGAGTTGCGGGCTAGGTTTCGGCAGCGGTAGTGTGCTATAAAAGGTTTTAACAAGTCAGAAAACACCAAGCGTTCATTGCTTAGACGGGAGAAGAACATGGCGAGAGGTATTAATAAAGTCATCCTAATCGGAAATCTGGGGCGTGACCCGGAGGTGCGTTACATGCCCAGTGGCGGAGCGGTTGCTAACCTATCGCTGGCGACGACGGATACCTGGCGCGACAAACAGACGGGAGAGCAACAAGAACGCACGGAATGGCACAACTTAGTGTTTTATGGCCGCCTCGCGGAAATCGTCGGCGAGTACCTCAAGAAAGGTTCTAAGGTCTACGTGGAAGGGCGCTTACAAACACGTAAGTGGCAGGATAAAACTACCAACGCCGATCGGTATACCACGGAAATTATCGTCAGCGACATGCAAATGCTGGATGCGCGCGGTACCACTCCGAATACGGACTTTCAGGCGCCTGAATCCACCTCCAGTGCTCCCAGCCAACCTCGCCCGGCTCCCATCGCTAAGGAAGCGGATGAGTTTGATGATGATATACCGTTCTGAGAGGAAATATTCGTAATGTAATGAGTTGAACGGATACTGTTTGTAAAGTCAAATTCATATTATCTCAAGTAGATAGGTGAGAAAGGCAGGTGTAAGACGCTTGCCTTTCTCTTTGTTCATTAAAAGGTGTCTGTTGCGAATTCGTAAATCAAGCGGCCATCGGCGTTTGAAAAAGTCCACGGCAGTGCTTTTGCCATCGATAGTGTTCAAGGTTAGCTACGTTTGGGGTGTAGCCCTGAAACTGCCATTCGTGTCAAAATCCCATTACCTTCCCGAACGTCTTATATTTTATCCATACACAAGCGCTCGCCGAACTTTTTGCATACAAGCCAATTTTAGTTACGTAGTTCGAACGGCTATCACGTGCGAATTATCCAAACACACCTATAGAAAGTAGCAAAAGCCGGTTGCCTCTTTTGCGTGCTTCGGACATCGACAAAAAATGTGGGGTTCGAATGGCAGTTCCGGGGCTGCACCCCTTTATCCTATATTAATTTTTGGAAATGCCCTTGAATAAATGTTCGTATCCAATATACAAGCTCAGAGATTCGCTTTGAGAAATAAGTCCGGTAGCGATCTTCATCCCAAGTCGGTCTTTACCGCTGAGTAGATAATTAACGGTTAGTCCTACAGAAGCCCGATTAGAAGGGTCGCCGGTCGCGGTGGTGAAGTCATACCATGTGTCTGATAGGCGCGTGTTGGTATCAATTTCAGAGCCGATAATCCAGTTGGAGTTTCGCTGATGTGTGATTAGAAATCGCAGTATCAGGGAATGATTTTGGCTTTGGTTTTCTTGGGGGTCTCCCAAAATACCTACGCCGAAGTTTCCGTGAAGAGATATTGATTTCAATAGCTTAGAGGCGCTCGCGATGAGAAAAAAATCCGTTTCATCTGAGCCCATGGGAGGGTTAGCCGCCGGTTCTTTTACGCCGTAGCTTAATGCCAACGCAGGCATGCGCGCCCCCTCTTGCACGAAACGGACTTTTGTAAAAAACGTCGGGTCTCCGCCCCCTGACACACTGGTTCCTTGCGAGTTATCATCCACGCGTTGATGTATGGGATATTGCAACCAAACTTCCCCAATGTCGCCAAGACCCAGCGAAGCGGTAACTATCGGAATCCGATAGTGGTCTCCGTGAATTTCTGTGTAATTGATGCTTTTGGATCGGAAATATTCGCCATGGAATGATAGGCGGGTGGTCTTGTCGGCTTCCGTATAGGCGAAGATCGTTTCATACAGCCATTCTTTTCCATCACTAGGGTTGGAGTACAAAAACCCCAGAATCCCGAGTAAAGCGGAATTGAATCCGTAGACAACAATCGCATGTATTCGTTTCTTCACGTTTGCGTTATTGACTTTATGAGTTGCGAGTACGAATTCGCGAAGGATATAAACTCTCACCCCGCTATTCTTGCACAAATCTACCCCGCATTTCTCACAGTATCCACGCGATCTCGCTTGTTTATTTCCTGATGTAGGTCATCCATGGCCTACCCCCTTCGGGCGTAGTACGCACGTCCAATTCTATTACCGATAGAATTGGCTGTATCAAAAATCGGAAGAGATAGTTCTACCGCTTTATTGCGAGGACCATCCGAGCCAACGAATGACGCGACGTTATGCCAGCGAGGCCTATTTACGATGAGCGGG
>CALZJI010000066.1 GCA_945787615.1 uncultured Chromatiaceae bacterium | reverse complement strand
GCGTTATACTCGAAATTTTTATCGGCGGGTGAATTCGTCTTTATCGTAATAGCGCCTTCCGGCTGACCTTTGCCAAGCAACATGTCACCTTGCGAGCTGTCATAGAGTGGGACCGAGCGGGTATTACTCACAGAGTAGATCAACCATCCCGTTGACCAGTCGTTGCTCGTTCCCCCGCACGAAGGGCTGGTCGCCGTCAGGTCAGCACTACGACACAACACCACCCGCATTCCCCGTTTCGAGGCCTCACTCCGCGCGAGATGCAGTGCCGCCACTAAATTGTTGGTTTGAGTCGCAATCGCTGTATTACGCGTGATATCCAAGAAACTGGGAACCGCCACCGCCATCAAAACAGCCGACACCGCTAAGGCGATCATCAGTTCTGACATGGTAAAGCCGAGTTGTTGGTTAGCGGTTGTCATGTTCCAGATTCCGAAAGAGTCTTGTCTCTACGTTCTCGTTGCGAAAAGGGCGTATCGTTATCACTGGTAACGATTGACTGTGAGTATAAACAAGATTTTCGCTACGGTTTTTGCCTCCGATCACACTTTCGGTTGACGTAACCTACTCTCGCGCTGAATTTGAAGGCCGCTGTGATGCATTTCACCCTTTGGTTTGAGCCATCACCGGATCGGCAACACTTATTCACAAACCAGCACCGCGGCCAATAGTCAGCAAGCAATGAACGGCGAGGTCGCCACGGCCATCAACGAGTTGGCTTCAGCGGTTAAAAACGTCGCCAGCAACGCGCTCAACGCCGCCGCAGCAAAACAAGCGGATCGAGCGGCGCAAGACGGTCGTCAAGGAAACCTTTACGGACATCAAGGGTCTCGCGGGTGAGGTAGACCGCGCGTGTGAGGTGATACTCCGAGTGGAGAGCGACAGTGAAAATGTTGGCACGGTTTTGAACGTGATCCGGGAAATCGCGGAGCAAACCAACTTGCTTGCCTTGAACGCCGCCATCGAAGCCGCCCGCGCCGGCGATCAAGGCCGCGGCTTCGCCGTGGTGGCCGATGAAGTTCGGACCCTAGCCAGCCGCACCCAAATGTCCACCCAAGAGATCGAACAGATAATCGAATGCCTGCAATCGGGTGCACGCGATGCCGTGCAAGTCATGGAACAAAGTCACGAACGCGCCCAGGTGAGTATGGATCAAGCCCTGAAGGCGGAACAGGCATTAGGGCCACGGAAAAAAATAATTATCCAACCTTGCTTGTCTTTTTACTCAGCTTCTGCGTTACGGCAATTGTTGCATATTCCAATATGCGCCCCTTGCCGCGCCTTGAATCTGAGCAAAAATCCGACGCAATTTTTGGATAATTATTATTTTCCGCGGCCCTAAGGGCTGCGGAGGATCGTCTTATCGTCATTGCCTCGCATCAAGGGTTCGGCGACGCAACAACTGCTTCTTC
>CALZJI010000065.1 GCA_945787615.1 uncultured Chromatiaceae bacterium | reverse complement strand
TCGCCTGTTGCTGAAAATTGAAATCGTCAAGATCGTAACCGTACAGGGTCTCGAAATCTCGTAGCGAACTCCCTTCGGCAAAAAATTCGTTGAAATAGAAAGCGTTTTCACCCAAGCCCTGAAACAGAGTCATATAGGCGTTATAAAGGTTCTTTTGCTCGTTGTTTAGTTTTTCCCAGGCAGCATCACTCTCTTGTTTTGTTTCCGTTTTAATGTTGAACAAAGTCTCCAACAAAAATATACCGGCTTTTTCGTATTGGGTGTCAGTAAGCTCTAACCGAAAACTTTCCTGGTCTTGTACCGACATGTTGAAGTACGCCGGATTTAATTTCATCAATAAGCGATTGAATATCGGCGTTTTAGGATGAATATTCATAGTGCTCGCATTTTATTTAGTTCGTTTTCTCTCCTATATTTTGGCCTCATCAGTCGAATAATTCTACGATTTTTTCGGCCGTGCCTTATGAAAATGGGACTGCTGGGACTGCGCTGAAACGAGTCAACTTTGTCTTGAAACGGGCGTAAACTATGACACCATGAGATTGTTCATTGAATTGGTTGTCGCGTTGGCGACACCGGTATTTAAAACGCGCTAAACGCTGATGACGGAGCATTTTGCGTTACGCCAACGACTCGCCACGTCGCACTCGGCAGGTATCCTAACCCGACTTTCGCGATTCGACCTCTGAACGACGAGAGTTAACGTATTTTCACGAGGCCCTTCTTGGCTAACATTTATTGACCGCATGAAGAACAGGGCGTGGTCGGTCGACGTCTTTCGTTGCGAGTCCGCGACGTTAAAGTCGCATTGGGTGATGCTCGTCATCAATATTTTGACCCCAAGAATCACCGGATTCTTGGCGTATTTCCGTGATCCGGATGGTATCGCGGTATGTTGCCTATTCAACAACATCATCTCCGGTTCACCGCCGAGATCGACTCGGCATTCAGCTGAAGTATTCCCATCGGGAAGCAACCTAACGCTTTTACGTTCTGAAATTTGAATTATACGGGAAAGAATTTTTGAGACCGCTGATCGAGCACATCGTGCTAGATCCAGAGACTTTAGATTGCTGTATCCATTACAGGTTTGCAGTGGATAACAGGCTATGTATGGCGTCCCCAAGGGGATTCGAACCCCTGTTACCGCCGTGAAAGGGCGGTGTCCTAGGCCTCTAGACGATGGGGACGTACTGAGTTTTTAGCCAAAAAGAAAGGCCGGTGTTCCAGCCTCTCTTGTTTGGTGGAGCTAGGCGGGATCGAACCGCCGACCTCTTGCATGCCATGCAAGCGCTCTCCCAGCTGAGCTATAGCCCCGAAAGGAATGCGAACTTTAATCTACTCGCGCGCGCGTGTCAAGATTGTGTCGCATCTTCGCGGTCTTTTATATATTTCAGGGCCTTATCAAGCCGCTGCAAGGTCCGTTCGCGACCGATGAGCTGGGCTGTGATGTCAATGGAGGGGGAGCTGGCACCGCCGGTGATAGCTACCCGCAGCGGCTGCGCGATCTTTCCCATTTTTACGTCGAAGGCTTCCGCCGTGTCGATAATGGCCTGGTGGATCGGCGCCGCAGCCCATTGGCTAAGTTCCGATAACCGATCGCGTAGCCCCGCTAGCGGCTCAAGCACGCCGGGTTTTAGGTTCTTTTTGGCCGCCTTGTCGTCGTACTCGTCAAAGTCTTTATAGAAATAGATGCTGGTTTCTGCCATCTCAACCAAGGTTTTGGCGCGCTCTTGTTGGGCCTTCACCACTTCCACAAGTTCTGGACCTTGTGCCGGGTCGATGCCTAAACGCCCCAGGTGTGAGCTTAGGTGGTGGGCAACATGAGCGGGATCGCATTCCTTTAAATAGTGTTGGTTAAGCCACGATAGCTTGCTCGGATTAAACGTCGATGCGGAATTGTTTACATCAACGATATCGAAATGTTGGTACATCTCATCGACGGAAAAAATTTCTTGATCCCCGTGGGACCATCCAAGGCGAACTAAATAGTTCAGCAACGCTTCCGGTAAGAAACCGGCGTCGTGGTACTGCATGACGCTAACGGCGCCATGGCGCTTTGACAAACGCTTCCCATCTTCGCCGAGAATCATCGGCACATGGGCATAAACCGGCGGCGTACCCTCGAGCGCTTGGAGTATGTTGATTTGTCGAGGGGAATTGTTGAGGTGATCGTCGCCACGGATAACGTGAGTGATCTCCATATCCATATCGTCCACGACGACGGTCAAATTGTAGGTGGGTGTGCCATCCGAGCGGGCGATGATCAGATCATCGAGCTCATTGTTCTGGAAAACGACTTTACCACGAATTAGGTCTTCAACGACGACCACCCCGTCCGCCGGATTCTGAAAACGCACGACGTGGGAAACCTCGCCCGGTTGATCTTTGAGGTGGCGGCAATGGCCATCGTAGCGAGGCTTTTCCTTACGTGCCATTTGCTCCGCGCGTAACGCATCCAGTCTTTCTTTGGAGCAGTAGCAGCGATAGGCTTTTCCTTCATCCAGCAAGCGCGCGATGATAGCCCCGTAACGCTCAAACCGATCCGTTTGAAAGAAAGGGCCTTCATCGTAATCCAAACCTAGCCAGGTCATTCCTTCAAGTATCGCGTTGATCGAATCAACGGTCGAACGCTCAGCATCGGTATCTTCGATACGAAGCACGAACGTACCGCCATGCTTCCGGGCGTACAGCCAGGAAAACAGCGCGGTGCGCGCGCCCCCCACGTGCAAATATCCGGTAGGACTGGGTGCAAAGCGGGTACGAATGGTCATACTGTTGTTTTCTCGTCGACTTATGGGCCACAACGCGGCGTATTCTATCAAACGTTATGCGGATCAAACAGGCATTTGATACCCAAGAGAGCCAATAACTCACAGCGAGAACTAGGGCGAGTTGGCCGCTTGCATCCAACTTGTGGGCGTCCAAGCGGTTTCTAGGCGTTCATCGCCCTGGTCGTGCCCCGCCACCAACCCGCATTTTTTTGCGAAATAACGATGAAAAGCGAGACTCGGCGTTAGCTCTGGGTGGAATACCGTAACGAGGACGCGCTCATCTTCGGCGGCCGCAATATAGTCGTCTATTGTCAATAAAACGTCCACGCCGGCCCCGACTGAGGTGATTTTGGGGGCTCGGATAAAGGTAAGCGGCAGCGTCTCTGTCGCCACTTTAGGCACCCGTGCTTGGCAGATGAAGCTTTCCGTTTGTGCGCCGAATGCATTTCGCGCTATGGATACGTCGATAAGCCCAAGATGAGCTCGATCTCCCCTATTCTCACGAGCAAGTAGAATCGCTCCCGCACAGGTGCCCCAAAGTTTGAGACCTCTCTGGAACTCGCGTACGATGGCTTCTTTCAGGTGAAATATGTCGAGCAAGCGCGCCAGACATGTGCTTTCACCACCGGGAATAATCAGCCCCGCCAGGGATTCAAACTCGGAGACGCGTTTTACGGCTCTGGCTTCAACGCCAACGCGGTAGAGATGGTCCAGATGCTCCTCTACACCGCCTTGGAGGTCGAGGACGGCAATGGTGGCTGGGTTCTCAGAAAATGACCTCACCAACCGCGCCCGGCTAATAGCTTTTCCTGGGGAATAGTGTCGATTTCCAACCCCTGCATAGGTTCTCCGAGCCCCATCGAGGCCTTCAGCAACTTGTTAGGATCGTTAAAATAAGCGGTCGCCTCCACAATGGCGCGCGCGCGCTTTTTCGGGTCTTCTGACTTAAAGATCCCAGACCCAACGAACACACCGTCACAACCCAATTGCATCATCAGCGCCGCATCCGCAGGAGTGGCAATCCCGCCCGCCGCAAAATTAACCACCGGTAACCGACCGAGCTTCTTCACTTCCAGGGCAAGATCGTAAGGGATTCCGTTCGCCTTGACGAAACTCATGACTTCTTCATCAGGCATACTCACTAACTGATTGATCTCTCGCGTCATTGTACGCATATGCCTCACGGCTTCCACCACATTCCCGGTGCCCGCCTCGCCTTTTGTCCGTATCATCGCCGCCCCTTCCGCCACCCGACGAAGGGCTTCACCGAGGTTCCGCGCCCCGCAAACAAATGGCACGTTAAACTTTCTTTTATCTATGTGGCATTCATCATCGGCGGGCGTCAGCACTTCACTTTCGTCGACATAGTCGATTTTAAGCGCCTCAAGGATCTGTGCTTCGACGAGGTGGCCTATGCGCGCTTTGGCCATAACTGGAATGGTCACGGTTTCTTTGATTTCTTTCACCATGGCTGGATCCGACATTCGAGCGACACCGCCCTCTTTACGAATGTCCGCAGGAACACGCTCAAGCGCCATCACGGCAACCGCGCCCGCTTCTTCCGCGATTCGCGCTTGATCGGGATTGACAACATCCATAATGACCCCGCCTTTAAGCATCTGAGCGAGCTGGGCGTTTAGTTGATATCTACTCTCTGTCATGTTGTTACTCTCAACTGGTAAGACTCTTGGTGCCGGTAAAAATTCGGTACTCGGCCCTGATACCGGTCCGCCACCATCGGGTTACAACGGTCTTTTAGCCCGTTTCACCCATTAAAGACACGGATTATCGGCATGGTTGGCGGAACTGTCACCCCATCCGAGGTTTTCGCGGCCGTTTAGCCCTACATTCTACCATTCCCCACCTAAATAGGCCCGTCAGAGTACTAAAAATTGATCCTGACGCCAAACGGTGATGCGTTCATGTTTCGCGGCGTGGTCTCGATCGTCAGCGGTGTTGTACCCCCAGTCGGCGAGATAGAGGCGCACTGTGTTCAGCGATGCGCGCTGACTGACGCGCATCAACGTCTCCAGACGATCCTCAACAAAATGGAACGTGGCACCCCGAAATTGAGGTTGGCCCAACAACCGCTCCAACACCTCTTCTTTTTTTTTTCTTCTATCGCGACCGAAAATTCGTTCAGGCGCAAAATCAATACCCTTCTGGTCGAGCAATTGCGATACAAACCGCTCATGCTTGGTGGTTACGATAAACACGGGTTGGGCAGTGATAGTGTTGCGGAACTGCGTCAGCACCTGGGGATAGAAGCGGTGGCGACTTAACCAATCGCTAAGATCGTGTTCGATCCACTGGTCTCGCGTGTCGCTAAACACTGCGGCGCATCGATCGGTCGAGAGCCCGATATCTTCCAACACCTCCGCACAAAGAACCGAAAATCGCTCGTTGATAGTCGCATCCGGAATCCCTTGAACAATCAAATGTATCAGCGGAATACATTGATAGCCGGTTTCAACGAGCGGACGCAGCTTAATAAACCGCCTCACGATATCGGCCGGGGGCTCCGCGCCCGTCCATCCCGACCAGATTTGGCTACCACCACGCCACGCGGTCACAGCACACTCGGCGGCGCTATCGCACAGGACACCGTCAAAATCTAACGCAAATACGTTCAATAGCTCGCCTTTCGTGTTTTCGTCTTAATTCGACCAATGGTTGATCGCGACGCCAAAATAGGGGTAATGAGAACCGCGCGCGTTGAGAGTAGTTGGCACATCGCGTGCGAACGCTTCAGTCGACGAACCATCGCGCCCAAAATGCGCGCGCGTGGAGTAACAATTCGTAGTAGAGAAACTGTCGCCATGAAACATCAACTCGAAACGACATCCGAACTGTAATTTATGGCCCTATCGTCGTTTATATTTAAAAAATACTCGCGTCCGCAGGATTATAACATTCGTCTTCGTTGTTCAATATCTTGGGTTTTTCCAAGACCCCTTATTTCCGAACAGCCGAGCGGCAACACATCAGGAGCGAGCCTCTTCTAAAAAAGCTTCTTGCATACCCACCGCTTCATCTTTCCTGCTTTAGGGCTCGCGCAAAAATAAGTTTACATTTTTGAGCGTTGAGGCGCCCGCCTGGCAAAGCTACCGCGTCCTCGGCAACTGCGTCCTGCGTTGCCCTACCACCTACATCCCTGTAGGCGTG
>CALZJI010000064.1 GCA_945787615.1 uncultured Chromatiaceae bacterium | reverse complement strand
GTGCATCATGGGCGTGTGTTTCGCCCCATTTAATTTGTTTGAGGTCATAACAATCGCTATTCCGAATGCATCGCCGCTATTGAAACGCAATCGCGGCGAAACCGGGTATTATTTCGAAAATTATCTGTTGTATGGTGGCTCAATGGGCGTGTCGAGGGCATTTCCCCATTCAGACCAGGATCCTTCGTAGGCTCTAAGGCGCGGATAGCCAACTAACTTAAGGACGAAATAACTGTGGGCGGAGCGGCGGTTGGAATGACAATAGGCGACAATTTCCTTGTTGGGGGTGATGCCGCGCCCCTCGTACAGTTGACGCAACTCGCCTTCGGTCTTGAGCCGCGCGGGTTGGGACGTATCCAGTGTTTCGAGCCAGTCTACGTTGACGGCATTGGGGATGTGGCCACCTCGTTTAGCGCGCAAGTGGCTACCCGTATACTCTTCGGATGTACGCGCATCGAGAAATAGCACATCCGTGTCGTGGAGGTGCCTAAGCACATAACGCTTATCGGCAACGTTCTCTGTGGTCAAGGATACCTCGTAGGATGTTGGTCGCCGGTACTCGCGTTCTAGCGAAGGTGCCATGCCTGCAGCGCGCCATGCCGCTACGTCGCCATTGACAAGGGAACCGCCTCCGATGTGTCCCGCAACATCTAATGTCCAAAGCAATCGACACGCTTTCGCGCCGCTGTCATCATCATAGGCGATGACGTGATGGCCACGGCTTAATCCCAAATTCCCGAAGCGCTGGGAGAGTTGTGCAGCGGATGGAAGCAAACCTGAGATTGGCCCCTCGGAGGCGACGATGTCGTCGTAGTCGAGGTGTAGGGCGCCAGGAATATGCCCTTGTTCGTAACTCGATCGAGAGCTTAAATCCAATATAAACAGATTCTCTTCGGTGTGGTGTTTCGCTAACGTTTCCGTTTCGATGAGTAAAGGTAGTTTCGATGCGCTCATTTTTACGTTTTCAGCCCGTTGAGCGCTTTAGTATAAATCAGTAGAATAGAAAAATAGCGGGCTCATCGCGCTTTATTTTAGCGCGAGGCCATGATAGCGGGGAAAACGCCGCTAATTCAGTTTTTGTCAGTAAAAGGAAAAACCTTTGCGGATCGCGTTTGTCCGGTTGTGGCGTATTGCGACGGCTGTTGGGATACGGGCCATCCGCTATAATCGGCGTCCGGTGGACTGATCGAAATAATCTCTAGTTGGGGCGGAGTTTCCGTGTGCGCCAACTCAGTAACAAACTTCTCCAGGTTTTCCATAACCTTATGCATAGCTATCCGTCTCGTATTCGGTTTGATGTTGGTAGTGTCCACTTTTTCGATTACGCGAACAATGCTTTAGACGATCTTTATACGTAAAATTATCGGCTATGCCGGCAGGAAGTTGAGGAACCGCAACGGTTTTTTTATCCGCGTTTATCTATCATAGTGTTGTAGTGGAAAGTTCACGAATTGTTATAAATTGAGTGCTATTTAATTGAAGGGAGAGGTATTGTAGGGGCGCGGTAATTTCCTAATCCCAGTGACGCGTTACCGCAACAAAAGCTGAGTACGCGGCGGGGATTTGGTATGATCGCGAATTAGCGCTGCGGGCGGCAACCTTTCGGCCCATCATGTCACGCCTTAGGTCTCGCGAAGAAATAACTTCGTATTTCTCGCGCCCAGATTTGGACAATCCAATTGAGCAAAACCGCAGGACTAGCCCGGCTAATTCGAGGATTTTGCGATTGAGGATTGTTCAAAGATGGCCCGAAGATGGGATGCGGAAATCGTAAGTTATATTTTTGCGAGCCCTTAGGGCCGCGGAAAATAATAATTATCCAAAGATTGCGCCGAATTTTTGCTCGGATTCAAGACGCGGCAAGTGGCGCATATTGGAATATGCAACACTTGCGGTAACGTAGAAGCTGAGTAAAAAAACAAGCAAGGTTGTGGGTAATTATTTTTTTCCGTGGCCTCTAGTGAGCGGCTCCTCTACGGCGTGGTATGCCGGTATATCGTTTGAAGAATGGCTTTTAAAACCTTGGCGTTGCCGGCAACAACGTTTCCTGTTGTCATGTAATCATTTCCGCCTTCAAAGTCACTGAGGATACCGCCGGCTTCTTGGATAAGTAACGCCCCGGCGGCGAGATCCCAGGGTTTGAGCCCAAATTCCCAGAATCCATCGAGACGGCCTGTCGCGACATAGGCGAGATCGAGCGAGGCGGCTCCGGCTCGACGGATGCCCGCCGTTTGGGGTAGCAACGCTTTAAAAATGTCGACATAGGTGTTGAGAAAACTCAGGTGCCGGAAGGGAAAGCCCGTTCCGAGTAAACTGCCCTCTAGACCGCGCGCTTTACTAACGCGTATCCGCCGCTCATTTAGCTGCGCCCCTGCGCCGCGGCTTGCTGTAAACAACTCTTGGCGTAATGGATCGTAGATCACCGCTTGGTCTAAGCGGCCCCGATGCTCAAGGGCGATGGATACTGCAAACTGCGGAAAGCCGTGCAGGAAGTTGGTTGTGCCATCGAGCGGATCGATGATCCAGACGAACTCATCGCCCGGATGGGAACCGCTTTCCTCTGCCAAAATACCGTGGCCAGGGTAAGCCCGGCGGACAGTATTGATAATCTCTTGCTCCGCCTGCTGGTCGATTTCGCTGACATAGTCGTTTCGTCCTTTGGTCGTAATGGTCAAGGTGTCGATTTTGTCCATGGACCGCACAATGACGTTGCCCGCTCTGCGAGCGGCCTTGACGGCGATATTGAGCATCGGATGCATAAAAGCGCTGCAACTCCTTACGTTAGAAACGTAATATTTTTACGTGGCGAAGGTTTTTTCCGGGGCGATAGAATAGGGCGCCAGAGGGCAACTATTATAAGGCGTATTTTGTTTAGGAACTCTATGTTATCAAATATTCGAATCGTGTTGGTGAATACGTCCCACCCGGGCAACATAGGCGCCGTGGCGAGGGCCATGAAAAATATGTGTCTTGGTGAACTCGCGTTAGTAAACCCTATACGGTTCCCGGACGCAGAGGCGACGGCCCGGGCGTCGGGGGCGGACGATGTGCTCGCCAATGCAACGGTGTGTGACAGCCTGGGCGAGGCCATTACGGGGTGCCATTTGGTCTTTGGGGTGAGTGCTAGGGCACGCAGTCTTACTTGGCCGCAGCTTACGCCCCGGGAATGTGCATCGGTCGCGTTGCGGGAGGGGGCGAGGGCACCGGTTGCGCTGGTTTTCGGCCGGGAGAACTCCGGTCTGACCAATGTGGAACTCGAACGCTGCAACTACTTAGTATCGATACCGAGCAATCCAGCCTATTCGTCTCTGAACGTTGCCGCTGCGGTTCAAGTTCTTGCCTACGAGTTGTTGTTGGCTTCGGGTGCGTATTTACCGGTGGCGTCTTCGGAGAGCATCCGGCGGGTCACCGCCGACGAAATGGAAGGGTTCTATCGGCATCTCGAGCAAACACTGTTGAGGATAGGTTTTTTGGCGTCAGGGAATCCACGCCTGGTTATGCGTCGTTTGCGAAGACTTTTTAATCGCGCTCACCTTGATGAAAATGAACTCAATATTCTCCGAGGTGTTTTTAAGGCTGTGCAGAAGCGCGCAGAGTAAGGCGGTTCTCGCCGCCCAGTTACTTTCAATTGCAGAACGCCGTACCTTGTTGAGCAAGCCACTGTATTATAGAATAAATTTTTCCACGGCGAGTGTCGCTGGCGACGTCGTTCCTGGCGAGAAAAATCGAGAAAGGGAAACATTTCGCACGGTCCATGTCTTTCTTTTGCGAACCGCAGTCCGTAATGGGTTATCATTCTGCGCTGTCTTTATTCGATAGTTTGATACTAATAACATACTAATATAGTCAACTATTAAGCCGATAATGTATAATGTACTAGTGTCGATGGTAAAAGCTGATGTTTGAGCGGATCCGTGAGGATATTCAGTGTGTTTTTGAGCGGGATCCAGCGGCGCGCACCACATTCGAAGTGTTTACCACCTATCCGGGGTTGCATGCTGTGCTCGCGCACCGCCTCAACCATCGCCTATGGCAGTTCGGATTGAAATGGTTGGCAAGGGTGTTTTCGACAATGGCACGTTGGATAACCGGGGTCGAGATACATCCCGGAGCAAAGATCGGCCGGCGATTTTTTATTGACCACGGGATGGGCGTAGTAATTGGTGAAACCGCGGAAATTGGTGACGACTGTACGCTATATCACGGTGTGACATTAGGCGGGACCAGTTGGAAACGAGGTAAACGGCATCCTACCCTAGGTAACAATGTCATTGTCGGCGCCGGGGCCAAGGTTCTGGGTCCAGTGACGTTAGGACGAGGCGCTCGGGTAGGCTCGAACGCCGTTGTGGTAAAAGATGTTCCGCCCGACACGACGGTTGTGGGTATTCCAGGCCGCTTGGTGCGTCGAGCGAGCGAGGAAGGCGATGCGCGGCGGCGCGCAATCGCGGAAAAAATGGGATTTGACGCCTATGGCACCACGCAAGATATGCCGGATCCCGTTGCGCACGCGATTAACTGCATGTTGGACCACATCCATGCCATGGATATTCAGATGGATAAGATGCGTAATTCAATCAACGAATTAGGCGGGTCGGTTAGTGAAGTACCGCTTCCGGATCTCGACACGCAAGAAATCAAAGCGGCTTTACCTGAAGAATCGCCGAACTCGCGGTAAAATGTAACTGTTTCTTAGTTGACTGGACGGCTCAACAATGTACAATCAAGAAGTCCTTACATTAAATAAGATAATAAAAGGGTATAAACCATGAGACTTACGACAAAAGGCCGCTATGCAGTGACTGCAATGTTAGATCTAGCGCTCCACGCGACGGATAGCCCGGTCCCGTTAGCCGATATTTCTCGGCGCCAGGGTATTTCGTTGTCGTACTTGGAACAGCTGTTCGCGCGTTTACGTAAACAGGGTTTAGTCGATAGTGCGCGTGGTCCGGGGGGAGGATACCGCTTGAGTCGCGTTGCCAATGAAATCGCAGTTGTTGATGTGATCACCGCGATTGATGAGAAGGTGAGCGTTACCCGTTGTGGAGGTAAAGGCGACTGCCAGGACGGCGAGCCGTGTTTGACCCATGAGCTTTGGATGGATCTGAGTGACCAAATTCACCAGTTTCTAAGTGATATTTCACTGGGCCAGTTGGTTGAACGTCGTCATACGCGAGACGTTGCGGCGCGCCAAGACACTACGGCCGGGCAGCAGTTCATAAGTATAACGAAAGAAGAGCCGGCTACGCTAAGTAACTAGTTGTAGTCGCTTACCTCTTCCCTTCTGGCTTTTTTCACGAGGGGGGCGACGGAACGCACTCGAGGTTTTTCGCCTGTAGGCGCAAAACGCATTGCGCCTTCGATGAAATCTCTTGCAGTGAGGTTTGGCGCTTTTTGTGCCGCAGTCCTTTGTTAACAAAGGGGCGTGGGAGGTAGGACGCGGTTTCGTCTTGAGAGGCTTAAGACGGAAAGGTTTGGTTTGTCGAAAAATCAAGCAAAATTGGCGAAAGAGTCATGAAATTGCCCGTATATCTAGACTATTCAGCCACGACACCGGTCGATCCGCGTGTGGCCCAGAAAATGTCCGAGTGTTTAACCCTTGAGGGAACGTTCGGCAATCCGGCGTCGCGGTCACATGCTTTCGGGTGGGACGCGGAAAAGGCCGTTGAACAAGCGCGTGCTCAGGTCGCGGCGTTGGTAAATGCCGACGTGAAAGAGATCGTGTGGACCTCCGGCGCGACGGAATCCGATAACCTTGCCGTAAAAGGCGTGGCGCATTTTTATAAAAAGAAAGGGCGTCATATCGTCACCTGCAAAACAGAACATAAGGCGGTTCTAGATACCTGTCGTAGCCTCGAGCGTGAAGGCTTTGACGTCACTTACCTCGACCCTGAACCTTCCGGTCTGCTCGATTTAAACAAGTTGGACCAAGCAATCCGCGACGATACAACGTTAGTCTCCATCATGCACGTCAATAATGAAATTGGCGTTGTCCAGGATATCCAAGCCATTGGAGAACTTACGCGCGCGCAAGGTGTCTTCTATCACGTAGATGCAGCGCAGAGCGCTGGCAAGATGCCGATTGATCTTCAGCGGCTTAACGTGGACCTAATGTCGTTTTCGGCGCATAAGATCTACGGCCCGAAGGGTGTCGGTGCGCTCTACGTACGGCGTAAACCCCGAGTGCGTCTCGAAGCGCAAATCCATGGCGGCGGCCACGAGCGAGGCATGCGTTCCGGTACGTTGGCAACTCATCAACTTGTTGGCATGGGAGAGGCTTTTCGCATAGCTAAAGAAGAAATGGCGGAAGAGTCGAAACGTATACGCCACCTGCGGGACCGGTTGTGGAGCGGGTTAAATGAGATGGAAGAGGTTTACCTTAACGGTGATCTGAGGCGCCGTGTCGATGGCAACTTGAACGTCAGTTTTAACTTCGTCGAGGGCGAATCGCTTGTTATGGCCCTCAAGGACATTGCGGTATCGTCGGGGTCGGCGTGCACCTCTGCGAGTTTAGAACCTTCCTACGTCCTGCGCGCCATCGGCCGGAGTGATGAGTTGGCGCACAGTTCGATACGTTTCAGCATTGGACGCTTTACCACGGAAGAAGAGATCGATTTCACCATCGAGTTAGTCAAAGGTAAGGTCGCGAAATTGCGCGAACTATCGCCGCTTTGGGAAATGTATCAAGAGGGCGTCGACCTTGCATCGGTGCAGTGGGTTGCACATTGAGAATCCGATAATCATTACTGGAATAGTCGTAAAACGTGGCCTATAGCGAAGAAGTACTCGGTCACTATGAAAATCCGCGTAATGTGGGCTCGCTCGATGTTCGTGACGAATCGGTAGGAACGGGCATGGTGGGTGCTCCGGCCTGCGCTGATGTCATGCGGTTGAAGATTAGAGTCTATGATGCGGGTGTAATTGAGGATGCGCGGTTGAAGACTTACGGACAGCAACGAAGTGAGGAACAAGAAGGTTAGTATGGCTATTACGTTAACAGACGTCGCCGCAGAGCGAATTAGAAATTTCATGGCGAGTCGCGGTAAAGGTGTGGGCTTGCGTCTCGGTATTAAAACGACGGGTTGTTCCGGGATGGCCTATGTACTCGAGTTTGCTGACGACATAGAAGATGATGATACGGTGTATGAAGACCACGGCCTTAAGGTCATTGTCGATGCAAAAAGCCTTCTCTATCTCAACGGGACGGAACTGGACTACACGCGGGAAGGATTAAACGAGGGATTTAAGTTTAACAATCCTAATGTGAAGGACACCTGCGGTTGCGGGGAAAGTTTTAACATTTAGTCCGCATAACGCTAATGTACGCTAGGCCAATCACCTTCTCCTCATGACAGGACTATATGCTAAAAACTATTTTGAGCTGTTTGACCTGCCCAAATCGTTTGACATAGATACGACCGCGTTGAGAGATCGCTATCGCGAATTACAGAAGACAGCCCATCCAGATAAACACGCAGCTGCCAGTGACCAACAGCGCCGTATCTCGGTACAATTTGCCGCTCAGATCAACGAAGCATTTCAAACGCTACGAGAACCTATAGCTCGTGCCCGTTATCTCCTTTCTCTACACGGTGTAGTGTGGCGCGATGAAAATAAATCCCTTAATGATCCGGACTTCCTCATGGAACAAATGGCGTTGCGAGAACGCCTAGAAGAGCTGTACCAGGGCGCGCAAACCAGCGATGATTTAATCGGCATTTTAGACGAAATCGAGAGCAAGATGGCGAGCATGGTGGCGCACTTAAGCCGCTGTTTTGAGTCAGGATCGGAAGCGGACTTTCGCGAAGCGCAAATAATCGTGCAAAAGCTACAATTTTTTAGTCGTGTCCGCGAAGAAGCCGAAGAGGCTACCCTTTAACGTTCTATTTTTCAAAATAAGATTTTCTTTCCATTACTATGGCACTTTTACAAATTAGCGAACCGGGGCAATCCACCGCACCGCACCAACACCGGCTGGCTGTTGGCATCGATCTAGGCACGACTCACTCATTAGCCGCGACCGTTCGTAGTGGTGTGCCGGAGGTACTCCCGGATGCGCACGGGCGCTATCTGCTCCCTTCAGTGGTTCGTTACGGAGCGGGCGGCGCGCCGCAGGTCGGGCACGAAGCGAAAGACAAGGCGGGGGCGGACCCGTTGAATACCATCGCCTCCGTAAAGCGCTTTATGGGGCGCGGTATCGACGACATACGGAAAACGGTGAAAAAATTACCCTATGAATTTGTCGATAGCGAATCTGCTATGCCGCGTATTCGTACTGCAGCGGGGGACGTGAGCCCGGTAGAAGTTTCGACGGAAATCTTAAAAGTGTTAAAAACGCGGTCGGAAGGTTCCCTCGGCGGTGAATTGAGTGGCGTTGTGATTACCGTTCCCGCCTATTTCGACGACGCGCAGCGACAGGCTACGCGAGACGCGGCGCGCTTGGCGGGACTCAACGTGTTGCGCTTACTCAACGAGCCCACCGCGGCAGCAGTCGCCTATGGACTTGATCGCGGGTCCGAAGGGGTGCATGCAATTTACGATTTGGGCGGCGGAACGTTTGATATCTCTATCTTGCGTTTTAGTCGTGGTGTTTTCGAAGTGCTGGCTACGGCGGGGGATTCAGCGCTAGGCGGTGATGATATGGACCGCGTTGTCGCCGAGTGGATTATGCAACAGGCCGGTATTGGAGACGATGTCGGTCATGGGCAGTTGCGCCGGTTGCAGCGTATCGCATGCGACTCGAAAGAACAATTAACCGAGTCGGATTCGGTCGAGATCGTCGCGGATCTAGAAACGGGCGGTCAGTGGCGTGGCTGGTTGACTCGAGAGACATTCAATGCGTTGATTGAGCCACTGGTGCGTCGCTCGCTCTTGCCTTGTCGTCGGGCGATGAAAGATGCCGGTATCGGTCTGGACGAGATTGAGGACGTTGTGATGGTCGGTGGTGCAACTCGCGTTCCCTATGTTCGTACGCAGGTCGGCAATTTCTTTGCCTGCGATCCTTTAGTGGATATTGACCCAGATAAAGTTGTTGCTGTTGGCGCCGCCATTCAGGCGGATGTGCTCGTGGGGAATAAACCCGACGACGAGTTACTGTTGTTAGATGTCATCCCTCTATCGTTGGGTTTGGAAACGATGGGCGGATTAGTTGAAAAGATCATTCCGCGAAATACACCCATTCCCGTGGCCAAAGCGCAGGAATTCACGACCTATAAGGACGGTCAGACAGCCATGCAAATACACGTCGTGCAAGGAGAGCGTGATCTCGTCAGCGACTGTCGCTCTTTAGCGCGATTTGAGCTCCGCGGAGTCCCGGCGATGAACGCCGGGGCCGCAAAGGTTAGGGTAACTTTTCAAGTGGATGCGGATGGGTTGCTGAGCGTGTCGGCATCTGAAGTGGCGAGCGGCGTCCAAAGCAGTGTACAAGTTAAGCCTTCCTATGGTTTAACGGATTCTGAAATAGCGCAAATGCTTCGCGATTCTATCGATCACGCGCAGGATGATATGGCGGTCCGTGCCTTGCGTGAACAACAGGTGGAGGCGGATCGCTCGATTGAAACCATAGAAAGTGCGTTGGCGGAAGACGGCGATAAGTTGCTGGACGCCGATGAGCGTAAAGCCATCGATAATGCCTTGGAAGCACTTCACGCCGCTCGAATAGGATCCGATCACCGGGCTATCAAACAAGCCATCGCGCACCTGGATACCGTGAGTCACGTCTATGCCACTCGGCGTATGAACGCCAGTATCCGCAAGGCGTTAACGGGCCACAAGGTTGAAGACATCGACATCTAGTCCCATATATCGGTTAGACGTAATAGATACATATAAAATGCTTTTATGACCCAGATTATTTTTTTACCCCATGAAGAATTGTGCCCTCAAGGCGCTGTTATCAACGCAGCAGCGGGAATCACGATCTGTGATGCTGCGCTTGAAAACGGAATTCCTATCGAGCACGCCTGTGAAAAGTCCTGTGCCTGCACCACGTGTCATGTCATTGTGCGAGAGGGCTACGATTCTTTGGAGCCAGCCGAGGAGACTGAGGAGGATTTGCTGGATAAAGCGTGGGGATTAGAACCCGAATCACGACTGAGCTGCCAGGCGATTGTTGCCGACGACGATTTGGTCGTTGAAATACCCAAATACACTATTAATATGGTATCGGAACAACGATAGCACATCATTTGGCTGTCACTTCGTTAGGGCCGCGGAAAAAATAATTATCCAAAGATTGCGCCGGATTTTTGCCCAGATTCAAGGCGTGGCACGTGGCGCATATTGGAATATGCAACACTTGCCGTAACGCAGAGGCTGAGCAAAAAGGCAAGCAAGGTTGGATAATTATTTTTTTCCGCGGCCCTTAATCAAGATGCGCCGGTCGCAGTCAGGTCAACGGATGTGTCATGGAGGATTTTTTGATGAAATTAAAATGGACCGACGTTAACGATATTGCCATTGCTCTGGAAGAAAAGCATTCGGACCAAGATCCGCAATTTGTCCGGTTCACCGATCTACACCAGTGGGTATGCGAATTGGAGGAGTTTGACGACGACCCGGAGCGCTCGGGTGAGAAGGTTCTCGAGGCGATACAGATGGCCTGGATCGACGAGCACGATTGAACCAAGACAGGGCGTCGCAAGGCAGTTAGGGCTCGCGAAAAAATAACTTACGATTTTCGCATCCCATCTTCGGGCCGTCTTTGAACAATCCTCAATCGCAAAATCCTCGAATTAGCCCGGCTAGTCCTGCGGTTTTGCTCAATCGGATTGTCCAAAACTAACCCAAATATGGGCGCGAAAAATACGAAGTTATTTTTCCGCGGCCCTTAGACGGGAATCCTTAAACCAGAAGTGCCTTATTGAATAAGGTGCAGGCCACATTGCCTACCGGAATTGCCACTTACCAGGCTCGTGCTGTAAAATAACGGGTTACCTGTAAGCCCGCGTATCTACGCGGGTTTGTTATATTTATGGTTTGAGAGGTTAGATGAAAAATGGCAATCGAGCGTACCTTATCCATCATTAAACCCGATGCGGTGGCAAAGAACGTCATCGGACAGATTTATTCCCGCTTTGAAGATGCGGGTTTGAATATTATAGCCGCTAAGATGTTGCACTTGACCCAACAACAGGCGGAGGGATTCTATGCGGTTCATAGAGAGCGTCCCTTCTTCAAGGATCTTGTCGCGTTCATGACGACGGGGCCGGTGATGGTCCAAGTCTTAGAGGGTGACGATGCCATCGCGAAACATCGCGATATAATGGGTGCCACCAATCCACAAGAGGCGGCACCGGGAACAATTCGAGCGGATTTTGCGGAATCCATCGAGGAGAACGCATGCCATGGGTCCGACAGCTCGGAAACAGCGGCAACGGAGATCCAGTACTTCTTCGAGCCAAGCGAACTTTGTAAAAGGACGCGGTGATATCGTTTGGAGATAGAAGCAAAGACCAATTTTCTCGACTTGGATCGGGAAAGTATGGAGGCCTTCTTCGTCGATCTGGGCGAGAAGGCCTTTCGCACCTCACAAGTCCTTAAATGGATCCATCAGCAGGGAGTATATGATTTCGACGCGATGACCAACTTGAGCAAGGCGTTACGCCATCGTCTCAAGGAGATTGCGGAAATACGCACGCCCGAAGTTATTCTGGAACAAAGTTCCGAAGACGGGACGCGTAAATGGTTACTTCGCCTGGACAGCGGCAATTGCGTAGAAACGGTATTTATTCCCGAAGCTAACCGTGGGACGCTTTGCGTGTCGTCCCAAGTGGGCTGCGCCTTGGACTGTGCATTTTGTTCAACGGCGCAGCAAGGATTCAATCGTAACCTGACTACGGCGGAAATCATTTCTCAGGTTCTTGTTGCGACGCGCACCCTGCGGGGCGACCTGGACAAAGATCGCGTTATCACAAACGTGGTGTTAATGGGTATGGGTGAACCGCTGTTGAACTTTAACAACGTGGTTAGGGCCCTTCAGCTCATGCAGGATGATTTTGCTTACGGATTGTCGAAACGGCGAATCACGTTAAGCACAGCGGGTGTTGTACCAGCTTTGGACCGATTGCGAGATGTAAGCGACGTCAGTTTGGCCGTTTCGTTGCATGCGCCGTATGACGAGCTACGAAATGAACTGGTTCCGTTGAATCGCAAGTACCCCATTGACGAGCTGCTTGCGGCGTGTCGCCGTTACATTTCCGGTCAGTCTCACCGGGCCATTACATTTGAGTACGTTTTGCTGGCGGGTGTCAATGACTCGGCCCAACACGCACGCGATTTAGCCTCGTTATTGAAAGGGCTTCCGGCTAAGGTAAATTTGATCCCCTTTAATCCTTTCCCGGGTACCCGCTTTAAGCGTTCGGATGATCTCGTAATTAACGCGTTCCGCGACATCTTAATGTCCAGGGGATTGACGACGATTACGCGTCGTACGCGCGGTGACGACATTGATGCAGCATGCGGTCAACTGGCCGGAAAAGTCATGGACCGAACCAAGCGTCAACTGCGCGGAGCCGGTCAGGCGGAGTTTGCCGGCCCGTGATTAGACTATTGCCTGTGGTGACATTATCTCTAGCGCTGGCAGGCTGCGCGATGGATCGGGCCGCGCAAACCGAAAAAGACCAAGAATTGGCGAGAATCTACGCCGATATCGGACTCGGTTATCTGAAACGCGGCGAGTACGAACGAGCCCAGGAACGGCTAGAAAAGGCGGTCAAATTGGATCCGAATTTGCCGAGGGCGCATCATTACGTCGCCGAGGTCTATAAGCAACTCGGGAAAGAGGAGCAGGCGGACTTTCATTTCCGCCGCGCGATTGAGCTGAAGCCGAATGACCCTAACTTACAGAATAATTTTGCTGTCTTTCTTTGTTCGCGCAATCGATTGGGTGAGGCAGAATCGCTTTTTCTGAACGCTGCGCAAAATTCGAATTATGCTACCCCATACCTTGCCTACGAAAATGCTGGGCGTTGTGCTTTACGCGAGCCGGATAAAGAAAAAGCAGAAAGCTATTTTGAACGGGCACTAGAATACCAGCCCAAATTGCCCCATTCACTATCTCAGATGGCCAGGTTGCAATCCGATAAAGGGGAGTACCTTAAAGCACGCGCTTATCTTGAGCGTTATTTCGATGTTGCCGCCCCAACGGCGGAGTTAGTGTGGTTAGGAATACGTATAGAGGAACAACTGGGCGATAGGGCGATGGTCGCCAATTATGGTGACATTCTGAAAAAGCGGTTTGCACACTCTCACGAAGCTGAATTGCTTAGGACGATGGAAGCCGCGGATGCGATGAACGAGGTAGAGAGCGAAGAGAATGGTTTAGACGTCACCTTGCCTAAGGAAGGTGATAGCGCTAACAATGAAAAGGATAATTAACAGATCCCGTTCTTTAGGATTAAACAACGGTCCTCGGGAAGAGCGTGTGATGCCCGTTTTGCCTGGGGCGTCTGCTAGCAAGATTTCGTGAGTTTATAAACGTGCTGACGGCTTACGGTAGGATAGAGATCAAGACGGGAGAGGGATAAATGGACGAACGTCCCGAGTCGTTTAACGGCGAATTTGAGGTAGGGGTTTCAGACCTCGATGTGGGAGAACGGCTTCGGCAAGCGAGGCGGTCCCGCGGCTTGACCGAAGAGCAGGTGGCGCAAGACCTTCATATCAATGTTCGCCACGTGGTTGACATCGAGCACAATAAATTTGACCAATTCGCCAGTGCTGTATTTGTTAAGGGCTATTTACGAAACTATGCGCGTTTACTTGCGCTAGAACCCGACCCGATCATAAAGGCGTTCGATCAGGCGACCGGAGCTGAAGAGCCCGCCTTATCGCCCATTAGAAACGTCATGGCATCGGGTGCCCATGGCGCCAATATTCCGTGGGGTACATTGGGGACATTGGTATTAGTCCTCGTCGGTGTTGCAGGTGTGGGTTGGATAGGCAATGGCGTATATCGGATGCTCAAGGAAACCGAGAATCAGGCCGAAGTCACCCTGCCGAATATTCAGCTTCCCTTATCGGAACCGGTTGAAGGTGCTGCGCCGGTGGATGAATCGGTTCGATTGCCGGGTAAGGCACCGAACGGTACCGTGACTCAAGAGATAACGGTCAATCTTGTTCCCGAGGCAGATGAATCGGCGGAATCGGCGCCATCCACCGTGGAAACACCGCCTGAACTTGTCGACGAACCGGTGGCGGATGTTCCAGCTCAACCGCAGGCAAATGTCACGCTGCATTTTTCTGCCGATTCCTGGGTGGAAGTGTATGATGCCACTGACCTGCGGTTAGTTTCGCGTATCGGGAAAGCCGGTTCAACGAGCACCGTTGAGGGGGTTCCGCCGTTTAGTGTGGTGCTGGGTTATGCGCCTGGCGTGTCGGTAGAATACAATGGCGAGCCCGTTGAGGTCGTTACTCGTAGGGGCCGTGACGTCGCGCGTTTCAAGGTAGGCGCGCGCGATTAATTTGCGGCTTTCGCGTACGTCGGGACGGTCGCTCTAGGTTCCGTGTCATCACTTGTTTGTTGGAGGCTGCGCAGCATGGCGGCCAATGTCCACCGGAAGCAGAGGTTTGCGTAAACGTCGCGAGTCAGCGCCAAAAGAATCCATTGGGCATGGCCCAGGGCTATGGCGTTAACATATAATTAGTGGTTAATTAAACGTTACTTATTCTTGTCAAATGTCTAAGAGTATCCAAGCCATTCGCGGTATGCACGATTTGCTACCGGACGAAACGGGCCACTGGCAGCATCTGGAATACATTATACGTGACGTACTGCGGAGCTACGGCTACCGGGAGATACGTCCGCCAATCGTCGAGAAGACCGAGCTCTTTAAACGAACGATTGGTGAAGTGACCGATATTGTTGAAAAGGAGATGTATACGTTCGAAGACCGCAATGGAGACAGTCTTTCTTTGCGTCCCGAAGGTACGGCGGGGGGCGTTCGTGCGGGAGTCGAACATGGATTGTTATATAACCAGATTCAGCGATTCTGGTATATGGGGCCTATGTTTCGTCACGAACGACCTCAAAAGGGGCGTTACCGTCAGTTTCACCAATTAGGCGTGGAGGCGTTCGGTATGCCGGGACCCGACGTCGACGCGGAGCTAATCTTAATGACGCAGCGGTTATGGCGTCGTCTGGGTATCACAGGGTTGAAGTTACAAATCAACTCCCTGGGCTCGGCTGAAGCG
>CALZJI010000063.1 GCA_945787615.1 uncultured Chromatiaceae bacterium | reverse complement strand
TCCTCGAAACGCCCCGATGCGATTTCCGTCGTGACTACGTAGTCACATTGCGGATCGATGTTTTCAAAGGCGTGGGCCGCCGCCAACGGCACCGAGTTATGAAGATTTTCCGAGGCGTCTTTGTACTCAAAGGGGCCAATACGATGCCCCGGGACCCGCTTGCGCCAACCCCAGCCTTTACGCCGTGGCCGGTAGCGGTCCAAATCTTTGAGTACTTCACGCACGTCGAGTTTTTTATCGGGTGAGAGTTTCATTAACCAAGTTCCATGGAAAAATGTGTTGGCCGTAGTTCGCCTCGGGGCCTCCTACTACGGTCTTCCACGCAATTTTTCGCACTACACGTAGCCCGGGTGGAGCGTAACGCAATCCGGGACAGCAATCCCCTAACTCGACTTTAGTCTCACCCAAGCCGTGCCGTATCAAATAGCGAGCGCTTATCATAAGGGTAACTCCGTCCAGTCACGTCCCGCCAATAATGCAACCCCTGCTTCGCGCATTGACACCCTCTTACGCTTTGCCAGCTCGAGCACAAGGCGGCCGGCACCGTGTCCGAGTAATCCGCGCTCGAACATTTGCTCAACCAGCGCCTTGGCTTCGATACTGGAAAACCCCATGCGCAGAAGCACGGAGCGCTCGATGGACGGTGTCGTATGCGTTCGTGCCTCTTCGATAAGGGGCGCAATAATCTTATCCACGAGGCCCCAGAAGTGGGCATGAAGGGCTTCGTCTGACATCGTCCGCAGCCGTTGGCGCCGCGACTCAAAATCATCCGGTCTTTCTCTGCAACGCATCAACGACCTCCTGGACATATTGTCGGTTAGTTCGAGTTTCGGCAACTAAAAAATCAAAATCGACATCGCTCAAGTGGGTGCCTTTTGGCAACGTGTCGATAGCTTTACTTAAATAGGAACGGCGAACGTGATCGAGATCCACATCCACGATATTGATCTGCACGGGATGCTCAGGTATCACGATTCGTTCACCCGGCTTGTTGCCTTTGGGATCGCCGCGCACCACATCGACACCCATCTGTCTCGCCAGATTAAGTTGTGCCAAGGGGTGTTTTCCGGCCCCCGTATACTCGGTCTCCTGAACCACGATAACCTGGTTTTCATTGAGCTCCCGTGCAATAGCAAAGGCCGCAGCCAGCGCAGTATTCCCCGCCGGCCCCCGTTCTAGTCCTTCCAATTCCGCCAGCGCCTGCGTAATGTAGAACACTTCGCCCTGGCTGACCGTGACAAAACGATCCATGTAGCGCAATGGCCTTGCTGCGCTACGCGGAACGTCCACGCGATCAGGCCAGGTCGTAAAGGGCATGGAAAAACCCGTATGGCCAGTGGTAAAGGATTTGCGGTTGAAGTCGTGGTCGGAGGCCATGTGCAACCCAGACAGATCAACACTGGCAGCGACCATTTCCGTGTCCACGGCACCGGCCGCCCGTAATCCCCGTGTCGTGCCGGTGACATTACCCCCCCCGGCATGTGTCGCAATCACTACGTCGGGAAAACGCCCCGTCTGGTGCCGCACCTGCCCGGCGAGCTCATAACCCAGCGTTTCTATCCCTAAAATCGAGTACGGCGTATACAGCGAGGCGTTGAAATATCCGGTATCCTTGAGAACACCCAGGAAAACATAAAATAGCTCTGGACCGACCGAAAGGCGGATGACCTCAGCGCCATAGGCCTCACAAGCGCGCGTCTTCTCTGCGATCTCTGGCTGCGCAACGCCCCGGCTGTCGAAGGCCTCCTGGACGATGATGCAACGTAGCCCAGCCTTGGCGGCTTGCGAGGCCACCGCAGCACCGTAATTTCCGCTAGTGGCCGCCACCACGCCCTGATAGCCACGCTTCTTAGCCTCATGAATCGAGAGCGAGGCACGGCGGTCTTTGAACGACCCCGACGGGTTTGCGGCTTCGTCCTTAATGAAGATACGCGCGCCTTTTCCCGGTTTCGCCACAACACGCACCAATGCCGTGACGTTTTCGAGCTCCACCAACGGTGTGTTACCCACCGCCGTATGGCTTTGTACCGCAGCCGCGGCTTCTACGTTATAGCCGGTGTCGGTAAGTAATCGTTCGTAGTCGAAGGCAAGCGCCCCTGTTGTATACTGCGCGTAGTCAAGCCCGACTGACTGCCGCATGATCTCGGCCCGCTGAGCCATAAGGTCTTCGTATTTCGTGTGACTCATTAACGGATGCGCCCTTGATCCCGTAGCATCGCGCGTACCTCGCCTCCGATGCCGGCCAGCGCGCCGATCGGAGAGCCAAACGTATGGCTATAAGCCGGATTCGCCTCCCTGAGCATCCCACGCGAGACGCGACCTGCCGCTGTGACAACCTCAACTTCTGTACCCACGGTAGCCGCCGCCATTAGAAAGCCCTTCACTCGCATCACCAACGGAACCCGCTGCGTATCGTCGGGGACCTGCGGGGCGCGCTCTCCGGCGGCGAGTACGATGCGCTCAATCTCGACCCAAGTTCCTTTGTCGATTAAATTAGGCACGATTCATGTCTATCCTTTAACTCGCGTTTTGTCAGCGCCGCGGGACACGAAAATCCTCGCGTCGTCCATCATTGCCGCCGGAACTGGCAGGTCCGCCATGGTGTGAAGCCCCGGTGTGGCGTTCAGCACACGGGGAATCATGTTGATCGCCAAGGCAATGGTACCTTGCCCACCCGGGATCTCTGGACTGCCGGTCAGCTGCACCGTTGGCGTTCCTACAATTTCTATATGATCGCCTGTCTCTAATCCTTCCAGTTGCGGGTGAACCTGCTGAGGATGAACAAGCCGAATAACCGGCTTACCCTCCCGATATGCCACGGCCGTGTGAAAACACCCCGCCACCTGCCCGGGCTCCACGATAGTGAAGGGCGTTTGGCGACGTACCGTCGATATTATGGGCTTCCGACGCTCATCGATGCGATCGATCACCCAACCTAACGCGTCAGCAATCATGTGAATTGACTGTGCGAAACCCAAATGACCGACGACGGTGCCGTTCGTTATACCCATGTCGAATGACTCCGGTGAAAGGCCAACGCCTTGACTCGAAAGCACGGAAGGACCGTAGGGTGAGAGATCGTTGACGCGTTTTGCGGTAATCGACTTTATATCCGTACAGACACCGGTTAGCGTGATGACGAGTAAGTCCAGCACAAAGCCAGGGTTGATACCGGTCCCAAGAACAGCCACGCCATGCTTAACCGCACAGCGATGCAACTCCTCGGCGATCGCGGGAGAACTTGCAGCCGGATACACCATCTCCTCGGCGATAGAAATAACTGGGACATTCTGGCGCAGGAGCGTGGTAATCTCCTCCATGGCATCACCCAGTCTCGAGCATGTAGCATGAATCGCCACATGTGGGCGAGTTTGTTCAATAGCGATGTTTAGGTCCGTCACAATCCGGATCCCAAGGTCTACGCCGAGGCCGATCGCTCGTCCAACGTCCGTACCGGCACGTTGCGTCCTTCGCGCGCAAGCCGCGACTAACTCAAGCCCTTGCTTCTCAGTCACACGCCGAGCGATCCCGGAACCCATTTGACCGGTTCCGAGCACCAACACGCGGACGTTATCGTGACCCAGAGGCGCCTTCCGACCAACGGATTCGGTTAAGTATCCCGCTTGACCTGAAGATGGCAATCTAGTGCGCATTTATTGTTCGCTCGGTTAATCACACTTCATTCACGCCAGTATAAATAGAATGGATGAAGATTGGGATAGCGCTAATCCGCATTTCTCCCTATGCCCGTGCCCCGTTTCCGCGCCAAGCCACTTTACTCGGATCTCTGCCACCAACCTCAGGCGAGTTTTAACTGTTGATGTCGGCGACACAACGATGTTTTTAATACGTGTCCTTATGAAAAAATAGCCTGCGCTTGTTTCTGGAAAAGTTGAGTAGTTTCAAGACGGAAGGCATGTAGAAAGACGCAAATGGTGCTTCATTTCCGTTGCCTCGATGCGTTCTTACGGTAATCGTCTTACAATTGCGGTATACAACCACGGAGCGTAGCGGTGCGGTTGATGGTCTGTTAGATTTACTTGGTAACCATTATACTCTTGATGATAACAAACCCAACATCTTGGTTATCGTAGTCCAATTTCTAGTGGTTGCGGGAACTCCAAGTTCCTTCTCAATATAGTTGTTTGGGAAACCATACGCTCCGTTCTTTTTCCTCCGGCTCACAATAAATACTACGCGATTCCTCACCTTAACGGCTTCTAACGCATCTTTCGGAGAAAACAAAGGGAGTTTCGGTTCATTCCCCGGGTTCCGAGTCAAGAATGCCACATATACCCGTGGCGTTTGAGATTTAGGTGTTAAGATTGCGTCATATTCATTTAGTGGCAAGGCGAAATGACGAGTAATAGCCGGACTATTGCGAGGAGTTTCAACGCAGACATGGAATGAAGAGGGCGTGCTATTGACACCTAAATCTCAAACGCCACGGGTATAGTATTCATTTGAGTGACCAAAGGATATTCCGGCCGGTAAGCTGTTGTAGTTTGCCTTTTAAATTTATGATTCCAAACAACTCTGTACCCGCGCCACCCACTTGGACAGTACCACTTCAGCCGTGTAAGCTACAGACTCATTAGTATTTCCCCCGATATGGGGAGTAAGTAGCAGTCTCTCACCCACATATTTCTCCAAGTCCGGATCCCAATGACTACTCGCGTCATAATTGATAAAATCCATGGCGAATCCCTTAATCAAGTTCCGTTCTAGGGCATCCAACAAGGCTTCCTTGGCGATAATCTGTGGTCGCGATGAATTAATTAGGTACGGCTTCCGTTCCATCATTGCGAATTCATTGAAACCGATAAAACCTACCGTTTCATCACGTAGAGGTATATGTACGCTGATCAAATCTGACTTGCGATACAGCTCTTCACGTTCGGCTAGAGAACTGTCTTTGTCGAATGATGTCCATTTCATATCGAGTGCTTCGGCGTAACGCGCCATTCGTCGCCCCAAACGTCCCAATCCTATGATACCTAGCTGCAACCCACGAAGCTGCGTGCCTCGATAGATCTTCCGATCCGAAACTTGGTTCCGCTGAATGAACGGGATTTTCCGTACCAGCGCAAGCATAAGGGCCAGGCTAAACTCCGCCGTTGCACTCACCTCCTCGATTTCCGTTGGATCTAGGTTGATAACCTCAATGGGGCGACTCGTCTGAATGTGATCCGTCCCGGTGGTGTTGGATACCACAAAAGCGGCGTTGGGAAATACCGCCAGGAAGTCATCATCGACCACATCCTTGAGACCGACCATGACCGCATCGATATCCCCAAATGGTACATTGTCACCGAGGCGGTAGACACCGCGAATTATAGAGTATTTCGAAAAGTCGATATGCTCGTAAAAGTCAGGTTCGTTTAAAAAGATATTAAAAACTTTCATTACGCTTTTTATGGCCGACCCAACATAAAAACATCTAACGAAATGACAGCGTTCGATTCGGGATGCGCTTCATCTTCATCCACCATTTTCTCGTTTCGTTCCTTGGTCATCTGAGTAACGAGCTCGAAACGACGATACAGTTCGCAGTCTACCAGACGCATTTCTATAACCAAGTAGTCGATCGAGGTACCAAAGGCACAGATTAGTGTATCTTCTGGCGTTTCTACGATAGGTTCGCGATTGACGTTAAATGAGGTACTCAACAGCACCGTAACGTCCAAACCGAAATGTTTCAGGCGATTGTCAATTCCTCGCGGAGGGATGTATACGTACGCTTAAGACGAGTAACTCAGTTCTCACCTATACAAACATAATCGATCTGATCACCCCTATTCGGTATTCGAAGCAACGACGCGCTACTCTCATAACTTTCGTAATTTGCAACGCCAAGAATATAAATGTCGTCGGATAGTTACAAAACCACTTATGATCTAGTAAGAGCATTTAATCACTAAAAAGCTTTAAGAAGAAACCTTAGCGGGCAAGATTGGCATACTGAGCTGCGTATCCATATGCGCCGCGATTTCTGCTGCTATCATCTTAGAACAGTTCTCTTTGTGGAAATTGTTAGACTTGGAAAACTCCGTGCGCAGCCCATAATTTATCGCATCAACGATGGCCTGATGATCACAGGGTACATCTATCACATTTGGATTTCTTTCCCGCCCTTCCTGTCGATTCCCGATATTTACCACCGGTACGGCGAAGGAAGCTGCCTCTCTAATACCCGCGCTAGAATTACCGATCATACAGGCACAATGCCCCATTACGTGAACGAATCCTTCAAGAGGAAGGTGTTTGATTGTATCGAAATACTCCAAGTGTCGGTATTCACTAATCGCACCTAGAATAGACGTATTGTGGGCATCAACGTTGGGATAGAAAATAAGCGTTTTCCTATTGAAGGCTGCCACCGCTTTGAGAACGATCCTCATGTCTACATCATCCTCGTTAGTTGTATCTGGGTGAAGCAACACTAAAAAATAATCCTCATCAACTGTGATATTTATTGGATGTTTCAGCTTCTTGTGCAGCTTATCACTGTTGAACCTGTCGCCAATATCGATTTGCGCTATATAGTCAACGGCTGGGCACCCATAATTGAATATAGTTTCAGGATCCATCCCAAATTGGGTAAGCCGAGTTTTGCTAACCTCTGTCGCGACGAAATGTAAGTAAGAGATCTTGGATATAACATCACGGATCTTATTATCTATACTCCCGCTAATTTCCCCACCCTGGATATGTGCGATGGGAATATTCATAATCGCCGCCGCAAGAGCTGGTGCTATCATGTCAAAACGGTCACCAACGACAAGGAGCATATCAGGATTGAAACTCGCGTAATAGCTCGAGTGCTGTATCATAGACAACCCAACCGTATTGACCATCGACTCATGGCTGTCATTCATCAGTAAACAATCGATCTTCACATCGACCTTAAAACCATCGGCCTCAAGGTCTCGATACGCCGCTCCATAACGCTCTAGTAGAATCGACGAACTAGCAATAATCTCGATAGCTATATGGTCATACTCCCGGAGAGCGCGAAGAACAAGTTTCAATTTCGAATAATTCGTTCTATTGGTAATTACTACGGCTAGTTTCCGCTTCATTTGTCAAAATCCTGTTTTAGCATATAAGCACTATTAGCGATCGCAAAATCAAGTTCTGTATCGACATCGATGATTTCGTTAGGATCGATTTCGAGCAGATGAGGGTCATCCTTGCTCCACGTCCAGAGATAACCATGCTCAGCAAAGAAAGTCTTACCAACAATATGGAATGAATGGGCCGCTTTAAAAAACACCTCTCCTTTATTCGTAGTATAATTGTTGGGATCTTTTCGGGTCAGGCAATCACCTGATTCATCAAATATCCAATCTCTGGTAGGAATTACCGAGGTGTACGACTGAAAAGCAGTACTCTGAAAATAGTCGTATGCCTTCTTTATCAATTCAATACTTAACAAAGGTTGGCATGGATTGAAAATAAAAATATACTCCGTCGGAACTTTCAAAAAATGAGCATATGAGACGGACGGAGGATTCACGCCCGCTTGTATTGAAGCCGGATCTCGAACTAATACTTCGACATTGGGATAACGCCGTCCGATCTCTATAAGCTCAGCATCTGCTACAGCGAGATAACGGTGTTCAAAGAAATCCATGCGATTAAGCTTTTCCAGCGCAATCTCGATCAATGTAGAACCACCGAAGGGGCGAATGAGCTTCTTTGGGACCCTTGTCGAACTCAATCTAGCGTTAATTACAGCCGAAATCTTTCTCATAATGCCTACCTTTACGAATCATCTAAGTGAACCACTACAACAAGCGTGAGGCCATTCCATCGCGTCCCCTTCCCTGAAAACCGAGGTATCCGTCATAAGCAAAGTAGCCCGCAACTGCTCGGAGTTCAAATCGGCCACTTTAGGGCAGCTACTCGGTTCGGTATCGAAGAAACAGCGCGATGCTCAACGGACATACCATCCCTAGGCCTGCTGCCTCCGACGACAAGTGCGCCAGGCGAAAATTCAGTAAACAATTTATCCACAACGGCTCGGAGCGACATCCCCCACCAAAACGTTCAAAAGAAACATCTCGAATAGGTAGTTAGTCATCCAAATGGCGTGATATGGCGTGTGAAACCACGATGGGCCGCACGCGCCGTTCCGCTCGTATACTTTCTACTACGGGAACGAGAACATTGTGGCGGTTCGAGCGGTCTTAGGGACGGCGTATCTACGCAAAGTGAGCAAGTAACCTTTATTATTTCCTGGGCGTCCGCAGAAACAACGAGATCTTTGAAAATCTTCGATTGCTTGGCTGCCTCACAGGCCGAATCAATTGGCGGCTGTCCACAAAGCGGCGCAGTATCTATTCCTAGAATCCCTTTCGATCCCCCTCGCTGGGATTAGACCCAATACTCGATTAAAACCTTATTCACAGGCATGTGGTCGCCGCTGGCTCTACTGCCTCCGCCTTTGCAAGGTTGATTTGTTTTCGGATCTCCGCGATCAAATCGGCGTTCCTAGTGGATTCAGCAAGGATGTTGAAATGCGATGTGTCGAACCTTAGATCCCCTCTACAATAGGGCACAGCGTAATAATCAAGATTAGTCTCAAGCGTTATGGTCGCATCTTTCTTTCCATACAACCGGTCTTTAGCATCCCTCTGCTGCACAGTTACATCGACACAATTGTAATATGGGATGCTAGCGTACAACGCGCCCCAAGTCGTATTACTCAATCCACCTATCACGCCTTTTCTGACGCCCGGCAGGAACGCTTCCAAAGCAAACTGGCTGAACTCGGTCATTCTTGAAAAAGGCACTGCCCTTTTTAATACTTTCTCGTAAAGATATGAAGTATAGAGTCGCCCCCAAAAAAAGCCTGTAGTATGCCCCTGCGTTGCTTTCGCGATTTTACGCAGACTAGAGTCGAACTTTGGTATCCGACCAAGCAGTGAACCCAGCCAACGATACCTCCCAGAGGAAAACTGATCTCTATCCATCCCGTTATGCGTTTTAAGGGCAATTATATCGTTTGGTTGCATTTTCTCGAATAGAGACAGCACCGTTTCCATAAACATCCACTTATCGTTTTCATGCGCAAAACTAAATGGTGTAGGAATAGCGACTACGTAGTCTACAGTCACATGTTCGAATACCGGGTAACGCATAAATGGCAGCCCGACTTCAATCAGTTTCCTGTTCTGAAAAACCGTTTTGTCGCCTCTCTTGGATAGCAGGTGATCCAAAAATCTTCTATCTATCACAAACGCTACTTCTATACCTAATTGTTCGAAAAATTGATCATGCTGAGGAATACCTGCCCACGCGAGGGTCAAAGCACCCACTTTCCTCCTGGCATTGATCCCGGCGATTAGCTTTCTCGCGTCGTCTCGATAAACGCGCTGAGGGATTAATAAGACGTTCGCCTCTATATTGTTCCCTTCAATCAGTTTAGCGCCAAACGAAACACACGCGTCTATAAAATCCGATTGCGCTTCCCTGTTTTTCGCTAGTAACTTCTCGTCCATGGGTACCACGTAGAGACCGATCCTGACGTCCGGAGCAAGGTATTTAATGACGCTCAAGTAATAGGCCACGGAGCGGTAATACTCAATTACCAAAACAAGATCGTACTTATTACTATCCATGCGATACACCGACCACCGTCAAATCTCCTGAAACGCTCGCCACGGCACCTTGTATGACATACCACTTTGAGCGCCAATAGCATGAGACCCGTACGGTTCCATCCGACTCTAATACAACTTGACCGCGACGTGCAGGACAGGCAGACGATTCATGCGCCAAACGAACTCTTGTTAGTACACA
This sequence comes from uncultured Chromatiaceae bacterium, assembly GCA_945787615.1. Lineage (GTDB taxonomy): Bacteria > Pseudomonadota > Gammaproteobacteria > JAADHS01 > JAADHS01 > CALZJI01. Next base: position 1,876 of record CALZJI010000063.1, on the reverse strand, counting down.
AGAAGAAGATTTTGTGCCTGAAAAAGGGATGACGAATATACTTATATAAGAATCCGTCCTTGAACGAGCGAGATCGTATGTTGATAAAAAACTGTTGCAACTTGGTTCTCAACTGAGAATGGTTATATAGAGAAACGTGAGTAGGGTCATCTCTCCACCGTTCTCGTTTTCCGTGTACAACTGCCGCATAGATATCATAGAAGCGTTTAACCGGATAATTCGGAGTTGTAATTAACAACACGCCATTTTCCGCTAACACACGATGTAGTTCACTCAGCGTTGCATCTGTTTTTGCTTCGGGAATATGCTCAATCACCTCCATAAAGTTAATAATATGGAAGTGCGCGTCAGGGTACGGCAACCTTGTACTATTGGATACGTATACAGCATTACGCCATCCAAGTGCATGACAACGGTCAACACGTGCCTTTGAAACCTCTACACCGTGAATGTTTTGTGCACTAAAACCCTCTTCTAATAAAAACGGATAAATACGACCATCTCCACAACCAACGTCCAAGACACTTAGCTCATCTAGGTCGCAAGCGTCATCGCGAACCACCTCCCGAAAAGCAGTAATCCAAGTTGCTGGCATTTTAGCGCCAAACGGCTTCTCCACCGCGTAGAGCTCAAAATCCTGATGCGTCATGTTGACACCAAGTTCTCAAATACTTGTTTATAGCGTTGTGCGGCGCAGCCTATAACGTAATTACTACGATTCTCTAAAACGACTGCGCGTAACTCTGCGAGTTGGGCACGAGCTTGTTCGATAGTGTAATTAAGATCGCTCTCATCCAACGGCATCCCGTTCTCGCCGACAATTTCGGCACTGCTACCCGTGCCGGAGCTGTAGATCACCGGCAAACCCATACATATCGCCTCAAAGATTGCGTTGGGGCACGGATCCCTAGTAGCCGTATGGAGGAAATAGTGAGAGTTGCTCATCTCCTCCACCATCTTCTCTCGGGGCTGCATTCCTAACAGCTGCACTTGAGCAACATCAACGTCTTTCGGCCAGGCTCCCAAGTGCCTCACATCCACATCTTTCAGCATAGAAAGCTGCGCAATTAATTCATGCCGCTTTGTCTTCCGCGGACTTGCTGTCGAGGAAATCACCCTAAGCCGCTTACCGAGTTTTGGATAACGTGGTCTTTCACACAAGAATGACTTATCTGCACCATTGTGTATGACCACATTTTCATTCTTGCCTCGATAGCCCGCCTTTACAAAAAATTCTCTCTGGTAAGCACTCTGGAAAATCACCGTATCGGCCATATTCAGCAAAGCTAGGGTTTGACGATCACACCATTGCCCCCATAGAAAATTTCGCAATCCTCTTTTATGCGCATGCCAATTCAGATTGACTGCCCGAACAACCAGCTTCCTTATACGTTCGTCTCTTCCTTTAAACTCAATATACGACCTGCCTGTCAATCGACGAACCAGCTTTAATGGTACATTTCGTCCGTTTCCACCCGGGCCGGTACCTAGCTGATTCATCAACATTATATCGCATTCATCTTTAATCGAATTCGCAAACTGAAAACCTTTACTTTTAGAGAGTTCTGAGCGCAGCGCACGAATAAAATTATTAGCCCCTCCCCACGGTTGGTCAACATGTTTATAGCTAAAATGGATACGAATGGGATACATCAAAGACTGTTCTCAACCAAATCTTTTCGTTGACTAGACTAGCGATTACTTGAAGCGTTACGTCTTCTATTCACACTTAGGGCCCGCGAAAAAATAACTTATGATTTTCGCATCCCATCTTCGGGCCATCTTTGACCAATCCTCAATCGCAAAATCCTCGAATTAGCCGGGCTAGTCCTGCGGTCTTGCTCAATCGGATTGTCCAAATCTGACCCAAATCTGG